>CAYZXU010000027.1:0-23616 GCA_964482535.1 uncultured Desulfobacteraceae bacterium | reverse complement strand
AGAGTTGTAAATAGAGGGCAATACGTCTGATAGCAACATATTGTGGTATAACCTGAAAATTTTCTATGTAACGGTCATGTAACTGAGCACATTCAAAACAACTGAATTATTAAACTATGTTTGAAGGCCCTGAAAAAAAAATTCAACATCATATTGTGAAATATTTCATCCGTAAACACAAGCATTGCCATAAAGATTGACAAATAATCATGCTAATATATACTAACTACTTGAATAGATAAAAAATTGTACTGACAAAAAAGAGGAACCAATGAGCGTTAAAAAGATTATGACATTCAAGTCTGGAAAGTTTGTGTTCAGTCATAATTTTTTAAAATCAGAAATCCAACCCCTTGATATCGAATTTAAAGTTATTTATAACTCATTAAAAAATTTACCCATATTACCATCCTTGTCTTATCAATTTGAAACAGAGTTAATCATAAGGTCGATTTTTAGTACAGCCGCGATTGAGGGAAATCCTTTACAAGAAAGTGAAGTCGGCGAAATAATAAATAATTTTCCTCAAGAAAACATCTCGGAAGTAAAGAATATTGAAATTTATAATCTTAAAAAAGCTTATGATCAAATATCTGCTATTGCTCCAGAATCTAATTTTAAACTTAGTGAACAATTCATAAAAGATATTCACAAAACAGTGACAGACCGGCTTTCAGTTGAATTATGTATGCCAGGCTGTTACCGTAATCATATTGTTAAAGTAGGAGCCAAACAGTTTGGTGGTATTGACACACCCCCAAAGTGTCTAAAAGATATTCAAATTCTAATGGCGCACTATGTAGAGTGGTTCAACTCTAATAATATCCAGGCGCTCACGCCTGTTATCAGATCGGCGCTTGGGCATTATTACCTGGCCTTGATCCACCCATTTGGCGATGGTAACGGAAGAACGGCAAGAATAATCGAAGCTGCTTTGCTGAGAGCTTCCGGCATTAAGTATCTGCCGACTATGTTATCAAATTATTACTATGATAATATGAATGAATATTTTATGGTATTCTCCAGGTCAAGAAAAAGCAAAGAGTCCGACATTACACCATTTTTAAAATTTGTCCTTACTGGTGCTATCAAGTCTCTTAATGAAGTTAAAGAACGAATCACTTTTTATATTCAAAAATTTGTTTTGCAGAATTATTTTCAAAACCTAAGAGATGAAAAGGAAATTACCAAACGTCAGCTTGAATTATTAAATTTATTACTTGAATCTCCTGAACACACAGTTATCACACTTAATAGCATTCAAAAAGATTTACCATTCAGGGTTTTATATTCGACTGTGAGTGATCGGACAGCGAGAAGGGATTTAATGAAGTTATATGAGGCAGGCATTTTAGAAAATGTGAAAACAGGATTCAGGCTTGACAGGCAGATACTAAACGCAATGTAATAAATTACTTCTCCTTTCGAAAATTTTGAGGGGAAGTATTAAATTTAATTACCCTACTTAGAGGTTAATAATGAGCATTCTTTTTGAAGAATTCAATATTAAGAGTATGAAATTAAAAAACCGGTTTGTAAGATCAGCCACAACTGACGGATGTGCGGAAAATACAGGGCATGTGGCTGACAGGCAGCTATCTAATATTAAAAACCTTGCCCACGGAGGAGCAGGCCTTATTATTACAGGCATAGCTTATGTTCATGATTCCGGGCAGATTATCAGCCTGCAAAATTCCATAGCAGAGGATAAGTATATTCCAGGATTAAAAAACTTTGCATCTGCAGCTCATATGAATGGGACAAAGGTTGCAGTTCAACTTTTTCATGCAGGCAGGGAAGGCTCACTTTTTCTTAACCCTCAGAAATGTCTGGCCCTTGCACCCTCAGCTAATGGAGATGACCCAAAGCTTAAAAAGAGATATCGGGAAATAAAAGAAGAAGAGATCCATGAAATAATAGAGGCATTCGGAGATGCGGCCAAAAGAGCAAAAGAAGCAGGGTTTGATGCTGTTCAGGTGCATGGAGCCCATGTTTATCTTTTAAGCCAGTTTTTATCTCCTGCTGTAAATAAGCGTAAAGACAAGTGGGGCGGTTCCCTGGAAAACAGGCTGAGGCTCCATTGTGAAATTTGTCGCAGCATCAGGGAAAAGACAGGCGATGACTATCCTGTGATGATAAAATTAGGAGTAAAAGACGGTTTTGAAGGGGGGCTTGAATTTGCTGAGGGAAAAGAGGCTGCTGTAATTCTCGCTGAATCAGGATATGATGCCCTTGAGATCAGCCTCGGCATAAGGGGCAAAGGTTATGAAAACTCTGAATATAAAACAGGTATAAAAGGGGTCGATAAAGAGGGTTACTTCCGGGATTGCTGCCAGGAGATAAAAAGCCTGGTCAATATCCCTGTAATGATGGTGGGCGGTTTAAGAAGTTTTGAGCTGATGGAAGATATTGTTCTGAAAAAAGATGCAGACCTTATCTCATTATGCAGACCTTTAATCAAGGAACCTGATATTATAAAGCAGTGGGAAAACAACAGCAGCGATCGTAAGAGATCAACATGTATATCATGCAATAAGTGTCTTGAAGCTTTATTCCGTGGGAATGAAGTAAGTTGTGTGCAATTAAAAAAGAAATAAAAAAATGCAAGGGACTTCAAATATTCCTTTAATGCAAAGAGTCGCAGACCATGGCGACAGACTTGCAATCATTGATAAAGATGCAGAGTACACCTGTGCCGAATTATTAAGCGCTGCAAACTCTGTTTCTTTGTGCCTGCTTGACAAAGAGCCTGATCTTAATGAAACCAGGGTCGTATTTATGGTCAGACCCTGTTTTGAATATGCGGCTGTTAACCTGGGGATCTGGCAGGCAGGGGGAATTTCTGTTCCCCTTTGTATTTTTCACCCCTTACCTGAAATAGAATATGTCATAAAAGACACATCTGCCGAAATTATTATCCTTCATCCTGATTTTGAAAAAAGTCTCCGGCCTTTACTTAAAAGACTGAATATCCGCATTGTTTTAACTTCTGAAATATTAAACAGCAGGTTAAGTAATACTAATTGCTCTTTGCCTGAAATAAATTTGGAGTCAAGGGCAATGATTCTATATACAAGCGGTACAACAAGCAGACCCAAGGGAGTAGTCTCTACCCATTTTAATATTACAGCCCAGATTAAAACCCTTGTTGATGCCTGGGGCTGGTCGGCGGATGACCGGATATTGAATGTGCTGCCTCTTCATCATACCCACGGCATAATAAATGTATTAATGTGCGCATTATGGACAGGCGCTGTGTGTGAAATGATGCCTGGTTTTGATGGGCAGAAAGTATGGGACAGATTTTTGTCCGGCGGAATAACTCTTTTTATGGCGGTTCCCACCATATATATAAAGCTGATGAATCTGTGGGATAAAGCCGGACTAAAAGAAAAAGAAAAAATGTCAAAGGCATGCACTTTAATGCGGCTGATGGTCTCCGGCTCTGCGGCTTTGCCGGAAGTAATTTTTAACAAATGGAAAAGTATAAGCGGGCATTTTCTTTTAGAGCGCTATGGAATGACGGAAACAGGAATGATTTTGTCTAATCCTCTTGACGGAGAACGCAGACCGGGATTTGTGGGTAGACCTTTTCCAGGAATCAAAGTCAAGCTTGTGGATGAATCGGGAAATGAGATTTTTAAAGAGGATAAATCAGGGGAAATAATGGTTTCAGGGCCTTTACTTTTTAAGGAATACTGGGAAAAGCCTGAAGCAACAGAAAAGGCATTTGTTAATAAGTGGTTTTTAACAGGAGATATTGCAGTTGTAGAGAGGGGATATTTTAAAATATTGGGAAGAGATTCAGTGGATATTATAAAGACAGGCGGTTATAAGGTCTCTGCCCTGGAAATTGAAGCAGTACTGCTTGAAAATACTTCCATAGATGAATGTGCGGTAGTCGGCATATATAATCAGGAGTGGGGGGAAAGGGTTTGCGCTGCTGTCAGTCTTTGTGCGGGCTGCTCCTTTACTTTAGAAGAACTTCGTTTTTGGACAAAAAAAAGACTTGCGCCGTATAAAGTTCCTTCAAGACTGCTTGTTGTGGACAAACTGCCGCGTAATATAATGGGCAAGGTAGTAAAAGCTGAAGTAAAGAAGATGCTTGGCCAGGAAGTTAACCCCGAAATATAGTGTTTACACAAAAACAAGTTGCATTTTTAGGTTTAGACGGGCTGCATCTAAAAAAAGTACAACATGAGGCAAATTATTTGGGGGAATTATCGGAAAATTTTTTAATTTTATCAGGAGAAAAAGATGAAACTGTTTTTAAAAAATAAAACTGTGGCAACAGATAAAAAGAAATTACCTGTTGAGATTCAGAGCTATGAAGAAAAGCAGGAAACATTACTTGTTATAATACGTGCTTTACTTTATTTTTTAAAAGATTTTACTCTTGATTTAAAAGAAATTGATGCTGAACGCTTTAATAAAGAAATTGATGAACTTAAAACTGCTATATCATCTGAGAAAAAAACAAAGAAAATAGATTCTTTGTTTAATAAAAAAAAAGAAATAATACTATCCCATATTAAACGCCAAAATGATTATATAAAAGAAAAAGAGGTAGAGCTAAAAGATATAATAGATATATTAACTAAAGCTTTGGTGGAGTTTGATAGTGAAAATAAAATTTTTAATGAAATAGTATATTCACAAAGTGAAAAGCTGGATGAGATAACACGTCTTGAAGATATTAAAATAATAAAAAGAAAATTAAAAGAAGAAATTGCCATAATTAAAAAAAATGTTTTGGATAAACAGGCAATGGATAAAAAAAAGGTAGAACATCTTTCAATCAAGATAGGATCTCTTAATGTAGAACTTGAAAAAGTAACTACAACATCGATGACTGATGGATTAACCGGTGTATATAATAGAATGGGTTTAGATAAATTTTTAAATGAACTGGTAGAAAAAAATTTGATTATACATTTTCCTTTTTCACTTTTAATTATGGATATTGATAATTTTAAAATAATTAATGATACACATGGTCATCAGGTAGGCGACAGGATTATTTTAGCTTTGGTAGAAAATTGTAAAAAATTTATGCGTGGTGATGATATCATAGCACGTTATGGTGGCGATGAATTTGTTGCCATACTTCCTAAAGCTTCTTTGAAAAATGCTATTAAAAAAGCTAAATATATATGTAATGCTATAGCTGAAAATAAATATTCATTAGATAATATAAAGAAAAAACCTCTTATGTTTACTATTAGTATAGGGGTTAGTGCTTATAGAAAAAATGATACAATAACAACTGTTTTGGAAAGGGCAGATAAGGCTTTATATCTTACAAAAGAAAAAGGAAAAAACAATGTGTATTCTGAAAAGGATCTTTAATTGCTGTAATTCATGATATTTTAATCACCTGGCTTTTTAAAATCAGGCGAAGGGGGGTGCATAGCCCCCCTTTTTTATTTTAATTGTTTTATTCTGTTCAATGCCAAGAATTTTTTCGTCAATTCCCATGCACAAACCTAAAAGTTGGGGATAAAGTATTGCGGGTAAAATCTTTAATTCATCATTTTTGGCGCTGTTTTTTTGTACTGTATCAAATTGTATATGGCAAAAAGCACAAACAGAAATAATGCAGTCTGCTCCTGCATTTTTTGCATCATCCAGTTTTTCTTTTAAAATAATTGTTGAAAGTTTATCATTTATCCCTGTAAGAGATGCCCCGCAACATCCAAGTTTTCCTTGCCAGTCAATACTGCAGGCTCCTGTTGCTTCAACAAGCTCATCAAGTATTGAGGGTGCAAAGCGGTTGTCAAAGCCTGTTATTTCATGGGGTCGTAAAATATGGCATCCATAAATAACAGCGATATTAAGGTTGTTGAATGTTTTTAATAAACTTTGTTTTAAAAAATTAATGCCGATATCATGATAAATTATAGAAAGAAAATGTTTGATTTTAACTATCCCTTGATATTTAAGCCCCTCTTTTGCAAGTATCTCGTTAAGTTCATTTAACAGTCCCTTGTCTTTGCTTAGACTATTCTTTGCTATCTTTAAGCTTTGAAAACAGCAGTTGCACATGACAAGAATATCAAAACCCTTTTTTTCGGCCAGGGCCATATTTCTGGCTGATGAAAAAAGAAAGGATTTTTCATCTATATTTCTAACAGGATATCCGCAGCAATTAAAACCTGAAATGCTTTTTAGCTCAACTCCCAGGTTTTTTAAAACAGCTTTAGTCGAGCTGGCATACTGCTGAATACGTATGGGGATATTACATCCTAAAAAAAGTGCGTATTTCTTCATAATACGGTTTCTCAATGTGTTATTTGTTTGATAGCAAGGTTCTTTAAATTATAAAAAATATCACAAATTTCCACGCGTTGGGGACAATATTCCTGACATAGATAACAGCCTGAGCAATCCCATATCATTTTTGCACTTAGTGCAATATCAATAAGACCAATTCCAAGAGAGTATATAATTTGGTGAGGCATCATGTCTACTACTTCATTTGAATTTTTATATGCTCCAACAACAGGGCATATGTTTGTGCAGGATTGACAACAATAGCAGCTTCTATAAGTAATGTTGGACAGTGCTTTTGTTTTTTTTAACGACAGGGTCTTATTGATATTTTTTAGTGAGTTAAAACTGCTTTTTAATAAAAGATCCACAGATTTTAAAGCTTCTAAATGTTCATCGGAAAATTTATTTTCTAAAGTTAAAGCAAAGGAAAGCTGGCTGTAAATATAGGGTTCGGGAATTTTTTTTTGAAGCAGATTATCTCTTGCATTTGCAAACAGTTTTTTAAGGTTAATCCCGGATGGACAGATTTTAGTGCATCTTTCGCAGTTTGTACAAAGGTAAATTCCTTTTTGAATATTTTTTAAATACTTAATGTCAAGCTTCTTGCCGGATGCTATGTTTTTAAGAAAGTTTATTTTTTCCGACGGAAGAATAAACTGGTTTTGTAGAGACTCAAAAAACATAATTGCAGAACAATCCAGATTGCATGTGCCGCAGTGTGTACATGCATCAAGCTCTATAATCTGTTTGTTAAGAAGGTTTGCAGGGGTGAATTTGTCCTGTTGCATTGCAGCATTTGTCATAAGAACTATTGGAGATGCGATTATATGAAACATCTTGCTGAATGGAAGCCAGGCCAGAAAGAAAAAACATGCAATAATGTGTATATACCAAAGAAGGATAACCCCGCCTGCTTTGTCTAAAGATAAAGATATAGGCTTCAAGATTTTGGCTGTTGAAAAACTTGCAAATGCCCATTTGGCAGGAGAATGACACTCTGAGCAGCTCATATCATGGATTTCACTGCCAAGTAATAAGGTTTTTTTGTCAAGGGTATTGATAATATTTGTAGAAACAATACCATGATTTTTTACCCAGTAACTTTCAAGGGCCTGCATCTCATCTTTGTCGTCAATCTCCCCATAATCTTCTACCATATTTTGAAATTCAGAATAAGACGAGATTTTAGCACTCTCAAGAAATATTCCTGATAATATTATAAAGGCTATGATAAACAGGGTGAACCAGTCTTCCTTGTTTGAATTGATGCGGCTGGATTTTAAAAGAATGCGTTTGAAAAAAGCAATTCCTGTTCCGGCAAGCACCATAATTCCAAACAGATTTCTTAAAAAAAGAAACGGATTTATTGTAGAATAATAGTCGTAAAATAAATTTTCGCTGACAATAGATTCAAGGCCATGCATTAAAAAAAGTAAAATAAAACCGTTGAAAATAAACATGTGTGCAATCCATGCCAGCATATTTTTTTCAAAGATTTTTTTTTGCAGCAGTACGTCCATTAAAAAGGATTTTATAATTAATATTATTTTTTTGCTGAAAATAATATGTGCAGTACCTTTTATTGCCGCAGATATTCTTTGACGTGTGGAGATATCATTTTCAGAAGTGTTGACTTTGTATAAAAACCACGTTGAAATTTTTAAAACAAGTCCGGTTAAACAAATAAATAGAGACAGGTATAAAAGTAGATGAAATGTCATAATAGAACATCTCCCACAATAAATGTAGCAAGCTGACTTTTTTAACAACTTGTTTTAATAGAAGGTTTGCATCTAAAAAACGTTCAAGTTTGACATTGAACTATTATGTCATTATTTTTAAAATAATATTTAAAAAATTGCAAGCCTGTATTGCAATTAAGTCGAATTAAATATATAAATATACCTAAATTTATTATTGAAAACTTTACAACCGAATTTTAATAATTTAGACTTGAATAATTTTATTTATAAAAATAAATTGATCAAATTTTTAATGATTCTGCCATACATAAATTGTATCAGGGTAAGTATATAATGGAAAAAGTCTCACTGGATATCCCAAAAATTCTTATTGTTGATGATGAACTCAATATTTGTGAAGCATGTGTGCGGTCTTTATCCAAAATGAACTATGATGTTCAATATGCTTTAAACGGATATGATGCGTTAAAGATGATGGAAGAATATCCGTTTGAACTTGTGATAACTGATCTGAAAATGCACAGACTGGGTGGCATGGAAGTTTTACATAGAATAAAGGAGGCATATCCCGACACTATGGTTATTGTCATAACAGGGTATGCTACTGTGGCTTCGGCTGTTGAAGCAATGAAGATAGGCGCTTTTGATTATCTTCCGAAACCGTTTACTCCACAGGAGATTCGAGCTGTTGTGCTTCATGCATTTACACAAAAAGAAATTATGCTTCAAAACAGAAAGCTGATGAATAAAAATGAGCATAAAAGAACATTTGCTCACCAGCTTATAGGAACCAGCTCAGGAATAAGTAAAGTAATTAAAATGGTTCAAAAGGTTGCGCCAACTGATTCAACTGTTCTTGTTTACGGTGAAAGCGGAACCGGCAAGGAGTTGATAGCAAGGGCAGTTTATGCCAACAGCGAAAGAAAGGATAAAGTGTTTTTTGCTGTTGATTGCGGCACATTGTCAAGCAGCCTTTTAGAAAGCGAACTGTTTGGTCATGTTAAAGGTTCATTTACAGGCGCTCATAAAAATAAGGATGGAATTTTTAAGATGGCTGATGGAGGCACGGTATTTTTAGATGAAATAAGTAATATCAGCCTTAATGTCCAGGTTAAACTTCTCAGGTTTTTAGAGACCCGTGATTTTTTTCCCAGAGGAAGTTCCAATAGACAAAAAGTTAATGTCCGTCTGATTTTTGCCACAAATAAAAACCTTGAAAAGATGGTGGCAAATGGCTCATTCAGGGAAGATTTTTATTATCGAATTTTTGTATATCCCATCATAATACCTCCACTAAGAGAAAGAAAAAATGATATTTTACCCATTGCATACCATTTTTTAAGGCAGTTCAGCAAAAATATGGAAAAAAATATAACAGGTATTGATGATAATGTCTTGAACCGGCTTAAGGAATATGAATGGCCAGGCAATATAAGGCAGTTGAAAAATGTAATCGAAAGAGGGGTAATACTTTGTGAAAAAAACCGACTTGCCATCAAGGATTTTCCTCTTTTAAGCGGCATGAGTGACATAGAACAATTATTTGAAAACATTCCTGAAACAAACAGTGAGCTTAAAAAAATAAAAACTGAAATCAGGCAAAAGGCAGTTAACAAGGTGGAAAAAAATTTTATTTTAAATGCTCTTGCCGCAAGTGACTGGAATGTAACACATGCTTCAAAAAAGGTTGGGGTGCAAAGAAGTAATTTTCACAGCATGATGAAAAAACAGAATATTAAAATTCAAAAAAACAGCGACCCGTTAAAACCTTCAACCCATAATTGACTATTGTGCCGACAGTTTTGATTTTAAAAGGGAGGCTTTAATGTATACATCTATTGGAAGAGAATATATGTTGAAGGCAGTTGATGCCATTGATAGAATAATAATAATAATTTCAAATGAATATAAGATCATGGCAGCTAACAGATATGCTGTTGATATTTATAAAACAGATATGCATGGGGAACTTTGTTATAAGGCACTTCACAATAGATCACAGCCATGCAAAGGTTGTCCTGCAACATTAATAATTAAGGATGGTAAAACAGTTGTAAACAAGATTCATGAAGACTCCAATGGTCTTGGTGACGTTGCCTTGTGCTTTCCCATTATTAGAGACGAAATTATTGATGCTCTGGTAATGCTTGATACTAATAGTTATAGACTCGGGAAAATGGAGCTGAATTTACAGCGTTCCAATGCATTTTTGCGAAATCTTATCTTAAGTTCCGTTGATGGGGTTATAGCTGCCGATATGACAGGAAAAATTATCATCTTTAATGATGCAGCTTCAGAAATTAGCGGTTTTTTTATAGATGAGGCTCTCAAAAATCTTAATATAAAAGATGTTTATCCTGGAGATGGTGCTCGTGAAGTTATGAAAAAACTTCGCAGTGAAAAATATTTTGGCAAGGGCAAACTTAAATACTACAAGGTTGACTTGCTCGGAAAAAATGGTAAAAATATACCCATTAGTCTTAATGCATCTATTGTTTATGAAGGGAACCGTGAGGTTGCAACAGTAGGTTTTTTCCACGATCTTCGCGAAAAACTTTTCATGGAAAAGAAACTTGAGAAAGTACATGCCCAGCTTCTTCAGGCTGAAAAAATGTCTTCTCTTGGAAAACTTGCTGCAGGTGTTGCCCACCAGTTAAATAATCCTTTAGGGAGTATTACTCTTTTTGCAAAGTTGGCACTTGAAGACTATGATTTGGAAGATGGCTTGAAGGATGATTTAGAGCGCATTGTAAAAGATGCTAAAAGGGCAAGGGATACTGTAAGGGAATTGCTGGAATTTTCAAGGCAGACCGATCAGTTTATGAAACTTTATGATATTAACAAGGCTATTTTAAGAACACTTTTTCTTTTGGAAAATCAGCCTCTTTTTCAGAATATCACAATTAAAAAAGATCTGGATTCTGACATTCCGCTTATACATTCTGATATTCAACAACTTAATCATATGTTCATGAATATTATTCTCAATGCTGTGGAAGCAATGAACGCTAATGGATGCCTTAATATTAAAACTTATTTGACCCAGGGGAAAAATAAAGTATGTATTGAAATATCCGATACGGGCAATGGAATACCGGAAGATATTCTGCCTGATATTTTTGATCCTTTTTTTACCACCAAGGAAGAGGGCAAGGGTACCGGGCTGGGGCTTAGTATAGTATACGGTATTGTGGAAAATCATAAAGGTTCTATAGTGGCGGAAAGTGAATCCGGGAAAGGCACCACTTTTGTTATTAAGTTTCCTGTTGAAGTATTACCCTGTGGAGATGAAGGTGATGAATAAAACAATAGTACTTGTTGTTGATGATGAAAAAGGTATCCGTGACGGCTCTGAGAGAGTACTCATTAAAATGGGTTGCGAGGTTTTTAAGGCTTCTTGTGGTGAAAAAGGCCTTGAAATTTTAAAAAACAAAAAAATTTCTATCATACTGCTTGATTTAAAAATGCCAGGAATAGACGGCATGGAAATGCTGAAAAAGGTCAGAGAAATTGATGAATCAATTATGATTATAGTAATAACAGGTTATGCTACTGTTACAACCGCAATTGAAGCAATGAAGTGCGGTGCCTATGATTTTATTCCAAAACCTTTTGAACCTGACCAGTTGAGAATTGTCGTTGGTCGGGCCATGGAAAAATTAAGGCTTATAGAGGAAACAAAAAAACTTGAACATGACCGCAAAAAAAATCTGGCTGATCTTGATACTGAAAAAAGCCGTATTTATACAATTGTTGAATTACTCCCCAACGGAGTAATGGTTACAAATATAAACGGTAATGTTGTGTTGATGAATCCGGCATTTTTAAGGCATTTTGAAATAAATCCCGAGATTGGCACAGGAAAATCCATAGAAACATATATAAAAGATTATAAATTTTGCAGTTTTGTGAGGGAAATATCAGAGGGGAAATATATGGATCCTGATAAAATCCCGACTTATGAATTTGCAATAAAAGAGGATAAATACCTCATGGCAAGGGGCAAACCTGTTTTGGGTGATCAAAAGGAATGCCTTGGTGCTGTTATAAGTATAGCCGATGTAACAACTATAAAAATGCTTGATCAGCTTAAATCTGAATTTGTGGCAAAGGTGTCCCATGAACTCAGATCTCCGCTTTCAACCATCCATGAACAGCTTGCCTTTGTATTAAGCGATATGGTTGGAGAAAACTCTATTAAGGATCAGGATCTTCTTTTCCGTGCCAAAGAAAAAACCAAAGGGCTTATTGCACTAATTGGTGATCTTCTTGACCTTTCACGAATAGAAGAAGGAACTGTTTTTAAAAATCAGAAACCGGTTAGGGTAGAAGAACTTCTGAAAAGTATTGTGACTTTTATGGACAGCAGTATAAAGAGTAAAAAACAGTCTTTATTAATAAAATTTCCTGAGTGCTCTCTGCCGACTTTTACTACTGACCCCATGGCCCTGGAAAGTATTTTCGGCAATCTTATTACCAATGCAGCCAATTACACTCCTGAAGGCGGAAAGATTCTTATTTCTGCTAATTTATCAGACAATTATATAGTAGTATCTGTTGAAGATAACGGTTTTGGTATTAAACCAGATCATCAGGAAAATATATTTAAAAAATTCTACAGGGTTAAAAATGAGAAAACAAGACACATAACCGGTACAGGCCTTGGTCTCCCTATTGTCAAAGGGCTTCTTGATGACCTGGGGGGAACAATTAAACTTGAAAGTGAATATGGCAAGGGAAGTACTTTTACAGTTTTTCTTCCATTGAATCAGCTTCAGGAGCAGACAGATATTTTGCACCAAAATACTCCTTGCCATATAAAAATCAAATAAGGCTTTTGACGCTTTCCACAATCTGCTTTGAGGCATCCGGACCCTTTGCTATATAGTCGTCAGCTTCCATGGACATTCCATCGTAATGGGAATATCTGGTTGATGTTACGTGGTCGGCAACGGCTGTCAGCATTATAATTGAGATATCCGAATACTCTTTATTTCTTTTCAACTCTGCACAAACTTTATACCCGTCTTTTTCCGGCATCATTACATCAAGCACAATGGCATCAGGAGGATTTTTTTTAACCTTTTCCAGGGCTTCATTTCCGTTGTATGCCACATCTACTTCTATGCCTTCTTTTTCCAGATGTTTTTGGATAATGGAAACCATATCGGGCTCATCATCTACAACAAGAACTCTTTTTTTACTCATAATATACCTCCTTTTTATAAAAAAATTAAAATTTCTTAATGTTAATTTGCTGTTAATTATTTGGTTTATTTTAAATCAGGTCTGGGATAGAGACCGGTTTTTTTAACAATTTCAGGTACTTTTTCTTCCCATTCAATGGCCATAATGTGAAACCCTTTTACTCCTTCCACCTCCTTTAAACGTTCAATGGATTCTATACAAATTTTAATTCCCTCCTCTCCCTGTTTTTCTTTCGGTGTATCAGCCATCCTTTTTACTACTTCGTCGGGAACATCCATGCCGGGTACACGCTTTTTCATATATCTCGCCATGCCGGCAGTTTTTAGAGGAGTTAATCCTGCCATGATACTGATTTTTTCATGGAGCCCCCGGTCACGGGCTTTTTCCATCCATAGTTCAAATTTCTCCAGATTATATATGCACTGGGTTTGGATAAACTCAACTCCTGCAGCAATTTTATTGGCCAGCCTTGGGATCCGGATTTCAAATGGATCGGCGAATGGATTGGCAGCAGCACCCACAAACATTTTTGGCGGACGTTTAATGTCTCCACCACCCAGGAATTTGCCCTCATCCCTCATATGTCTTGCTGTTTGAATTAACTGCATGGAATCTATATCGTGTACATTTTGACCATGGGCACAATCTCCGAAACTCTGATGATCTCCGGAAAGACAAAGAATATTATTTATGTCAAAGGAGGCTGCCCCCAGAATATCACTTTGAATTGCTATGCGGTTTCTATCCCTTGTTACCATTTGTAAAATAGGTTCAAGACCAATAAGTTTAAGACGTATACAGGCTGCAAGACTGCACATTCTCGTTACCGAGGTCTGATTGTCTGTAACATTTACAGCATCCACATAATCTTTTAACAGCTTTCCTTTTTCTTCCACAATTACAGGATCGCTTCCCCGGGGAGGTCCGACTTCCGATGTTACGGCAAAATGTTTTGATGCTAAAACCTTTTCAAGTCTGCTTGGCGTTTTTAAACTCATCATTGAATATCCTCCCGTATTACTTTTCTGGGCCCGCCTGCCCTGTCCGTTGACCAATCTTTAAGGGGCATTATTTTTTCATAGTCATCAAGTTTGTTTAATGCTTTGAGTCTGTCGATTATTAATTGCCACGCACAGTCAATGTCCTTATTGATTTCACATTTGCCATTTGTTGAACCTCCGCAGGGACCGTGTAAAATTCTTTTGGCACAGCGGGCAATGGGGCAAACCCCTCCGGTGGTTGCCAAAATACATGTTCCGCAGGCCTGACATCTTTCTGTCCAGAGACCTCTTTGTTCATTGGCTCCAAGAAAGCAGGTGTTTACTCCTGGATATACCGGCATTGAGTGATATTTTTCAGCCATAAACTGAACTCCAACCCCGCAGGCAAGAGAGATTATGGCATCATAGCGGTCAATTCTGCCACGAATTTCTTCAAGGTACTCATGGTCGCATTGTCTTTCCAGTGTTACCTCTTCTATCAGGACGTCCTGCTTTTTAGTAAGAAAATACATCCGCAAGGTAGAAGCAAGAATGCCGACTTCTTTTTTGCCACCGGCTTCGCATACAGTCACACACTCGTTACATCCGGCAATTAAAATTTTTTTACAGCCTTTAACCATGTCAATAATTTCTTCAACCGGTTTTTTGTCGGCAATAATCATAAAACATGCCCTCCATATCTGCCTTTAAAATAGGGAAATAAAATTTTTTATAATAAACTTAAAATGTTAAGCAGCTTTTTTCTTTTTTGCCATTTTTATTGGATTGGGCCCCATTTCGAGAATCATTTCGTGCATTTCAACAGCATACCTGGCAAAAAGCGGACCCTCTCCGGAAGAAAGATTTTTCATCTGCACCCTCTCTCCGCCGATACCTGCGAAATCCAGAATTTTTTTGGCCTGTTCAATCCTTTTTCTGGCTCTTAAATTACCGGAGTTATAATGGCAATCTCCCTCCATGCATCCCACTGCATAAACTCCATCCGCACCTTTTTCAAAGGCTCGGAGAATGTGAAGAATGTCAACTTTTCCGGTACATGGAACAAGTATAATTTTAATACTCGCCGGATATTTTAATCTCATGGAACCTGCCAGGTCCGCAGCAGTATAACCTCAGTAGTTACAGCAAAAAGCAATAATGACCGGATCAAAATCTTTGTTCATATAACCCCCTCCAACAAGGACTCCACCTTGCATAAAATTTGATCATCTTCATACCAGTTCAGTTCAATGGCTTTGGCCGGGCATTCGGATGCGCATACACCGCACCCCTGGCACAGGGCATCGTCTATTTCACTTACACCTTCATCGTTTATTACAGGTACTCCATAGGGACAGGAACGGACACAAACCAGGCATGCAGCACATTTGTCAGCGTCAACCTGTGCCGTTACCGCCGACAGAGTCAACTGAGACTTTGAAAGCAGGGTTGTGGCTCTTGAAGCTGCTGCAAGTGCCTGGGATATCGATTCAGATATGAGCTGGGGACTGTGGGCAGTACCGCATACAAAAACCCCCTCGGTTCCCATATCAACAGGTCTTAACTTAACATGGGCTTCTAAAAAATATCCCTCCGGGTTCCTGGCAAGCTTGATTATGGATGCAAGCTCTTCGGTGTCTTCAGCCGTTATTCCAGCGCTTAGCGTCAGGATATCAGCACAAACAGATAAGCGTTTGCCTAAAATATGATCCATAAATGTTATGTTCACGCCCTTTTCCGATGAAGTTACAACAGGTTCGTCATCCTGAAGATATCTGAAAAAGATAACTCCCAATTTTCTTGCTTCTGTATAGTAATTTTCCAGGAGGCCGTACATCCTCATGTCCCTGTACAAGATGTAAACATCGGTTTGGGGGCTGAGCTTTTTAATATGGATGGCATTTTTAACCGCACTCTGGCAGCAGATTCTGGAACAATTTGGATTTTCATCGTTGCGTGAGCCAATGCACTGGATCATAACAACCTGATTCAGATTTTCTGTCCCCTGTTTTTCTAACCGCCGGGCAAGTTCAATCTGGGTGATTACTCTTTTATCTTTGCCATAAAGAAATTCTTTGGGCTGGTATTCTTTTGCCCCTGTGGATAGAATTATAACCCCATGATCAATTTTTCTTTCATACATGCCAGGGCCAATCAGAACTTCTGTGGTGAAATTGCCTTTAAATCCTGAAAAATTAACAATTAGAGATTGTGTCAGTACCTGAATGTTTTTATGATCAATAACTTTTTGGATCATTTCCTTTAAATAGATGCTGATATTTGTTCCATCAATGGTTGTTGTCAGTTTATTTGCCATACCGCCCAGGCAATTTTCCTTTTCTATGAGGACAACCTCAAAATCCTGATCCGCCAGACCAAGAGCGGCAGTCATGCCGGCTACTCCACCTCCGACAACGAGAGCACGCTTATTAACAGGAATGACTTTTTCATGGAGAGGATGCAGGGTTGCGCTGCGCGCAACCGCCATTTTAACCAGCTCTTTGGCTTTTTTAGTTGCAGCATCCAGAGTGTCGGAATGTATCCATGAATCCTGATTGCGGATATTGGCCATCTCAAAGAGATATTTATTCAGCCCGCATGCCTCCAGAGTATCCATGAAAATAGCTTCGTGGGTTTTTGGCGTGCATGAGGCAACCACTACACGGTTGATTTTATTTTCTTTGATAATATCTTTCATTAAATCCTGGGCATCCTGGGAACAGGTAAAAAGATTCTGACCTGTATAAACAACATTGGGAAGAGAGGCAGCAAACTTTTCAACTGTATTAACATCAATAACGCCTGATATATTGATTCCGCAGTTGCAGACAAAGACCCCTATGCGGGGTTCTATATTTGTCAGGTCAATTTCATTCGGAATCTCAATGCTTTTTACCCTGGTATTGCGCACATCAGATAGATGGGTACTTGCGGCATTAGCGGCAGCGCTGGCTTCTATAATCGAACTTGGAATGTCCTTTGGCCCCTGGAATACACCGCAGGCATAGACTCCGGACCGGGAAGTATGAACCGGGGAAAAAGGATGGTTAAGGGCAAAATTATTTTCATTTAATTTTACGCCTATACGTTGAGCCATATCTATGGTGGATTTAGATATCTGCAGACCCACTGAAAGGACAACCATATCAAATGTCTCTTCTGTGATCTCACCGGCTTCGCTGATATACCTTATCTTAAGCTCACCTGTTTCAAGCACCTCGTCTATTGAATGTATTCTTGAGTTTACAAAACGAACACCTTCATTGTCTTTTGCTCTCAGATAATATTTTTCATAATCTTTTCCGAATGTCCGGATGTCCATGTTAAAAATAACGCAATCAAGCTCTTGGGCTGCGTGCTCTTTTGCTATCATTGCCTCTTTTATTGCATACATGCAGCAAACGGATGAACAATAACCGTTGCCGCATAGATTATTATCCCTGGAGCCTATGCATTGAAGCCATGCGATTTTTTTCGGTTCTTTTTTGTCCGACAGTTTTACGAGA
Organism: uncultured Desulfobacteraceae bacterium; assembly: GCA_964482535.1. Taxonomy (GTDB): domain Bacteria; phylum Desulfobacterota; class Desulfobacteria; order Desulfobacterales; family BuS5; genus CAYZXU01. Next base: position 5,946 of record CAYZXU010000027.1, on the reverse strand, counting down.
TGTCCCATGGTAGGACCCGAAGCGCTCAAGATTCGTTCAAACTCCAGACTTGTCATAACATTGGGATTGCTTTTATAGTGGTACAGGTTTTCCAAATGAGAAGGATCAAAGACTTCATTGCCGGGGCAAAGTATTACGGAACCAACTTCTACTTTTCTCATAGTTGCCTGCTCGCTGTGGTTAATAGCCAGGGCAAGACATACATCGACACACTGGTAGCATTCCGAACAGATACCACAACTGAGGCACCTGTCAGCTTCGTGCCATGCCTCATCTTCAAGACAACCTTGTATTATTTCTGTAAAGTTGCCTTCCCGTTTTTCAACTGGAATAGATTTTAATGAGAGCCTTTCCAGTAAAGACCGGTTTGATTGTTCCGTAGTTTCGGGTTTTTCATAAGCCCAGTCATTATTTGTGTTTTCATGTAAATCAATCCCGTTTAAATAACGGTCGATATTTTCCGCTGCTTCTTTGCCGCTGGCAACTGCTTCAACCACGGATTTGGGTCCGTAAACAGCATCTCCTCCTGCAAAAACCCAGGGGATCGAGGTTTGAGATGTTGAGATGTTTGACTGGATGCCTCCCTGGGGGCTGACAGAAATTTTTTGCTCTTTGGCAAAGTCAAGTTCAGCGCTCTGGCCAATGGAAACAATAATTGTGTCTGCATCTATGGTTTTAATCTCTTTTTCATTATATTGGGGATTAAAACGATTGTTATCGTCAAAAACAGTAATACAGCGTTTAAATTCCATTCCTGAAACCCGGCCGTTTTTTTCCTTAAAACTCTTTGGCCCAAAGCTGTTGATAATTTCAATATTTTCTTCCAGGGCTTCTTCTATTTCATAATCCCACGCAGGCATCTGACTTCTGGATTCAAGACAAATAATGGTAACCTTCTTTGCCCCAAGCCGCCTGGCAGTCATGGCAACATCCATGGCAACGTTTCCCCCGCCAATAACGACTGCCTTTTCACCAATGGAATTTTTTTTCCCCAATGCTGTATCCCTGAGAAAAGAGACTCCGGTCAATACTCCCTCCAACTCTTCTCCCTCAAGTCCAAGCTTTCGGCTTCCATGAAGACCTGTTGCTAAAAAAACAGCTTTGTATCCATGGGTTTTCAAACTCTCCATGGTGATATCAGTGCCAAAAGAAATATCTGTTTTTATACTGATGCCTAAATCTTTTATAAATTCTATTTCTCTATTCAGTATATCTCTTGGGAGACGGTATTCTGGAATACCCACGGCCATCATTCCTCCGGCAACAGGCAGCTTTTCAAAAACCGTAATCTCATAACCGGACAGGGCAAGAAAACAGGCTGCGGAAAGACCGGCCGGACCAGAACCTATAATTGCTATTTTCTCATCACGTTTTTCTTGTATTTTCGGGGTATAAGAGATTTCTCCGGCAAATTCCATGTCTGCAAGAAATCTGTGAAGGTGCTGAATGGCAACAGGCAGGTCATTATTATCTCCCCTTGTGCATACCTGTTCGCATGGGTGGTGGCAGACCCTGCCGCATACTCCGGGAAAGGGATGCTCCTGTTTGAAAAGTTTAAGGGCTTCTTTGTATTTTTTTTCTTTAATAAGAGCAATATAGCCCTGAACGCTCACATGGGCAGGGCATGTGGCCTTGCACGGGGCTGTGCTTCTTTTGCTGATGGCAAAGGCTCCGGGAATTGCCTGGGGATATTGTTTGTAGATTGCTTTTCTTAATGAGAGGCCTTTATCATATTCATTGGGAACTTCAACAGGACAAACCTTTGCACACTCTCCACAACTTGTGCATTTGGCAAGATCAACAAATCGGGCTTTCTGACTGATTTCGGCTGTAAAATGTCCGGATTCGCCTTGAAGATCAATAAGTTCGGTGTTGGTTAAAAGATCAATATTAATATGCCGGCCGACCTCGACCAGTTTAGGTGAAATCACTCACATGGCACAGTCATTGGTGGGGAAAGTTTTGTCTATCTGGGACATCATCCCTCCCACTGCGGCCGATTTTTCCAGAAGATAGACATGATAACCTGAATTTGCAAGATCAAGAGCAGACTGCATTCCTGCGATTCCGCCCCCTACAACCATAACCGATCCGATCTTATCATTTATTCCGGTATTATTTTTTTCTTTCATGACATTCACACCCTGTTTTTTTTATGATTTATAATTGGTTTTACTTTATATCCCTTCTAAAATTTCCGGGAGTTTGTCTTCCCATCCCAATGTGGAGATGGCGACTCCTGCAAATCCTTCTTTTTTTAAAACACAGATCATCTCTTGTGCAATATGGATGCATTCACGTACTTTATCAGGAGCTTTCTGAATTCTATTTATGCAACTGTCCGGAATATGAATATGATCCATATTGCGATCCATATAACGAGCCATCCCGGCTGATTTGAGCAGTAAAACAGTGGGGATAATTTTTCTTTTTCTATGATCTACAAGTTTTAAGAAGGATTTTATGGAAAGTATGTCAAATAGCGGATGTGTTGTGAAAAACTCTGCGCCTGTATCAATCTTTTTATTCATCTCTTCAATCTCAAACTCTAAGGCCAGGCCCTTAAACCCCGGGTTAACCGTGGAGCCGGTTATGAATTTAGGGGAACCTGAAAGATCAATTCCTGCCATATCATGTCCATTTTCAAGCGTTTTGATGGTTTGAAGCAATTCAATGAGGTCAACGTCATAAATCGCCTTTGTCTCGTGATGATCTCCAAAGCTGGGAGCTTCTCCGCTGACAGCCATAATATTAGGTATGCCGCAGGCGCCGGCAGCAAGTATGTCGGCCTGCAGGGCCAATCTGTTTCTGTCTCTGCAGGAAACCTGCATTACAGTTTCCATTCCGTTGGTCTGCAAAATCATGGCAGCACCAAGTGAACTCATGCGCATTACAGCATTGCTCATTTCCGGCACTATAATTGAATCGACCCTTCCTTTGATTTTTTTTGCATTTGTCAGCATAAGGGAAGTATCCACCCCTTTTGGAGGTTCCATCTCAGCTATAACCGCAAACTTGTTTGAATCGAATTTACTTTTAAGGCTCATTATTATATCTCCCTTGATTTATATGCTTTTCCATAAAAAATCATATGTGTTGCTCTGCATATTTCTTCGGTGGTAAGGGGTTTGCTAAGATAATCAAAAGCGCCTATCCTGGCGCTTTCCACGGCTGTTTCAATACTGGCATATCCGGTAACTATTATTACCTTTGCTTCCGGTCTTTTATTAAGTATGAATTTTAACAGTTCAAAACCCTTTACGCCGTGAATTTTAAGATCAAGCAGAATTAATTCATAGGCAGTATTATCGACCATTTCAATAGCTTCAGTTTTTGTGAAAACCTGCTCCACGACATATCCCTTGCTGGAAAGAATCTGACTGATGTTTTTATTAAAAGTAACATCATCGTCTATTATTAGAATGTTTTGGTCTGTTTTTTTTCCGGAACGAGATTTTTTGTTTTTGTATGCATGCATAGACTTTTCACGCAGGGTGAAGGGATCATCAGGGTTGTCACACTGAAGAAAGGCAGCAGTTTCGTGTTGAGAATTTTGAATATATTCAGGGCCGGTTATGGAGATTACCTTTTCATAATTGATCGGTTTGTCTATACCTAAAAAATTTTTATTTTTGATGCCTGTTTTTTTTTGTGGACTACCTGTTTTCCCGATCATTGTGGATTTTACGTCCCTGTCAAAATTTATATTCAGATCCGATGTATTAATATTTTCTCGTTCCTGCTCTGGGATATCAGCTTCCATAAATTTTCCTTCCAGGGACATATCAACAGAGTTTTTTAATTCTTCAGGAGTAAAAGGCTTTGATATATAATCCGAAGCTCCCAGGCGTATTGCCTTTACGGCTGTATCTGTAGATGCATATGCTGTCATAATTATTACTTTTACATTCCCCCACCTTTTTTTTACATGTTTTAAAAATTCAAGACCATTCATGGCGGGCATTACGAGGTCGAAAATAACAAGCAAAAAAGATTCTTTCTCCATTTTTTTCAGCGCTTTTTCCGCACTGTTTACATGGGTTATGGAGTATTTATTTTTTGGCAAACAACCCTTGATGTAAAGGAATGTCTTTTTTTCTTTATCCGCCACCATGATTTTAGCTGTTTTTTTCATTTGTTTTAATGTTGGATATCGGTAAATGGTAAATTTCATTTATTATTTATAAAATTATTCAGCACGATATGTGCCAATGGGATAAAAAATGTATAGTTGATTGTTATCATTGGTAATAATATATCTTCAACTTATAACCAGGAATTTGATGTGTATAAATAAAATATACACTTTTAAGTGTATTTTAAAAAAACAAAGGGAGGATATTCAGGTGATAGAATGAAGCAGCGTTCATGCTTTGTGGTGTTATTTACTGTTTAAAGTTTTATGTGCCTTGTAAAAGTCTGTGAGATGTATAAAAAGTTTATGCACTGTATAAAATATTTATACAGTCGGCTTTGTGAGAAAAGTGATAATCTAAAGTTTAAATGCCTTTACCATGGTATAAATTTGAAACATTATTGACAAAAGAGATGGTTTGAGTCATAAAACGTAAAATATTTAAATACAAAAGTGCCACCTGAAAATTACTGTGGTATTTAAAATAATTGATTTATAGGAGGTAATATATGGATTTCAGGCTTACAGAAGAGCAGGAAGCGTTAAAAAAGGAGTTCGAAGATTTTTTCAGGGAAGAGATGAAAAATGCTCCTCCTGAATACGGTCGAGGTGGGCTGGAGGGTGTCTTTGACACTGACGAAGGCTTCCAGTTTCACAGGAAAGTTGCAAAAAAGCTTGGGGAAAAGGGCTGGCTGTCCAGGGCATGGCCAAAGGATTGCGGCGGTATTGGCGCTCCAATTGTTGAGCAGCAGATATTTAATGAGGTAAAGGATAAATACGGCGCGCCCGGTGTTGACCTTGTGGGTCTTGGAATGTTTGCTCCAACTCTTATAATTGCTGCAAATGATGAGCAGAAGGAAAGACTTCTTTCCCGGATAGCAAAGGGTGAGGTGGTTTACTGCCAGGGATGGAGCGAGCCTGATGCAGGTTCTGATTTGGCATCTTTGACTACCACTGCGATTAAGGATGGAGATGAGTACGTTATAAACGGCCAGAAAATCTGGACAACCGGCGGGCACAAGGCAGACTGCATGTTTATACTTGCACGCACGGATCCTGAATCAAAAAGAAGTAAGGGCCTGTCTGTTTTTCATATGGATATGAATCTGCCGGGTATGCAGGTTCGTCCTATTCTTTTTATGGATGGCAAGCATGTTTATAACGAGGTTTTTTTCAAGGATGTTAGAATTCCTGCAAGAGATCTTATCGGAGAGGAAAATAAGGGCTGGCAACTGACTCTCGACACCATGAATTTTGAAAGATCCAGCGTTGGAATGTTTGCTGAAGGAAGGGTCGCCCTGGAAGAGCTGATTGAGTATGTAAAGACAACAAAGCGAAACGGCAAATATCTCTCCGAGAATCCTCTTGTACGTCAGAAAATTGCAAGACTGTTTACAGATCTTGAGGTGGGACATACTCTGGCATATAAGATTGCATGGCTTCAGGAACAGGGCGGACTTAGTTTCGCTGCATATGCCGCATCCGAAGCCAAGGTTTTTGGAAGTGAGCTTGTACTTAAAATTGCCGATTTGTCTACTGAAATCATGGGGCTTTACGGCGGACTTGCAAAATCAAAATGGGCGCCGCTAAACGGTGATATGGTTGAAAGTTATCAGTTTGCCATGGGTAACACAGTCGCTGCCGGCAGCTCCGAGATTCAGCGGAATATCATCGCATGGATGGGCGTTGGGCTGCCCAGGTTCAAATAAGATTTTTAGCCTTGTTAATTTTATAATAAAACAGTGCAGGCATGATTTTAAAAAACAACCTTATTTTTTTAAGGAGAATATAATATGGATTTTAGTTTTAGT
>CAYZXU010000026.1:0-23737 GCA_964482535.1 uncultured Desulfobacteraceae bacterium | reverse complement strand
TTTTTAATTAATCCAATCGCCCAACGAAGTTATTATACAGAAAAAATTCTGTATATTAACGCTATATATTTTCTTTATAATATGATATTATAGCATTTAATACAGATTTAAAAGGATTATATCATGGCATATAAGAGAGAACATGTAAAGGAAAAATTTCGTCCAAAACCAGGCAAGCTTTTAGATCAAATCCGGGAGGTAATGCGTTATCATCATTACGCAATCCGGACAGAACAAACATATATAAAATGGATATTGGATTATATCCGTTTTAATGAAACCAGGCATCTCAGTGAAATGGGCAAGCCGGAGATAGAACGGTTTTTAAGTCATCTCGCGATTAATAGAAATCTGGCGACTTCAACACAGAATCAGGCGCTTAATGCGATTCTTTTTCTTTACAAATATGTTCTCGATATGCCGCTTAGCGATTATATTGATGCAACCCGTTCCAAAAAACAGAAAAAATTACCGACAGTGATGAGCCATTCGGAGATCAGTCATTTTTTTCAACACATAAGCGGGACAAATGAGCTAATGGCAAAGCTCTTGTATGGTGCAGGCTTGCGTTTGATGGAATGTATCCGGCTGCGAGTAAAGGATATAGATTTTGAAAATCATCAAATTATTGTACGGGATGGGAAGGGCGGAAAAGACAGGACAACGGTTTTGCCAAAGACCGTACAGGAAGATTTGCGATTTCATCTAAAGGAGGTTCGAAAGCTTTTTGAACAGGAGCTAACTGAGGGATGGGCGGATGTATGTATGCCCCATGCACTGGCAAAGAAATATACGGGCGCTGGAAAATCGTGGATATGGCAATGGGTTTTCCCTGCGAAGAATCGTTCAAGAGATCCAGGAACCAAAAAAATGCGCCGGCACCACATCCATGAAACCGGTTTGCAGAAAGCAGTGTCGAATGCCGCAAAAAAGGCGGGCATTAATAAGCGGGTGAGTCCGCATACACTCCGTCATTCATTTGCAACGCATATGCTGGAAGCAGGTAAGGATATTCGGCGTGTGCAAGAACTCTTGGGGCATGCGGACGTACGGACAACCATGCTTTATACGCATGTGATGAGTATAAATTTTGAAACACTGGGAAGCCCACTGGATAACCTGGATAGCACTTAGTCTATCTGCCATTTCAAACTAAAAACAGGCAGCATGGCAAATCATTTATTCGCTGTAAATGCGTTTATTCTGAAGTAAATTAAAAACAGCATTGATGTTTTTAACAATATATTGTTATAATAATTGGTTTGATTAAAGCCGTGCTTTTGTCAAAATGAATAATAAATTTTTTGGAGCCGACGTGCGGAGTCGAACCGCAGACCTGCTGATTACGAATCAGCTGCTCTACCAACTGAGCTACGCCGGCAAAATTAACAGATAAAGCAACTACTTTGTTTATGAATCAAAATCAAGAAAAAATTTTAATATCCGGCCTGATTGAAAAAGCTTCTAAATTGTCAGACAAAATAAACTGTACAGGCATTTCAGGGTCTTGCAGGGCTTACATGACAGCAAGGTTATTCATGGAACTGGAAAAGCCGGTTGTTGTGGTTGTGCCTTCATTAAAAGATGCAGACAACATAATGGAAGATCTGAATTTTTTTTTAAAGGAGCGCAATGCGCCTGTCCTGTATTTTCCGCCTTATAATATTAAGCCGTTTAAGCCTCTTGCATATCATAGCCAGACTGCGGCAATGCGAATCAGTATACTTTATAGACTGATGATGGATGAAACTCCGGCAGTGGTCGTTGTACCGGTTGATGCCTTAATGCAAAAAATTATACCGAGAAAAGAGATCGGCGATTACGCTGAACTCATTATGCCAGGGGAGGAGTTAGACAGGGAATCTTTGATATCAAAATTGATATCCGGCGGATACGTCAGTACAGCAATTGTGGAAGAGCCTGGTGATTTTTCCGTAAGAGGCGGTATAATTGATATTTTTTCACCCTTGAATCAAGAGCCTTTCAGGATAGAATTTTTTGGCGACATGGTTGACTCTTTAAGGTCTTTTTCAGCCGCAACCCAAAGAAAGATAAAAAGTTTAAGCGAGGCTGTTCTTTTACCCGCAAGGGAGATAGTCTTAAAAAAAGAGAATATCGCTGAAATAGCAGGTCGAATCAGGATGGAGGCCGCATCCCATGATATTCCGGCGACTGTTATAAAAGACCTCATAACGCGTATAAAAGAAGAGGGGATATTTCCGGGTATTGAGAGTCTTGTCCCGATTATTTACACAGAGCCCGATACTTTTTTCGATTACCTGCCTGATAAATCTTTTTTTGTTATGCTGGAACCTGGAGAGCTTGAAAGCGCTGCTGAAGATTCATGGAATCAGGCAAATAAGAATTATTTATCTGCAGTTGATGAGGGCGCATTTTGTATTAAACCTGAAAAATTATATGAAGAGTACAGGCATATAAAAACAAAATTTTTAGAAAAAAAACCCATAATTATCAGGGAACTTCCTCTGTCCGGACCAGAGTTTAGCGGCCGGAGTCATGGGCAGGCATATGACTTTCATGTTAATGATAATTCAAAAGTTGCCATGGAATTAAAAAACCATTGCAAAAAAGAGAGCCCTCTTTTACCTGTTATTGACTGGTTTAATGATAAGAAAGAAGCCGGTTTTGCAACACTTATGGTGTGCAGTTCCAAAATACAGGCAGAACGCCTGGAAAGACTCCTTGCCCCCTATAACATCAATATTAATATTATCGACAGCTTTCCTCTATTATCTGAAATGGATAGAGGCGGTGTATATTTGACCATTGGAAGGATTTCCTCGGGCTTTGTATGGCATGATGAAAATATAGCTGTAATTACGGAGGATGAAATATTTGATGTTAAACATAGAAAACGAAAAACAACAAAAAGACCGTCGGCATTTCAAGCTGTTTCCTTTTCAGATTTAAAACAGGGTGAGCTCATTGTACATGTTGAACATGGAGTAGGCAGGTATAATGGCCTTGTCAAACTTAAATTAGAAGGCGCAACCAATGATTTTTTGCTGATTGTTTACAGGGATGATGATAAATTATACCTGCCGGTTGACCGGATGACCATGGTGAGTAAATATATGGGCATGGACGGTTATAAGCCGGTTCTTGACAAAATCGGGGGGAAATCATGGGGACGGATTAAATCCAAAATAAAAAAATCTGTTGAAAAAATAGCAGGGGATCTTCTTAAATTATATGCTGCGCGCAAAGTAGAAAAAGGGTTTGCCTTTAACAGCTCTGACAGCTATTTTGATGATTTTGAAGCAGGATTCCCTTATGAAGAAACCCCTGATCAGCTTAAGGCCATAGAGGATGTTCTCCATGACATGGAGAAATCTTCTCCAATGGACAGGCTTGTATGCGGTGATGTTGGCTATGGCAAAACAGAGGTTGCCCTGCGCGCATCATTTAAGGCTGTAAACAGCGGAAAGCAGGTGGCGCTGGTGGCTCCAACAACAGTTCTCGTGGAACAGCACATGACATCTTTTGCAGACAGGTTCAAACATTATCCTGTTAATATCTCATGTTTAAGCAGATTCAGGTCAAAAAAAGAGCAGCAGATAATTGTCAAAGGTCTTAAGGACGGAAGTGTTGATATTGTAATAGGAACCCACAGACTCTTGCAGAAGGATATAGGGTTTAAGGATATAGGGCTTATTGTGCTTGATGAAGAGCAGCGTTTTGGCGTCAAGCATAAAGAAAAGCTTAAACAGATGAGAAGTAACGTGGATGTCCTTGCTCTTACGGCAACTCCCATACCACGCACACTTCATATGTCCATGATGGGAGTCCGCGATATAAGCGTGATATCAACACCGCCTGAACAAAGAAAACCGATAATAACATACATATGCAAGCGTGAAGATGCCATTATTTCAGATGCCATAAAAAATGAGATAAAAAGGGGTGGTCAGGCTTTTTTTATACATAACAGCGTTAACACCATATGGGCCTTTGCAAATCATTTAAAAAAACTTGTGCCTGACGCCAGGTTTGGCGTAGCCCATGGCCGTATGCCCGGGAAAGATCTCGACAAGGTAATGTTTAAATTTATGCAAAAGGAGATTGACGTGCTGGTATGTACAACAATAGTGGAATCAGGGCTTGACGTGCCCTCGGCAAACACTATTTTTGTTAATCGTGCTGACCGATTCGGTTTGTCCCAGATGTATCAGATCAGGGGGCGTGTAGGGCGGGCAGATGAGCAGGCATATGCATATCTTTTTATTCCTGATGAGAGTGCCTTGAGCAAAGATGCGAAAAAACGTTTAAAAGTATTAATGGAGCACAGTGACCTTGGCTCAGGTTTCCAGATAGCAATGAATGATTTAAAAATCAGGGGTGGGGGGACAATTCTTGGCGCTTCCCAGTCAGGACATATTGCCGCAGTGGGCTATGACATGTTTTTAAAACTGATGGAAAATGCGATGTTGCAGTTAAAGGGGAAACCTGTCTTCCAGGACCTTGAACCCGAGATTAACATGAATATGTCCTGCTTTATACCGGAGTCATATATATCTGATATTGATCAGAGGCTTACAGCATACCGCCGCATGTCAAGAATGACGGAATTAAAAGAGATAGCCGATTTTAATAATGAAATGGTTGATCGTTTTGGCAAACTGCCCCGAGAAGTTTCAAACCTTTTTGTGAAAATAATGTTTAAGGTTTTATGTATAAAAGCAGGAATTAAAAAGCTTGGCTTAAACGAAACCGATCTTTCCATCTGTTTTTCAGAGCTGCATCAAAGCAAGCCTCTTGGTATATTCGATATGATTGCTTCTGAAAAAAAATCTTTCAGGTTTACAGAAGATCAGGTTTTTATTGCCGGGCTTGAAATGCAGGGCAAAAACAGCCGGATAGTTCGGGCTAAAAATATCTTGAAAGAAATTGCGCTACATGTTAACGGCTGAACATCTTTTTTTTAGGAGACAGGGCGCATGTGCTTTTATAAAAAACATCTGATTTATACCGGAGTAATTTTTTTTATATCTGTTTTTGCAGGGTGTTTTGATTCGTCATCCGGCACAGGGGAGGAATATCTTGTTCGGATAGGGGATCAGGTTGTAACCGTGGGTGATTTTAACAGGTCATGTGAAGCGGAAAAGAATATGGATACGCTTAAAGATGCAAAAGCGCTGTTTTTGAGTCAGATTATTGAAGAGATGGTTATACTTGAGAGAGCAAAAGAATTGGATATTGAAATTTCCGATGATCAGCTTGCAAAGGCAGTTGCCGAGATAAAAAAAGATTATCCTGAAGATTCTTTTGACAATATGCTTCTTGAGCAGGTTGTCTCATACTCTGCATGGGAAACAAAGTTGAAAACCCGTCTTTTAATTGACAAGGTTATAGAAAAGGATCTCGGGGCAGGGCTGGAAATATCTCGTGCGGATATATCAGGCTATTATGAAAAGCATTATAATAAAGATGGAAACGGTAATGAATCAAACTACAGCCCGAAAGATCTTAAGGATTTAATATTTAAACATTTGCGCAGGGAAAAAATTGAAGCAGCTTATAAAACCAGGATTGCTGAGCTTAAAAAAAAGTATAAAATTGATATTAACAGACCGGAATGGGAAAAGATAATCGGCAGCTCTAAGGGTTCGCTCAAAAGTGTTTTCGACAATTGATTGATAAAGTCGTAAAAAATAAAAGGTGTAAAATATTAATATGGTAATATCGTATAATAAATTACGTGGAGTTTTTTTAAGGGGTTTATCGATATCTGCTCTTTTGCTTTGCCTCCTTTATAATTATAGTTTTGTTCAACCGGCAATGGGTTCTCAGCTTGTAGACAGGATTGTTGCAGTGGTTGGTGACGATATAATTACTCTTGTTGAAATGAACTCTTCTTATAAGCCCTATGTCGAAAGGATACAATCTTTAGGTTACCCTGAAGATAAGAAACGCGAAATGCTTTTTAAGGTCTGGGAGGATATGCTTAACCAGCATGTTGACAAGATGCTTACGGATATGGAAATCAGGAAGTATAATATTGAAGTGAGCGACGAAGAGATACAAAAAACTATTGAGCGGATCAAAGAAGCAAATTTTTTTACTGAGGAGGATTTCAGGGAAGAGCTGGCTAAAGACGGACTGACATTTGAGGGTTATCAAGAAAGTCTGAAAGATCAGATGTTGAGAACAAAGCTGGTTAATCAGGAAATAAAATCAAAGATTGTCATCACAGGTGATGATATCAAGACATATTATGACAGCCATCCTGAGGAATACGGAGGCAAGATAAAATATCATCTGAGAAACATAATCTTAAAAACTCCTCCCATGCCTGATGAAATGTTAATGCGTACTGCTGCAAAGATAATGAATGAGGTTCTCATAGATTTAAACAAGGGCGAACTTTTTGAAGAAGTGGGGAAAAAATATAAAGAAGAATTGTCAATTATTGACGGAGGAGATGTGGGGGCATTTGAACTTGACGAGCTTTCACCTGAAATAGGCGAAGCTGTTAAGGGGCTCAAGGCAGGAGAGATTACCTCTGTGATAAAAACCGATATGGGATACCAGATTTTTTTCATAAAAGATGTTGAGAATATACATGGCAGATCCATAGAGGATGTCTCTGATGAAATTGAAAGAAAAATTTATAACAAGACGATTGAGAAAAGATTTCAATTCTGGCTGGATGATCTAAGGGAAAAGACGAATATTAAAATTTTAAAATAGCTTTTAATATCCTTCAAATTTAGTTCACACTTTAATCCGCAGATTTCACATAATTTTAATGGAATATAGATGCAGGAAAAAAACCCGAACAAGATGCTTGTTGACAGCATAAAGCGGCTGCTGAGGCGCAATGCAGTGCCGAACCTGAGCAAGATAGTTAATAAAACCCATGCAGCGGATCTCGCAGTTGTCTTTAGATCCATTTCAACTGAAAATCAGAGCATGCTTTTTGATTTGATAAAGGATATTGAACAAAAAGGCACTCTTTTCAGTGAGCTTGATGAAGATACATTTTTGACTTTTATTGAGGGCATGGACTTAGATGAACTGACTGAAATATTTGCATGTATGCCCACAGATGATGTGGTCGATATTGTGGGCAGGCTGCCTGATGATAAATCCAGCGCTATTCTTGAGGGTATGGGGAAGAAAGATTCTGAAGAGGTTGAAGACCTTCTCAGTTATGATGATGATACTGCCGGCGGCATAATGGTACCTGATTTTATTGCGCTTGGGATGAATGTAACAGCAAAAGAAGCCATCGAGTCTCTTCAGACAGAGCATATGGATGTAGAGATGCCTTTCTACCTTTATGTTGTGGATGATTACGAAAAATTGACCGGTGTAATTTCTTTGCGGCAGCTTGTTGTTGTTCCCCACGAAACCCCCCTGAAAAAATTTATGACAACAGATGTTATCTCCGTTACAACAGGCATGGATCAGGAGGAAGTGGCAAAGATTGTCGCAAAGTACAATATTCTCGCTGTGCCGGTTGTTGATGATAATAACAGATTAGCCGGTATTGTTACAGTTGATGATGTTATTGATATTTTCAGGCTTGAGGCAACTGAAGATATATTGCGAATGGCAGGTGCCGGCGAGGAATTTATTGAAACCAAATCAATAATAAAGAGCACCAGAATCCGTTTCCCCTGGCTTTTTGCAAGCTGCATAGGCGGTATAGCTGCTTTTTATATAATAGGTCATTTTTCAGAGACCTTGAACAGTTTTGTGTATCTCGCTGCATTTATACCTGTTATCATGGGAATGGGCGGCAACATAGGCACCCAGTCCTCAACTATTGTTGTAAGGGGGCTTGCAACAGGAAGGCTTGACGTAAGAGATATCTGGAAAGTTGTTTCCAAGGAACTTGTTGTGGGCTGTATTCTCGGTGTGATTTATGGAACTATGATAGGCATGGTTGCGCAGTTTCGTTTTAATGCAATGCCTGTAGCTATTTCAGTGGGAGCAGCCGTGATCAGTTCCATGTCCGTTGCAGCTCTCGTTGGATCATTTGTGCCCATGGGTTTTGCAAAGATTAATATTGATCCTGCCGTGGCAACAGGACCTTTTGTTACCACCACAGTCGATATTATCAGCGTGTTCATATATTTTAAAATTGCCACATTTCTTATCGGCATTTAAATAAATGACAAGTTCTGCAACCTCTGCAATCATGCTCCGAAGAATCGATTTTGGAGATTATGATCTCATAGTTACTTTTTATACATTTGACAGGGGGAAGGTTACAGCAATTGCAAAGGCTGCTAAAAAGAGCAAAAAAAGATTTGCCGGAATACTCGAGCTTTTTTCCCTTCTTAATATTGTTTATACTTCTCCCAGGGGCGGAACCCTCCCTGTTTTGCAGGAAGCGTCATTAATATCTTCCTATTATAAAATCAGGGCGGATATAAAAAAAACAGCCTATGCCAGCTACTGGGCAGAATTAATTAATTCATGGGCTGAAGATAATGAAAAAAATGCGCAGCTTTTTATACTGTTTAAGCAGCTTTTATTTGAACTTGATTTGGGCAGGATCCCGGACGAAACACTTTCCATAGTTTTTCAGATGAGATTTTTAAAACTGGCAGGTATCTGTCCTGATTTGTCCGTGTGCAGTGTATGCAAAAGAGGAATAGAAAACTTTAAATCAGGAGGGTTCTTTTTATATATAAAAAAAGGGGGTCTTGTCTGTAAAAACTGCATGGCAGAAAATTCAGGGGGCTCTTACCTTTCTGCCGGTACTGTTAAACAGCTTTTATGGATAGAACAAGGCAGTTTAAAAAAAGCGTTAAGAATAAAATTAAGTTCAGCCGGGACAATGGAGAGCCAGAGATTTCTTGAAAAATTTGTTCCCTATCATACAGAAAAAGAATTAAAAAGCCTGAACTTTTTAAGGCAGATAAGGGGTTGATGTTTTTGTGCCTCAGAGTTTCGAGGAATAATTATTATGTTTAAAGAAACAGAAAAAAAATCGGATTTAAAAGAAATAAGCGTTTCTGCTCCGTGCAGGATAGATATGGGGGGCACTCTTGATATAAGCACTTTTTATTATCCTTTAAGACATCTATCCCCGTGCACCTTTAATATTGCAGTAAATTTAAGGACAGGTGTAAAAATATCTTCCTGGAACAAGGGGATGGTAAAGGTGTCATCAAAAGGTTTTGAAAGCGCTGAATATATGCTTGATGAGGTTCCTTTCAGCCATCCATTAGGGTTGATGTTTGCAATAGCAGCCTATTTCAGAGCAGGCGGGGTTCATATTGAAATCGATTCTTCATCACCTCCGCGCAGCGCTTTAGGCGGGTCTTCTTCTGCAGCAGTTGCCCTTGTGGCAGGTTTTTTTAAGCTTTTTGGATTGCTCGGCAAAGGCGTTCCACGTCAAAAATCGGTGGTACTTGCCCATGCCTTAGAGCAAAGTGTGGCAGGAGTTCCATGCGGGCTTCAGGATCAGCTTGCGGCAGCCTATGGAGGCGTTAATGCCTGGCTATGGCCCTGTGATATTAAAGCTCCTTTATACAAAAAGAAAATAGTTGTTTCCAAGTCCCGTTATAAAGAGATCGAAAAAAGGGTTATTCTGGCCTATTGCGGAATTCCCCATGAATCAAAGAATATTAATACAAAATGGGTTCTCTCTTTTCTTTCAGGAAAAAGCAGAAAACAATGGCAGGAGATAATTTTTTGTACACGGGAGTTTGTTGAAGCTGTCTCTGCTTTTAATTTTAAAGATGCTGTAAAATTGATGAACAGGGAAATGGCTGTAAGAAAAAAAATGACGCCTGATGTCCTCGATGATATGGGCGAAACGCTTGTTGATATGGCTGTAAAAAATTCTTGTGGAGCCAGATTTACCGGCGCCGGAGGCGGGGGATGTATCTGGGCTTTGGGAGAGATTGAAGATATAGACAGGCTGAGGATTATATGGAAGGATGCTTTATCGGGCAGAATGGATGCTTCTTTGCTCGATTTTAAGGTCGATTCTGATGGGATTTTGTTTCACGCGTAATTAAAAATTTAGAGGAATAAATGAATTTTCAAGATGTGATATTATCATTACAAAAGTTCTGGACGGACAGGGGATGTCTTCTTGTTCAACCCTATGATATTGAAGTGGGGGCAGGCACATTTCATCCTGCAACACTTTTGCGCGTCCTTGGGCCGGAGCCATGGTCTGTGGCCTATGTTCAGCCCTCAAGACGGCCTACAGACGGCAGGTATGGCGAGAATCCAAACAGACTGCAGCACTACTACCAGTTTCAGGTGGTTTTAAAACCCTCTCCTTTGGATGTGCAGAAGCTCTATCTTCAGAGCCTTAAGGCATTGGGTATAAACAGCCTTGAACATGATATAAGATTTGTTGAAGATGACTGGGAATCTCCTACTCTTGGCGCATCAGGACTCGGCTGGGAAGTATGGCTTGATGGAATGGAGATAACACAGTTTACATATTTTCAACATGCCGGCAGCATTGAACTTCATCCCGTGTCTGTTGAGATAACTTACGGACTTGAACGCATTGCAATGTATCTTCAGGGAGTAAATAATGTTTTTGAGCTTGGCTGGAACGAAAAAATAAAATATAAAGACGTGCATCACCAGCAGGAAGTGGAGCAGTCGACATATAATTTTGAGATTGCGGATGTTGATATGCTTTTGGATCTCTTTAATAAATATGAGGCTGAGGCAAAGAGGATTATTGATAACGGTCTGGTACTTCCTGCCTATGAATACTGCCTGAAATGCTCCCATGTTTTTAATCTTCTTGATGCCCGCGGGGCAGTGAGCGTTACCGAAAGAACCGGATATATTGCGCGTATAAGGCAAATTGCAAGGGCCTGCGCAAAAGCATATTTAGAGCAGAGGAAAGCCATGGGTTTCCCTTTATTGAAAAAAACGGAAACCATTAACAACTGAGGTGTTTATGAAAAGTCTATTGCTTGAGATCGCTGCGGAAGAAATTCCTGCAGGATATATAGGGCCGGCGTTAAAAGCGCTTTTGTTTAATGTTTTGAAAAAAATGGATGATGTCCGTTTGATGTACGGAGAGGCTCAAACATTCGGCACTCCAAGAAGGCTCGCAATTTACGTTACACAGGTTGCTGACAAACAGGAATCTCTAACAACCGAGATGATCGGCCCTCCGGCAAGAGTCGGGTTTGATAAAAACGGTAACCCTACGGTTGCAGCGGAAAAATTTGCTGAAAAAGCGGGAGTTCCCTTAAAAAAATTAACAGTAAAGAATACAAAAAAAGGGGAGTATCTCTGCGCAAATGTAATTAGACAGGCATCTGCGGCAACAACGCTTTTAAAAAAGATACTTCCGGAAGTAATCTTATCCCTCCCATTTCCCAAAACCATGAGGTGGGGGGAACAGTCAATTAATTTTGCAAGACCCATACATGCAATCACAGCCATACTTGGCGACAAAATAATAGCTTTTTCAGTGGGCGATATAGAAAGTGGCAGATACACCATGGGGCACCGCTTCATGCATCCTGAAAAAATAAAAATTGCCAGCCCTGAAGAATATGTTGAGCGGCTTAAGGCGGCTTATGTTATTGCGGATCCTTTTCTTAGAAGAGAAAAAATTGAGTCTGAAATTTATAATGCTGCCCTAAAGTTCGGAGGAAATGTTCTGCAGGATGACGAACTTTTGGAGGTTGTAACAAATCTGGTTGAATTTCCGGCAGTTTCAGCAGGAAAATTTGATAAAAAATTTTTGAAACTTCCAAGGGAAATATTAATTACTTCCATGCGGGAGCACCAGAAATATTTTGCAGTTGTTGATGATACAGATAGTATCATGCCGTATTTCATCGTGGTTAATAATACCAGAGCCAAAGATATGGATCTAATCTCGCGAGGACACGAGAGAGTCCTTAGAGCGCGTCTTGAAGATGCAATGTTTTTTTATAATAATGATTTAAAGGTTTCCCTGGATGTAATGGCAGAGAAATTAAAAGATGTGCTTTTTCAGGCAAATCTCGGTTCTGTTAGTGAAAAGACAAAGCGTATCGCAAAACTGGTTGAATTTCTGGCAGATGAACTAAAAACAGATGATGGATTTAAAGATAAACTTGTAAGAGCAGCCGGGTTATGCAAAGCCGATCTTGTCAGTCAGGTTGTTGTGGAATTTCCAAAGCTTCAGGGTGTCATGGGAAGGGTTTATTCCCTGTTGTCAGGAGAATCCGATGATGTTGCCGTAGCCATAGAAGAACATTATCTGCCTGCTTATTCAGGTGGGCGGCTTCCTGCAACATCTTCGGGAGCAGTACTGGCAATAGCTGACAAGATAGACACAATTTGCGGATGTTTTGCTGTGGGGCTTATACCCACAGGCGCTTCAGATCCTTATGCTCTTAGACGGCAGTCTATCGGCATCCTTCAAATCATGCTTGATAATGATTTTGGATTTTCATTAAAAGGGCTTGTTGAAAAAAGCGCCGGGCTTTATTCGGATACCGGTTTTCAGGATAAAAAAGAGATATCAGACAAGGTATATGATTTTTTGCAAAACAGGCTGATTTATCTTCTTGAAGAAGAAGGGTTTTCAAAAGATATTATCAGCTCTATAGTAAGTGTTTCAATGGATAACATCCCCAATGTGTGGAGCAGGGTGAAAGCTCTTGATAAACTTAAAAAAGAGCCTTATTTTGAATCTCTTGCAGTTGCCTTTAAACGTGTTGTAAACATAATAAAAAAGTCGGGTTCTGCAGAAATAAAAGATGTTGATGAAAAACTTTTCCAGCATGAATGTGAAGCTACACTTTTTTCAGCCTATGGAGAGGTTAAAACAAAAGTAGTACAGGACCTTGAAAAAAGACGTTTTGAAGGCGCTTTTTATAATATGGCAACCCTGCGTAATACTGTTGATGCATTTTTTGACGGTGTTCTGGTGATGGAAAAAGATACAGCCTTGAGAGACAACAGGCTTGGTTTGCTTAAACTTATTGCCGATCTGTTTGGTATGACGGCAGATTTTTCAAAAATTTAAAATAAGATTATAATAAAATGATAATAGCTATAATAAGAAGATTTATTATTATATGGCTTGCAGGATGGTGTATATGTTCAGTTTCATATATTGCAGGCAAGTATATAAAATCAAGGAAGAAACACACGCATTTTGCATTAAAACAACATCTGGCCAGTGTTAATCTTTTGCTGATTATGTGGCCCGTGGCTTTTTTTATTTACATATATTATAATATTAAGGCGTTATTACCAAAAAAATAAAAACTGACGCCATCAAACTTAAATGATTAAATTTTTTAAAGGAGCGTATAATAATGGCTTTTGATTCTGAAAAGGATAAGATTTTAAAACAGTGGAGATCTGAAGAAACAGGACTGGTTATTTCTATTAATCGATATGGTGAAGGCGAGGCAAAGGTTCAGATAGGTCCCAGAATATTTATAAAAAAAGACGGGGGCGAAAGTCAGCGCAAGGCAGGGCGACTTACAATGGAAGATCTATTATGGTTTTACGATATTATTGATGAAATAAAAGATGAAATGTCAGATCTGGCAAAACCTGTTTAACCCAAGGTTGGAAAAATCTAATCATGACTCGCAACAGAGCAATAATAGAGCCTTTAAAGTGGAAAAATTTTTCAGGGACAGGCCCTGTTGCGGTAATGACAGCCACAGAGCCGGATTTAAAATCCATGCTCAGCTTATCGGCAGGTCTTAATAAAAAACCCGCAAATTTATATAACAGTAATTTATATACTCCGGATAATTCTTCTGAATTTTTTGCCCTGTCAGGTCCTTTTATTGGCGCTCCTTATGCGGCAATGATTCTTGAAACACTTATTGCAATGGGTGCAGAGAAAGTTATTTTTTTGGGATGGTGCGGCAGTATTTCACCTGAAGTTTCCATTGGAGATATTGTTATACCAACATCCTCTGTTATAGATGAAGGTACTTCAAGGCATTATAAAAAAGAATCTGATAACGAATTTTCTGAAGTTGATGGATCAGAAGATCCCATTGTGCGGCCGTCTTCTTATATTGTGGACAGGTTAAAGACAGCCTTAAATGAAAAAAAATTATTATTCCATGAAGGTATGGTATGGTCAACCGATGCTTTTTACAGGGAAACCAGAGACAGGGTAAAAGATTACCAGGAAAAGGGGGTTCTTGCGGTTGAGATGGAGGCATCGGCTCTTTTTTCAGTGGGAAGGTTTCGGAATATAGAGGTTGGCGCTGCGTTTGTTGTATCTGATGAGCTTTCCACTTTAACCTGGAAAAAAGGTTTTAGGAAAAAACGTTTTAAGGATAATTGCAAAACCCTGCACAGGGCAATATCTGCTCTATGCAGTGTTTTGTAATTTTTAAATTTTGATTATGGAAAAAATTGAATCTTTAGTAGAAAATTTAATAACCTATAATGATGCCTACAGAAAGGGCGCCCCTCTTGTCAGTGATCTTGAATACGACCGGCTGCTTGAAAAATTGCAGAAACTTGCCCCGGACCATTCTTTTTTAACAAGAGTTGAGCCTGAAAAATTTTCAGACAAAAAACAGATCAGGCATCCTGTGCCCATGCTTTCAACAGAAAAAGCCTATACAAAAGATGATCTGGTTCGATTTGTTTCAAGGGTAAAGAAAGAGGCCGCAGAAATAGGCAGGAGCAGTATTAACTTTATTGCGACTCCCAAGCTTGACGGAGTTGCGGCAAGAGATGACGGAGAAGTTTTTGTCACAAGAGGCAATGGAGAAACAGGATATGAGATAAGCAGTGCTCTGAAAAAAGGAGTTCTCATTAAAGGCGGCAAAAGAGGGTGCGGTCTTGGAGAGATTGTTATTTCCAGCTCATACTTTGACGAGCATCTTAAGGATAAATTTGAACATCCGCGGAACATGGTTGTGGGAATTATATCCTCTGACACTTTAAATAAGTATGCCAAAGAAGCCCTTGAAGATGAGGCGGTTTATTTTGTGCCTTATGCGGTTCTTGAAAGATGGCAGGGCAGCGGGGATGAGTTTTTGACTCATATGAATCAGATAACAGAAGATCTCTATAAAAAAACGGAATACCCCATGGACGGCATGGTCGTTGAGGTTGTTGAAGAAGAAGTCAAAAGCTACATGGGCGCGACAGCTCATCATTACAGGTGGCAGATTGCCGTCAAAAAAAAAGGCGAAACAGCTCTTGCCCTTGTGGAAGATATTCAGTGGCAGGTGGGAAGAACAGGCAGCATAACCCCTGTGTTGCAGATCAGACCGGTCGTGCTTTCAGGGGCTACAATCAGGCGTGTTACAGCACATAATGCAGGTATTATCAAAAAGAAGCATATAGGAATAAATGCCGAGATAGAAGTAATAAGAAGCGGAGAAGTAATCCCGAAAATTGAAAGCATAATTAAAGAATCTGATAATTTTAATATTCCTGAAATATGTCCGGCATGTGGAAAAAAACTTAAGTGGAATAATGATTTTCTTAAATGTGTAAACCCTTCATGCAAAGCACAAAAGGAACAGGCCATAAGCCACTGGTTTAAAACCCTTGATAATGCAGACTGGTTTGGAATTAAAACAATAATAAAGCTTGTAAATTCAGGTTATGATACCCTGGAAAAGATCTATGGGATGAAAGAAAAAGATTTTGAAGGGTGTGGATTTGGGCCTGTCCAGTCGAAAAATCTGTCAGAATCTATAGAAAAGAGTAAAACTCAACCCGTTGATGACTGGCGTTTCCTGGCGGCATTTGGAATTCCCGACCTTGGAAAGGGTGACAGCAGAAAGCTGCTTGCGCATTTTAAAATTGATGACATTCCTGATTTAACGCCTGAGGATATTGTGAAAATTCATGGTTTCGGAGCTATTACCAGTAAATCCATTGCCAGGGGTCTTGAAAGATTGAGGGACAGAATGGATAATATGTTCTCCATGGAGTTTAATATCATAAAATCTTCTGCTTTAAGTGAAGCAATAAATTTGCGGCATCCTGTTGCCCTAAAACATATAGTATTTACGGGCAAAATGGAACACGGAAGCAGGGAAGATATGCAGGCCGAGGCCAGAAAATCAGGCGCTATGGTTCAAACCTCGGTTAACAGTAAAACAAACTTTCTTGTTTGCGGGGAAAATGTTGGTAAAAAGAAGCTGGAAAAAGCTCAAAAGTTTGGTGTAGAGATTATTTCTGAAACAGACTATTTAAACATGTTAAAATAAAATTTATGGTATTGATATGAAAGATAAAACACGAGTCCATGTGAAAATTACCGGAAGGGTGCAGGGTGTATGTTATAGAATGGAGACAAAACGGGTTGCCGTTGAAAAAGGTGTAAAGGGGTGGGTAAGGAATAGAATTGACGGAAGCGTTGAAGGAGTATTCGAAGGTGATAAAGAGAAGGTAAATGAGGTGTTAGACTGGTGCAATGATGGACCTATGTTTGCAAATGTCGAGCAGGTTGAAGTCGTAGCGCATGATTACAAAAAAGAATTTACGGGCTTTACTATACTGTAAAGATATCTTTGGAAAAAAGTTGAAATTTTCTTTATAATGCCATTCCTGTGAAAACAGGAATCCGGTGATTTTTTTGGCACTATGGATTCCCACTTTCGCGGGAGTGACGTGACTTTGATTTTTTGCGAGGCCATCGACCTTAAATAAAATTGAACATTTTTCAAAGGTCTCGTTATGAACAAGAAAGCAGTGCAATTCTATAAAACGCACAATTTATGTTAAATAGAATCCTTTAAATTTTTACCGGCTTTAAATTTTACTACGTTGGTTGCCTTGATTTTAATAACTTCACCTGTTTGAGGATTACGGCCTTTACGAGCCTTGCGGCGCATTTTTGAAAAAGTGCCAAAGCCTACCAGAGTAACCTTGCCATCTTTTTTCTTTAAAGCCTTTGTTACGGCATTAGTGAAAGAATTTAGGGCCTTTGCCGCTGCAATCTTGGAAATTTCTGCATCATTTGCTATTATATCTACTAATTCAGCTTTTGTCATGGTCTATATTCCTCCCCTTTGTTTGTAAAAAAAGAAACTCCCCACCAACTTTTTAACGTCATTACAGCACGTTATTTGTAAAGTCAACATAAAATAGCTTTTTTTTAATATTTTTTTTGGTTTTGGCTTAAGACGCTCAAAACATGGCATCGACAAACTGATTCGGGTTGAATTCCTGCAAATCGTCGATTTTTTCACCTATGCCTATATATTCTATAGGAATCTTTAAAGAATTACAGATACTTACAACTACTCCTCCCTTTGCTGTTCCGTCGAGTTTTGTAAGGACTAATCCGGTAATACCCAAAGCTTCATCAAATAATTTGGCTTGTGACAGTGCATTCTGACCTGTTGTAGCATCGAGAATCAGAAGTACCTCATGGGGCGCAGCGGGTATTTTTTTTGCAATTGTGCGTTTGATCTTTTTTATTTCTTCCATGAGGTTTGTCTTTGTATGAAGTCTTCCTGCAGTATCAACTATAACAACATCTTTCCCTCTTGCCATTGCGGCTTTAACTCCATCGTATGCAACTGCTGCAGGATCAGAGCCGTCTTTATGCTTTACCATGTCGGCTCCAGATCTTTCCGCCCATATTTCAAGCTGTTCAATTGCGGCAGCTCTGAAAGTGTCGGCTGCGGCGATTAACACTTTTTTGCCCTGTGCTGCATACATAGCGGCAAGTTTGCCTATGGTGGTGGTTTTCCCAACCCCGTTTACCCCCACAACCATTATAACGTGGGGCTGATGAACGGGTTTTTTTTCGGTTGATATGTTTTTTTTTATTAGCAATACTATTTCGGCTTTTAAAATATCTTTCAACTCATGGGAATTGGAAATCTTGGAAGCCTTTTTTGAAATGGACTGAATAAGATCCATCGCAGTTTTTACGCCAATGTCTGAAGCAATAAGAAGTTCTTCGAGATTTTCAAGAAGATCATCATCAATTTTATTTTTTCCTGTAAAAAGCTCATCAATATCTGTGGTGAGAATTTCACGGGTTTTGCTAAGACCCTTTTTTAACCGGTTGAAAAAACCTGTTTTTTTAGGAGGTTCTATTGTCTGGACGGCATCGGTTTCTTCTTTGATTTCCGGTTTTGTTTTTTCCGGTTTTAATGAAACTGCCGGCAGGTCGGGTTTGGCTTTATGTAAAGCCTCTTTTTCATCTGTTTCCGATTTTTTAGATTCATCAAACTTTTTACTGTCAACATCTTCCTGTTGTTTTTGAAGAGTATTTTTCTTTTTGAACCAGCCTATTACCATAAGGAGCCTTTTAATTTAAGTTTACTGATACAATTTTTGATATCCCTTTTGTTTCCATGGTGATGCCGAAGAGTGAATCAGCAAATTCCATGCTTTTTTTATTATGGGTTATCATTATAATTTGAGATTTTTCACCAATTGTTTTTAACAAGTTGTTAAATCGATAAGTATTAGCTTCATCGAGGGGGGCATCAATCTCATCCATTAGGCAAAAGGAGGTGGGCTTGATCAAGAAAATGGAAAAGATAAATGCAATGGCGGAAAGAGCTTTTTCTCCTCCTGAGAGAAGGCTGATTCTTGTGAGTTTTTTTCCAGGCGGATGAACCATGAAATCGACGCCGGTTTCCAGAAGATTATCAGGTTCTGAAAGCACCAGTTTTGCTGTCCCGCCTTCAAACAGGTGCGGAAAAACTTCCTGCAGTTTTATATTTATTGCTTCAAACGTCTCTAAAAAATCCTTTTTGGTAATCCTGTTTATTTTTTGAACAACTTTATGGAGGTCATTAATAGCCTGCACAAGGTCGTCTTGTTGCTTACAGATAAAGTCGTGGCGTAATTTTAGCTGATCATATTCTTTTATTGCGCTTAGATTAACATCCTTTATAGTATCGATTTTTTTTCTGTAAAATACAAGTTTTTCTTCAATCTCTTTTACAGGAATTTCATTTGAATCTTTTTGACTGTTTGCCGGCTCCACAGATTTTGTTCTTAATTCTGAAACCGATTTATGATACCGATCGTTTAAATTTGAGGAAATATTATCTCTTTTAATATGAAGCTGGGAACATTCAAGTTCAAGAAGCCTGATATCCTGCAGCACTTTTTCATGCCTGTTTTTCATGCCTGCAATTTTAATATCATGCTCTTTCATGCTTGTATCAATTATATTTAAATTCTCCATGTTTTCTTCTAATTCAAGCACAAGTTTTTTTAAGCCTTCATACATGTATGAGAGGTTTTCTTTATATGTTTTTGTTTTTTCGGTTGAGGAGTTAAGTTTATCCTCTTTGATGCTGATTTCACGGGATATCTGAATAAGACGTGCGGCATTTTCTTCCTGGTATTCTTCAAGCCTCCTTAAAGTAGTGCTGCTGCTTTCAAGTTTTGTATTTAAAGATGTGAGATCTAATTTTAATTCAACTATCCTTTGGTCAAAGCTTTCCATTTCGTTGGAAACGGAATGTATCTGTGCTGTTGTTTCATTTACGTTTTCCTGAGATTCTTTGACGCTCTGTTCAATTTTTTTAATAGCTTTGTTATGCCTTGTTATTTCTTCTTCCATGTCGTCTTCTTCACTATCAAGCCTCTCCTGCTCAATACGAATGATTTCAAGATGCCTTTTTGCCTGTTTGACATCTTCTTTGGCTTTGTAAAGAGTTGTTTCGGCATTAACCCTGTTATCGCTTATATTCTCCCTGCGTTGAAACAGCTTTTGCATTTTAATCTCAAATTCCCGGACTTCGGCTTCAAGCTCCTTTAAGAAAAAATGCTCCGTTTCTATCTTTTTATTCAGTTCTATTATCTTCTGCTCAAGGGTTCT
Organism: uncultured Desulfobacteraceae bacterium; assembly: GCA_964482535.1. Taxonomy (GTDB): domain Bacteria; phylum Desulfobacterota; class Desulfobacteria; order Desulfobacterales; family BuS5; genus CAYZXU01. Next base: position 3,981 of record CAYZXU010000026.1, on the reverse strand, counting down.
AAGCTCCTGTTTTTTTGCAAGTATGCCGGATAAATTTTCTTTGCTGCCACCCGCCATTACTCCCTGACCGGAGATAAGGTTGCCGTTTTTGGTTACAACTGTAATTGCACATTTAGAGTCCTTAAAAATTTTTAAGGCTTCTTTTATATTATCTGCAACAATAATGTTGTTTAAAAGCGCTGAAACAATTTTTTCAAACCCTTTTTTTACTTTAACTTTATGTAAAAGCATTTTGCTTTGGGGAAAATTTAGGAAGGTTTGCATGGCAGGGTTTGGTTTGATGGATGAAACCGGTATGAAACCGCTTCGCCCGGCTCCTGTTGATTTGAGATATTCGATTGATTCAATTCCTGTTTCGGGTTCGTTTATAAGTATGTATTGCAGTGATTCTCCGAGAACCGCTTCAACTGCGTTTTCAAAGGATGCTTCAGGTTCTATTATGTCCGCCATGAGACCAAGAACTTTATTGCTCTCTTCTGTATCTGAATTTACCTCGAGACTCTTCTTCATAACAGCCTTGACACCGTCTTTATACCATTCGAAATTAGACTCCATCTTTTTTAATGTATTATATTTTGATTTATAATTATTTCTTTCAAACTCAAGGCTCTGAACTGTTTTAAGCTGGTTTGAGAGGCTTTGATTTTTTTTATTTGCTTTTTCCTTAATAATGTCGATTTCTTTATTCAGATTATTTGCCTCAAGTATTAATTCATCAAGGTCGTCTTGTGCTTTTTTCTCCCCGTTAATTATCCTGGAAAGCTTTTTGCCGACAATTGCTTCCTCCTCGTTTGTCCTTTTTAAAAGCCCTGTGAGTTTTTCTTTGTTGTTTCTGGCATTTTGATATGTATTTTTATAGCGCGCTTCATCAGCCATAAGAGTCATCAGATTCGACTTGCATGTTTCAACCTCAATATTTAACTCTCTATGCCTGTCCCTTATATATTGAGATTTCTTTTTTTCATGATCAAGGTTTGACGTTATATCTTCAACTGTTTTTTTTGTAATAAGAATCTGCTCTTTAGACTGATCTATCTCGCTTGTTATTTCCTGATTTTTCTTTTCAGTCTCCTGTTGAGATTTTTTAAAATTTAAAATGTCTTCCCCAAGCCTTGTGATATCTTTGCCCAAGTGTTCCCGATCATTTTCATGCCTGTCGATTTGCCGCTGCAATTCGTACTTTTCTGCTTTTTTTTCAGAAATTTTTATGCTTTTTTCCGTGCGTCTCAAATGTATCTCTTCAATTGCCGCATCCAGTTTTTTTAGATGTGAAGTATGGGCTATGTTGGAATCTTTTAATTGAGTAAGAAGATTTTCTGTTTTATTTATTCTTTCGGTGTAATTATCATACCGGTTAATGGATAAAAAAATATCTAACTTTTTAATTTTAACCCTGTAATTATTGTATTGCTCAGCTTTTTTTGCCTGGCGTTGAAGATCTGACATCTGGCGGTTTATCTCTGACACAAGGTCTTTAACACGTAAAAGGTTCTGGTTTGTCAGTTCCATCTTTCGAAGTGCTTCATTTTTTCTGTTTTTGTATCTTGTAATGCCTGCGGCTTCTTCAATAAAGTGTCTTTTTTCATCAGGACCGGCTTCGGTTATTTTACCTATACTGCCCTGCTCCATGAGACCATAGGATTTTGAGCTCATACCGCTTCCTAAAAATATATTATGAATATCTTTTAAACGGCAGGGGCGCTTGTTAATAAGGTATGAGCTTTCTCCGGAACGATAGAGCCTTCTTGTGAGATTTATTTCAGTGTACTCTTTTAATTCTTCAGGAGTTGAGCCATTGTCATTTAAAAGGGTCAGGGAAACCTCGGCCATGTTCAACTGATGGCTTCCTGCTGTTCCGGAGAATATTATATCCTCCATTTTTTTCCCTCTTAGCTGCTTTACGCTCTGTTCGCCCATTACCCATCTTAATGCATCAATGATGTTGCTTTTTCCGCAACCATTTGGACCCACAACAGCGGAGATTCCCTCAGGGAATTCAATAACGGATTTTTCATTGAAAGACTTGAAGCCTTGAATCTCAAGCTTTCTCAGTTTCATGGTAAAAAAGCTCCTGTTTTATTCAAAAAATATTTGTGGTCTTGTAAAACCAAGCCTTTAATTTATCAGGGAAAATAGAATTTTATAACCGGTTAATTATTAACAGTAATAAGTTTGAGTGTAAAGAAAAAAACACAAGGTGCTGTATATTTTTCTTTTTTAGATACAACATATGGTATGTGTTCGATTTTTATGAGAAATTCGGGCTAACCGGTTTGGGCTAAGAGGGGTGCAGCCAGGAAATGACAATAATGAAGATGGTTGCAACAAAGAAGCCTGCCTGAATATTTTTCCCTGATGATTTTTTTACAAGCATTCCGTACACTCCTCCGAAAACAGTTCCTGATAGAAAACCGAACAGATGTGCCATTAAATCGGAATGTGGGCTGGAACCAAGAATGCCCAGTAAAGCAACCCCCCCGCCAAAAGGTAAAAGCGCTTTAATGCGTTGCCCCGCCAGCATTTTTTTTATACTCTGACAACCCGTTATAATGCCGATGGCTCCGAAAATAGCCGTTGATGCGCCAATGGAAAGATGACTGCTTTCATAAAAAACAGCATTCAGCAGGTTGCCGGCTATGCCCGCTGTCAGGATCATGAACCAGCCAACTCCCAGCCCCATGATAGAACAAACAGCCGAACCAAACAAAGCGATTCCTGCCATATTGCTGATTATATGCAAGGCATCGCTGTGTATCATCAGAGACGTAACACATCGATACAATTCGCCATGCAAAATATGATGCGCAGATGACCCATATTCCTGAATAACCATTCGGCTGTTCCAGCCTTTGGTAATTGCAACATGGAAAATCAGCAAAATAATCCCTGCCCATATTCCAGAAAAATTTTTATGGTAAACAGGCTCATGGTTTTTAGCTGCCTGATGGTTTCCCCTGTTTTCTAAAAGATATTTTTCGATGGTATCAGATGCGTATTCAAATTTTGACGCATCCACCCAAAGCTCCCAGCTGCCGTGCACTCTATTTGTGTAATGTGCAATCCCGCTTGAGGATAGAATCAGTACATATATTTCTACGTCTTCAATCAAAAGGTCATTGAAAAGAATCTTCATTGAAGTATCACTAACCGATATTTTGTCCGGGAGATTTTCCATGAGTATTATATCAATTGCACAGAAAATTATGAAATGGCAAGCTGATTTTCTGCTTATTTCAAACATGACTTTTAACATTATCCCTGCTTTAAAATAAAGCGTCACATTTCTTATGTAAAAAAAAGTCTTGACAGTTTAACAATATAATAATAGTTTGGTAGACCAAAGCTTGGTTTAAAAGTTTAAATAGATAAGGTCATATAAAATAAATATTATTTATCTATTGACTATTTTACCAAGGTTCTTATTTTTTTATTTGAAGACACTAAAAGACAGGTTTTTATAAAAATTCAGGAATAAAAATGATTAAGCTTAATCAAATAGATAGTGGACAAGAAGTAACTCTTTGCAGTATCAGCGGTGGCAGGGGGATAAGACAAAAATTATATAGCCTTGGACTTGTCCCTGGGACCAGGTTCAGAATTTTAAGCAAAAACGGTGTAGGCCCTGTAATGATTTCCGTCAGAGGTTCAAGGCTTGCCATAGGACATTGTATGGCAAAAAAGCTTAATGTTAATTTATAATTCGTCTAAGGCTGACAACTTTTCAACTGAGTCAATTACCAGCTTTTTATCTGCTGGATATTCCCTGAATAATTTTTCCTGCAACTACAATTAAAATTTCCCCAAGAAAATCAAATACTATTTTTTGCCCAGCCCAATTTAAAGTCTGTATAAAGGTTTTAAAAGTTCCTTCTTGCCTATTGACATATAAGCATAATATAAAATATTAACATATTTAGGGTGCTGTTTAAGCTTAAAAGGGAATCCCGTGAAAATCGGGAGTGGTCCCGCCGCTGTTATCGG
>CAYZXU010000025.1:0-23900 GCA_964482535.1 uncultured Desulfobacteraceae bacterium | reverse complement strand
CTGCTGAAAAAGCCAACAAAGCAGCCCAAAAAATTAAGGATATAAACAAGCAGTTAACCGGATCGGATTAAAAAGTGTTTTCAAGCCACTTTAATCGTTTTTGAGCGACCCCTTAATATTCCCATTGTTCTTTTTATAATGGAATCTTCGAACTCCCAGGATATGCCGAAGTTGGAGCCAGCGGGGCTCTGACAACATCTTTTACCCTCATAAGCTGTGCCTGATTGTCTCTTTCCCGCTCTTCCAGTTTCATTATTATATATTTTAAAGTTTCTTTGATGTTGGGAATAAGAATATATTCAAGGGCGTTGACTCTCCTTCTGGTTTTTTGAATCTCATCACCTATGAGCTGAATTTTTTTTTCCTTTTCAGAAAGCTCTATGAGCTGTTTGACTGTTTTATCGAAAATTTCAAGAGCGAAGTCAAGCCCGACACTTGTTTGTGCAAAACCATAGCTATTGTGCCCTTTGGTTGACCGTGCAGAAAATTCAGGAACTTTTATATTAAATATCTGTTTGTACTTCAGGTCTATTTTCAGCTTTTTTTCAGATACCATAAGCGCTGCGTTTAAAATTTCAGTAGAGGTGGAAGATCCTGCCACAGCCATGTATCTGTTTGCCTCTGCAAATTTATCGTCTGTTTTTTTTCTCAAGTGCAGGGTATCTTTTACCAGCGCAAGCATAATACGAATTAACTCATCAAGCTTGCTTTTTAAAAGTTTATGACCGCGGATTGCAATGGAGAGTCTTTTTTTGAGCCTTAAAAGCTCCATCCTGGTGGGGCTTATATCAAGAATCATATCTTATTTTCCAATATTAAAATACTTTTCCAAAAAAATATCTTTTATTCTCTTTAACTCTTTTTTGGGAAATGCCTTTAGCAGCTTCCAGCCCAGATCGATTGATTCTTCTATAGGTCTGTTTGTATAATAATCCTGGGAAACATATCTGTTTTCAAAGTTTTGGGCAAAGGAAAAATAAAGTCTGTCAATATCGGTTAAAGCGGTTTCTCCCAGTATGACTGCAAGCTCTTGCACCTCTTTTCCCCTGGCATATGCGGCAAATAACTGGTTGGATACATCCCCATGGTCTTCTCTTGTCTTTCCCGTCCCTATGCCTTTATCTTTTAATCTTGAGAGTGAAGGCAACACATCAATAGGGGGGCTTATGTTTTTTTTATACAAAGCTCTGGAGAGTATTATCTGACCTTCGGTAATATAGCCCGTCAGATCGGGGATCGGGTGTGTTTTATCATCCTCGGGCATGGTCAGGGTGGGAATCATCGTTATGGAGCCGGCTTTTCCTTTTATGCGGCATGCCCTTTCGTATATTGTGGAAAGATCCGTATAAAGATAGCCCGGATAACCCCTTCTCCCGGGAATCTCTTTTCTCGCTGCGGCTATCTCCCTTAATGCTTCGCAATAATTTGTAATATCGGTCAGGATTACAAGCACATGCATCCCTTCATCAAAGGCAAGAAATTCGGCTGCTGTTAATGCTGCCCTGGGCGTGGCAATCCTTTCAATTGCCGGATCATCCGCAAGATTCAGATATAGTACTGCCCGCTCTATTGCGCCGGATTCCGTAAACTCCCTGATAAAAAAAGCCGACTCCTCATAGGTTATACCCATTGCGCCGAATACAACTGCAAATTTTTCTTCTTCCCCAAGCACCCTGGCCTGCCTTGCAATCTGTGCCACAACCTGATTGTGCGGCAGCCCCGAACCGGAAAAGATCGGCAGTTTCTGCCCCCTTACAAGGGGGTTAAGGCCGTCGATGGAGGATATGCCTGTCTGAATAAATTCATCAGGATAATCCCGGGCATATGGATTTATGGGGAGACCGTTTATATCCATTTTCTTTTTTGGAATAACAGCCGGACCGCCGTCAATCGGTCTTCCCAGACCATTAAAGGTTCTTCCCAGAATATCGTCGGAAAGGTTCAGCTCAATACCCCTGCCTCGAAAACTGATTTTTGTTTCAGGAACATCTATCCCGCTGGTACCTTCAAATACCTGAACCAGGGCAGTGTCATGCTCAAGCTCGATCACCCTTCCCCTGCGTGTATCACCCGAAGGAAGGTATATCTCAACAAGCTCCTCATTCTTTACTCCGCTGACCCCTTCAACCAGTATCAGAGGCCCCACTATATTCTGTATGGTTTTATATTCTCTTCGCATTTATCACCATCATATTTAAATTCTATGTCCTCGCCAAGCGCTGCTTTCAGCTTTTCTCAATCGATTAAGCCTTCTGTAAAAGCTAAGGATGTATCAAGTTTTTGGAGGCGTGATGAAAAACGCCTTATTATGATTTTTTCTCCCTGTTTTTCCCCAACCACTTTCTGCCTTTGCTGGTAAGTATATATTGTTGCAAACGGCTTTTAGGTTTATCAGGGATTGTTCGCTCAAGCAGCCCAGAATTCAATGCGGGCAATAAATATGTTTTGCGAAAATGTTCCCTGTCTTTTAAATCTAGTTTTTTCTGCAAATCATTCCGTCCAATAGGTTGTTTACATAATAAAAGCAACTCTTTAACATAAGGGGTGACTTGCGGGGTGACTTGCGGGGTGACTTGCGGGGTGACAGCTTCTGATATTGGAAAAAATGTAACTACAACTGATCCCGCCCGTTCCTCCCATTCAGGAGTCGGGTTTCCATTGTCTTCACACCATCTGATAATATTTGTGGTCCCGCTGCCCCAGCGCTCAATAACACCTGTACGGTAAAATGCATTGGCTATTAAAGGATTCCAGGGTTTCGACTCATGAGGGCCTTTCAGCTTTTCCGGGGTGATGCCAAAATGAAATTTATCGGGGTTTATGATCTCCAGCCTGTCATCATACATTGCCAGAGAAACAGCCCCACCCTGTTCAGAATAATCTCTGTGACAAATGGCGTTGGCAAGAGCTTCACGAGTTGCAGGAGGCGGATACCAAGGGTTATCTTCCCTGATCATTTTACCGGGAATAACTCGGCCTGCAATAGGAACATTATCCAGCAGGAAGCTTTCCGCTCGCCTCAATAAGGAAAATGCATTTCCATTGTATTGCCTGTTATCACTAAAGTCGGGAAGGCGGGAAGTGCCACGAAATCTTGCCATACGAATTTCACATTGAGGGTAATCTGACCACACATCCTGGCCAAATAAAACTACTGCCGCATTTAAAAGTCTGCCGTTTTTTATCAGGCCAAGTCCTTGTAAAATCGATTCAGTATCCGTATGTTTCGGTTTTTTTAGGCGGCCGTTCCGGACTGCATTGGCAAGAAGCGTTTGGATTTCTTCTTCCTCCAGATCGCTAACAGTTATGCTTTTGCTAGCGGGTTGGTTTTCCCACCTCTGCGTTGGGTGCATTCTTTCAAGCAAACGCCTTTCATAGGTTTCCCTTGCCATAATTTGTGTTACAGCGCCTGTCCGCTCATAGGGCCTGCCGTCGTATGTGTATGGCCCATCACCCTTTTTGACGGCAACAATAACAACAAAATTCCCATTTTCCAGTTGAACATTGCTTATTTCAAGAGAAATCGAAGGCTCTATCTTTTTAAATTCGCGGGCAATATCTTCCAGGGTTTTACTGCTGATGTTTTGTCCTGGAATTTTACCGGTATCTGATACTCCAAAAAGCACATAACCGCCATGACCATTTAAAAATGCACAGACCGTTTTTGCAGCAGCCGTCCTTTGACCGGTTGTTTTTTTAAATTCAAGGTTTTCACTTTCACCCTGTTTAACAAGCAGGATGAGTTCATCAAGTTCCATTGAAAAAAATACCTTCTTGATCGTTTTATAAAAGCTCGATCACCCTTCCCCTGCGTGTATCACCCGAAGGAAGGTATATCTCAACAAGCTCCTCATTCTTTACTCCGCTGACCCCTTCAACCAGTATCAGAGGCCCCACTATATTCTGTATGGTTTTATATTCTCTTCGCATTTATAATCAGCCTGTTTTTTATACAAAAAATAGTTTAATCCAGATCCGAAACTTTCACGACCTGTCTGTATTCAACGCCTTCAAATTCATCAAAATGAGCTTTGCCACATTTGATTTTTCTTTTTTCGCTCTCTTTCAGTTCCTGATTTTCAGATTTGGTTTCCGCCACAAAATAGACAGTCTTTTCGTTTTTCTTTATGAGCGCCCAGTCAGGAGTATAGTTTCCTATAGGAGTTTTAATTTTAAAGACATCATTTTGTTTTAAGTCCAGCGACTTGCCGTCCATTATAATTTTCCTTTAACATCTTTAAAATCTAATCAATCTTCTTTTATCCTAATAGGCTTTAAGGATAATATCCGCCAGATCAAAATTTTTCTAATATTGTGTCTATCGGTCGAACCATAATTTTGTCTGTTACAGGATATTTTTCTTTTCCAGGATATACAACCCATAAATAATCCAGAGAAAGATCTTTAACTGCAATGTGCATTGATTTTGTAATTTTAGGGGCTTCATTAAATTTAAATTCAACGCCGTAGCGTTTACCCCCCTGAAAAAATAAAAGGTCAACTTCTGCACCGCTATGGGTGGACCAAAAATATGCTTCCGCCGGACGAATAACCTGAAGCACCTGTTCAAGGGCAAATCCTTCCCAGGACGCTCCTGTGCGAGGATTCCCCGTCAGGCTATAGTAGTCTGGAATATTTAACAGGCTGTGCAGCAGGCCTGAATCTCTGAAGTATATTTTAGGAGATTTCACCTGACGTTTACGCAGGTTCTCGTGCCATGGTTGAAGCTGGCGGATCATGAAGGTGGCTGTAAGAATATCAAGATATGATCGAACAGTTTTGTCGGTTAATCCCATTGACCGGCCAAGCTCTGAGGCATTCCATGTTTGACCATGAAAATGGGCCAGCATTGTCCAGAATCGCCGCATTGCTGTTGGCGCAATTGTTATGCCAAGCATTGGAATATCGCGCTCAAGGAATGTTCGTATAAATCCATCTCTCCATGCCAGACTGTCAGCCTCTGAAGCAGCAAGAAATGAGCGGGGAAATCCACCTCTAAGCCATAATTGTTCGATGTTGTCTGTTTCCTGAATATTGAATCCTGCAAGCTCAATAAATTCAACTCTACCTGCCAGGGTTTCGGAAACATTTTTAATAATATGGGGAGAGGCGCTGCCCAAAACTAAAAAGCGGGATTGATTTTCGGGTTTATCTACTAAAACCCGCAGTACATTAAACAATTCCGGCTTAATTTGAATTTTATCAAGAATAATCATTCCCTGAAGAGAACCGAGCATTAACTCGGGATTTTGCAACCTCTGCTGGTCTGCAGGAGATTCCAGGTCAAAATAATGAGCAGTTCGATCTTTGCCGAATATGCGCGCAAGTGTTGTTTTGCCACACTGCCTGGGGCCAAGCAGGGCGGTAACAGGAGATCTTTCTGTTGCAGTTGCAAGAGATGTTAAATAATAGTCGCGTTTAATCATATAATCAGCATTATCATTGAAAACTCGGAGAGTCAATCCGAGTTTTCAATGATGCCCTAAGGCTTTTTTATGTATTTACCGACGCCCAACCGTTGAGCCTCCTTGACATGGTCTGTCTCAGAAAATCCACATCTGTGTAAGATTCAGGTTTTGTCTTGCAGCTCAAGATTAATTTTTTCTTTTATATCACCTATACTATCTATTTGATCCTCAGGGATAAATTTAGCCCTTGAGATATCCTCTTCAACATCCATTGATTCAAAACTTGAAAAGGAAATGCCGGACCCGATTTTTTGCTTTAGCTTTCTGTGATAATAGATGATAAGGTCGAGCATCAGGAACTGCTTCTTGATTGTGGTGTATGTATCTTTTTCATCAAAGGCATTTTGATGCAGAAAATCTTCTCTGATTATCCTGGAGGTTTTCATGACAAGCCTGTCCATCCCTGATAAAGATTCCACGCCTATAAGCCTTACTATCTCTTCCAGCTCATCCTCTTTTTTAAGAATTTTCATCGCTTCTTTTTTTAGAGCAGGAAAGCTTTCATTAACATTTTTTTCAATAAAATCGTTTATAACCTCATCGTATAGCGAATAAGACCCAAGCCAGTTTATTGCCGGAAAATGCCTTTGATATGCCAGTTTGTCTTCCAGACTCCAGAAGACCTTGACAACTCTTAAGGTAGCCTGAACCACGGGATCGGACAGATCTCCGCCAGCCGGGGATACGGCTCCTATTATGCTTAGGCTCCCCTCTCTTTTTTCTGTGCCTGCACACAGAACCCTGCCGGATCTTTCATAAAATGCAGACACCTTTGAAGAAAGATATGCAGGATATCCTTCTTCACCCGGCATCTCTTCCAAACGGCCGGAAATCTCTCTCATGGCCTCTGCCCATCTCGAGGTTGAATCCGCCATAAGGGCAACGGAACAGCCCATGTCCCTGAAGTATTCGGCTATGGTTATCCCTGTATAAACAGAAGCCTCCCGGGCGGCAACCGGCATATTGGAAGTATTTGCTATGAGCACGGTTCTTTTCATAAGAGGCTCTCCGGTTTGAGGATCTTTAAGCTCGGGAAATTCAAGAAGAACGTCTGCCATTTCATTCCCCCTTTCCCCACAACCTATATAAACTATGATGTCGGCATCAGACCATTTGGCAAGCTGGTGCTGAACAACGGTTTTGCCTGACCCGAATGGCCCTGGAATGCAGGCGGTTCCGCCTTTGGCAACAGGAAAAAATGTGTCGATAATCCTTTGGCCTGTTGTGAGCATATGCTGGGGAGGAAGTCTTTTTAAATAAGGTCTGGGTATTCTTACCGGCCAGACCTGAAGCATGGCGATCTCTTTTTCTTTGCCCTCGTTTTCCACAACACAGATGATATCCGTAATATTAAAAAGCCCTTTTTTTATCTCTTTTACCCTGCCGGAAACCTTATGAGGAACCATTATCCTGTGCTCTACAAGTTTTGTTTCATCAACAACCCCTATAATATCTCCTGAAAGAACCTCATCACCTTTTTTAACAACCGGTTTAAAATCCCATTTCTTTTCCCTGTCAAGGGCATGGACATCCACACCTCTGGCAATATAGTTTCCACTCATCTCAAACAGCTTGTCTAAGGGGCGCTGAATTCCGTCAAATATGGATTCCACAATGCCCGGCCCCAGTTCAACCGACAGCGGCATGTCTGTGCAGTATATCTCTTCTCCCGGGCCAATGCCGGCTGTTTCTTCGTAAACCTGTATGGATGCGGTATCCCCCCTTAGTTCAATTATTTCGCCCACCAGTTTTTTTTCGCCAACGCGAACCACATCGTACATTCTGGAACCGGACATCTTTTCTGCCACCACAAGGGGGCCTGATACTTTTGCTATAATTCCTTTTCTCAATTTCCACCTGTTTCGAATATGTCCATGCCTATAGATTTTTTAATCATAAAATTCATTTTTTTGTTATAAAAGGAAGAAGTTCCGGATTTTCCGGGAATTGCAGTAATCGCAGGGATGGGAGAGGATGAAAACCTGTCCAGTACCTCATCCATTCCTTTTATAAGATCGTCTGATATTAAAATAATAATATATTTTTCTTCTGCGAACCTGACAACAGCCTCGGACGCAGCCTTTACGTCATCTGTAATATACAGTTCAGCCCCCATTGCCTTAAAAGGCAAAACCTGATCCAGGGTTCCGATAACCGCCATATCTTTCTGCTTGTCCAGTTTACTCTCTCCATTTAATTATAAAGAGTCTCAGGCAGCCTTTTTTCTATCCATTCAGTTTCAAAACCGCATTTTTTTATTTCCAGGATAATCCTGAGAATTTTTAATTCCATTTCAACGGCAAAACCAAAGGCAAATACCGGCTCAACCCCCCATACAAGAAATATTGACGGTCTTAAATTATCAGTAAGAGTATTGTCCATCTCTCTTTCAATGGCAAAGGGATTTTCTTTAAACTCTGCCACAGCCTTTGACAACCTGTGAAGACCATGTTTATCAAGAACATCAATAATCTTTTCGGTTTTACCATTACCAAACAGGTCAATTGCTTTAATATCAATATCTCCGCCATGAATGAAAATATTCTCTTTTATTGCTGAATTAAGGGATAATTTTTTTATTCTTAATGCTGTTTTAATATTGGCAAGATCGATGGTTAAACGTATATGATCTTTAATCAGAGGGCTTGCAAGACTTTGAGATCTGCTTAGCAAATCTTTAAACATGATCTTGTCGACTGCAAGATCCAGGAGCATTGGATGTTCTGTAGAATAATAGATCTCAACAGCTCTATCAACAGCTTCATGCATAAATTTAGGCAGCATGTTATAAGTTTCGTCCCTGAATATGCCTGTGATCTTATCAATATCTATTATTCCAACGTCAAAAACCGCTTTGGTATCTGAAATCTCAAATATTTTTTCTTTTAACAGAACCTTTATATTATGATAATCGTACCCTGCCCGCAATATTTGTCCTATCTCTTTATGAAAGGAATGCTTGTCAATGAACTCAAAAAGCCTTTTTCTTTTTAGATTTAATATTTTTATAAAATTTTCAGCAGCGCTATCTTCTTTAAAAAACTCCCTGTAAACCGTATCATATAAAATCTGAACAGCCATGGCAAAAGAGTCTGCCTGCTTCAGCCTGGTTATTATGGCCGGAGTCAACATCTTGGGCTCATATGCCCTTATTGCTCCTGTTAAAAAGGCATACCTGCTGTCGTATCTGTATGGAAACATAAAATTATTGTTCGATCACAGGAAAAAGAAAATCTGCAATCTCAACCTCAAAATCTTCAATGAGAGTATCTATGACAATATTGATTGTTGCATTAAATTCTATCTTTTTTTCTTTAAGATAGAGCCCTCCGCCAGTATCTCTGACCTCTTCGGACAGGCTCAGGTCAGCTTTATGGCCGAGTTTTTTTTCTGCCTCTTTGTTGATGGATAAAATAAATTTTTCGGTAAAAAAGGTTCTGTCATTATTGGAAACGATTATTTTTTCATTTCCTGAAACTGTTCCCTTCAGCGCCATGGACTTAAGAAATTTTGTATATAATTCTTTATCATTTTTTATATAGTCACACAAATATGCATGGATTTTTTCCATGTTTTTTCTTTTTTCCCTTAGAATATCCTTTTTAAACTCCATATACGCGGATGACTTTAACCGGTTAAGTTCAATTAGATACATCCTGTCAATTTTATCTTTATACTCCAGGGCAATCTTATCTAACCTTTTTTTGTTCTCTTTGCTCAGCGTTTCTGCCTTGAGACTGGCATTTTTTTCTATCTTTTCTGCCTTTTTTTCAGCTTCCAGGATTATCTTTTCGGAAACTTTGTTCATATATATCATCCCCATATCAAACTGCCTGATTTTTGATATTCCCAAGCCATAAGCCAGGCATTAAGAAGTGAATTTAATGCCATTTAAAAGGAAAAATGTGATCAGCAGTCCTAAAACAGCATAGGTTTCCACCATCGCCGCAAAGATAACAGACTTCATCCCCTGTTCACCCTGTTTGGCAACCAAATGTACTCCGGCAGTGCATACCTTGCTTTGATAGAGCGCTGAAATAAGCCCTGTAACAGCTATCGGCAAACATGCAAGAAATATTTGAACCCCCTCAGTAACAGCAGGAGAGTTTGCGGTTTGCCCAAGAAAACCTAATTTTATAATAACAAGAAAGGCTGCAATAAAACCATAAAATCCCTGGGTTCCAGGAAGTACGACGAGAAGAAACAGGCTCCCGAATTTTTCGGGATCTTCCCGTAAAACCCCTGAGGCAGCCTGGCCGGGCCGTGTAATGCCGATTATTGAACCTATGCCAGGCACAAAAGCAGCAATTCCAGCGCCGGCAATCGCTATTGCCAAACCAATATTATTTTCCATTTTTATGCTCCTGAAATATTATATAATTTTAAAATACCTGTTAGCGCAAGACACAGGGGTGAACTGCTGCCCGCCCCCAATAAAAAATTTTGAAAAAAATTCAACATATTGAAGGCGCATGGTATGGACAAAGCCTCCAAGCATATTTATGACCATATTAAAAAAATGTCCCACTATCAGAGTGCAAATGGTAAGTAAAATTCCCACGACAGGGACATCATACATCATAAAGGCGATTGTGTTTACAGCCATGGCTATGCCGGCTGTTACCATGCCAAGCGCCATTAATCTTATATAGGAAAGTATGTCACCGAGATAGGAAAAAATACCGCTGAGCACAAACAGCTTAAGCAGACCTGTAAAAAATCTTAAGAAAAGCCCCTTTTCGTCCCTTGCTGAAAATAGAATAATAACCACGGACATAAGCGCAAGGATTAAACAGGCCGGTTTGGCAAAAGCTGCATTAAAGGGCGGATAATAAGATGCTGTAAGCGATGTCTGGACACATATCTGAGTTGAATAGATAATAGTAACAATGGAACCTAATATCAAGATCCAGGCGATATTATCCACAAGTGCATTCATTATTTTTTTTTGGCGGATATTTCCTATAAACCCCAGTGCAATGCCGGTAACAACATGGATAAGCCCGAAAAGAAGAACAAGTCTGAAAAAAACCATAGGTTCTTTCATGGGGTCGAACCATGCTGCCTTTTCCCTTAAACCCGCAAGATAAGGCTGATTCAAAAACGGCGCTTCGCTCCTTAGCAGATCCCCGAATATGCCGCCTGTAAGCAGGCCCGCAATAATTGAAAATATGCCACCCCAGAATAGAATCCAAAGAATCTCGGAATCACGTTTTAACAGCCGGAGACCTGTTAAGGATAAAATGGAAAGTATCAGCCCATAACCTGCGTCAGTTAAGCATATACCGAAAAACATCGCAAAAAATATTGCAACAAAGGGGCTTGGGTCTGTTGATTGATATGATGGACAGTCGTAAAGCCTTGTTATAAACTGAAACGGCGCAAAAAGTTTAATGTTTTCAAAGGCTGTTGGCGGGGAGTCCTGATCGGTCATCTCAGACTCTTCAAATATAACCGTCTCATAAGAGAACACTAGGGATTTTAATCTTTTTAAATCATACTGCTTTATCCATCCGGCAATAATAAAAGCGTTTCCCGTGAGTAAAGATTGCATGGAAATCCTGTTTGCCCCACAAAGATTGCGCTGTTTTTCTATTAAAATACGCAGATTATCTAAATCTTCCAAAAGCATTCCAGCACTTTTTATTAACTCTTCGGCCTCAATCTTAATCTCATCCATTCTCCTTAAATTATTTTTATATTTTTCTTTTGGGGAACAGGTTAAAGGCAGAATATCAATTTCAACAAAGCCTGTTTTCTTTAATTTTTCATAGGCTTGCCGGCTGTTTCCAGCGTAAATAGCAATAAGAACAAAGCTGCTCTTATTGAATACTCCAAGAATTTCAAAATCCAGATTTTCAATATCTTCAAGTGGCTTTATGCTTTTATTCGAAACCCTTCCTATAATTATATTGGCATGTCTTTTTATGCCTGTATCTTTTATGGGAATTTCAATCTCTTTCCATGGATAGAGCTTTTTGTTTTCATCTGTTAGATTTTTTTGTTCCTCTTTAAGAGATATGAGCCTGCTCTTTATGCGGCTTGATGATTCAAGAAGCTTTTGGGGATTAAAGGTCTTTATAATATTTTGATAATAGGATCTTTTGAGTGTTGGGGGAGGTTCTATCAGTTTTTGAAAGAAAGTCTCTTTTGGTATAAACTCCTCTAAAAATATCCGGGATTCTTCCAGCCTTCCAAAAAAGCCAGAACTATCCAAATCAGAACTATCCAAATCAGAACTATCCAAATCAGAACCAGCCGGGTCTGAGCCAGAGGGGTCTGAATCACATGGACCTGAGTCTTGAGAAATGCTGCTGCAAAATTTTTCCTGAACGCAGGTCTTTGCAATATCACCTATATGGAGTATGGATGCATATTGCAAATCTTCCACAAAAGATTTCATATCAGAAGAATGACCTGCAATCAGCACCTTTGTCATCTTACTGAACGGCATAATAATCTTTACCCAATTAATGTTTTAATGATAAACTTTGTGACTTTTTCTCTATTTTTTTCAGCGTTCTTACTTATCAGCCTGATTTTTTTTTCTTTAATAATTTTTTTCCCGGACTTTTCCATGAGAAACGATTCCATGGCCCTATTAGTGATATCCTTTTTTTCAAGCTTAAACTTTTTTTCAAGTTCATTTAACTTTATTTTATATTGATCTTCAATAGATTTAAGTTTTTCATGGGCATTTTCCTCCGCCTTTTCAATAAGTTCAGCGGCAAGCCTTTCGGCTTCTTTTATGTTTTCTATAAGATTTTCAGCCATTTTAATTAAGTTGAAATTTAATTTATTTAGTAACAGATGCCTGATTTTTTTCTAATGACTTTATGGCAATCATTAAAACGGAAAGGGCTGCAGGTGTTATCCCTTCTATGCGTGATGCCTGCCCGATTGAAGATGGATTTGTCATGGAAAGTTTTTCTTTAAGTTCATTAGAAAGCCCATGAATTTCATGATATGATAAACCATCAGGAATTTTCATGCGTTCCAGGTTTTTAAATTTTTTAATCTCTTTTAACTGTCTGCTAATATAACCCTCATATTTAATCTCAATCTCAACCTGCTTCACAACTTTTGGAGGGATACTCACCGGGCTTTTTGCAAAAGCTTCAACTGCGCCGTAATCAAGCTCAGTCCTCTTTAAAAGCTGATCAAGATATATTCCATTCTCTATCCCCTTTGTTTTCTTTGCAGCCAGATAGTCGTTCACCTTTTTGGAAGGCTTTATTACAGTGGTTTTTATTCTATTTATCTCATTTGAAATCTGTTTTTTCCGTTCCTTAACATCTTTTATGGCATCGTTACTTATAAGGCCAAGCTCATTGCCTGTTTCCATAAGCCTTAAATCAGCATTATCCTCCCGGAGCATAAGCCTGTATTCTGCTCTGGATGTGAACATCCTGTATGGTTCTTTGGTCCCCCTTGTAACGAGATCATCTATCATTACGCCTATATATGCTTTTGATCTGTTCAGAATAAAAGGTTTCCTCTTCTGTATGCTGCAGGCTGCATTAATACCCGCGCACATCCCCTGGGCTGCTGCCTCCTCATATCCTGAAGTTCCGTTTATCTGTCCGGCGAGATAAAGGCCTGACACAGATTTTGTTTCTAATGTCGGTTTAATCTGTACCGGATTTATATAATCGTATTCAATTGCATATGCCGGTCTCATGATTTCAGCCTCTTCAAGGCCTTTAACAGATCTTACAAATTCAATCTGTACCTCCAGGGGCAGACTGTTGCCAAGGCCGCTGGCATATATTTCATCGGTATCTATGCCTTCGGGTTCAAGAATAACCAGGTGTCTCTCTTTATCCGGGAATCTAACCATTTTATCTTCAAAAGAAGGGCAGTACCTGGCAGCAACTCCTGTAATCATTCCTCCAAAAAGAGCTGAACGCTTTAAATTATCCAAAACTATTTTGTGAGATCTCTGGTTTGTATAACCTATGTAACTGGGCATCTGAGGCATTATAATCTTTTCCGTAAAGAAGGAAAAGGGTTCGGGATCCCTGTCAGGCGGCTGTTTATCGAATTCTGTAAAATCTATGCTGGATCCCTTTAGCCTGGGCGGGGTGCCCGTCTTCATTCTGCCCAGGCTAAAGCCAAGATTCTTCAAGCTTGAAGCAAGGCCGTATGAGGCAAATTCACCTGCCCGTCCTGCCTTATATGAGTTAAACCCGATATGAACCAGGCCGTTTAAAAAAGTTCCGGTGGCAAGTATAACAGCATCTGCCTGATAACCGAAACCGGTGGAGTCTTCAACGCCGACAACCCGTCCGCCTTCAATCACAAGCCTTTCAACCATTGCCTGCTTTATGTCAAGATTAGCCTGATTCTCAAGAACCTTTTTCATCGCCATATGATAACGAAGCTTATCATTCTGGGTTCTTGTTGAATGTACGGCAGGGCCTTTTTTTGTATTAAGAGTTTTATACTGTATTGCTGTTTTATCTGTAATCTTGGCGATCTCACCGCCAAGGGCATCTATCTCCTTTACAAGCTGCCCCTTTGCCATTCCGCCTATTGACGGGCTGCACGGCATGGCTGCAATTTTATCAAGGTCTATTGCCATAAGAAGTACGCTGCATCCCATTCTTGCTGATGCCAGCGCTGCTTCACAGCCTGCATGACCTGCGCCCACAACTATTATGTCAAATTTTTTTTTATTAAAACCCATTAAAAATCACTTTTTTATTGTTATATAATTACATATTAACTACCTTTAATGTAAGAGAGCTAAAAAAATCAACATTTTATTTAGTAGTTTAAAATTTTTCAAATTCCTGGATTAGATAAATTGTGTTTCGTAACAGCCTGTCGATAGGGGGGGGGTCATGGTAATCGATTTTCATACACACACTTTCCCAAAACATATTCGTGAAAACAGAGAAAAATATTTTTCTTCTGAACCGGCATTTAAACTGCTGTACGATGCCAAAGGTTCAAAACTGGTCGGCATGGAAGAGATAATAGCCTCAATGGACGAAGAGGGGGTGGACATGTCTGTAATATTCGGTTTTCCATGGCAAAATGCTGATACATTCAAAGAAAATAATGACTATATTATAGAGGCTGTTAATAGATATCCGGATCGTTTTAAAGGGCTGTGCTGCCTTGATCCTTTTAATAAAAAAGCTGTGCCCGAAACACTGCGATGTGTTGAAGAGGGGCTTTCAGGTGTTGGAGAACTTGCGTTTTACCAGTCAGGGATTGATGATCAGGCAGTTGAGAAGCTGGAGCCTGTCATGGAAATATGCCGGGAAAAGGATAAGATAATGCTTATTCATACAAACGAACCTGTGGGGCATATGTATCCCGGCAAGACACCCATAACTTTAATGCAAATTTACACCATGATAAAAAAATTTCCCGACAACAAGATAGTTCTCGCTCATTGGGGAGGAGGCATATTTTTTTTTAATCTGCTGAAAAAAGAGGTTAAAAAGAAATTAGCAAATGTTTACTTTGATACGGCTGCCTCACCTTTTCTTTATGACCCTGAAATCTACAAATTTGCGGTCGATATTATGGGTGCTGATAATATCCTGTTTGGCAGCGACTTTCCCCTTTTAAAACCTTCAAGATATTTTAAAGAAATAGAAAAATCAGGGATAAGTCGCACAGAGGCTAAGAAAATTTGCGGTTTAAATGCCGCAAAACTCCTTGGCATTTAAAAAATATCATCTGTAAAGAAAAAATATCTGCTAAAAAAGAGGGAAAAATGGAATGCTGCTACTGTAAAAAAAAAGTTGATAAATTATATAATGTTTTATTAACAGACCCGATGCATTGCGCAGTTTTTGCCGACGAAATATGTGCTGACTGCATCAGCCAGGACATGAAAATAATAGGGGAAAAATGTAAAGACGACAACCCATATGTTTTTTCAGAGGATATTAACAAACCTGATGTCAAAACTTTATTATGAAAACCTATGACCCCGGCAGGCTAAGGATACTCGCCGTTGACGACGAACCGTCTATTTTGGAGCTTTACCAGGATTCATTATCCTATTTCAGCAAAAAAAACGGGCATGAAAAAGAATTTGATATAACCCTTTGCAGCCAGGGAGATGAAGCGCTTTTAACTGTAAAGGATGCCATGGATAATGATGATCCTTTTTCGGTAATTTTTCTTGATTTAAACATGCCCCCCGGGCCTGACGGAATATGGACAGGTGAGCAGATTAGAAAGATAGATCCATTTGTAAATTTTATTGTTGTCACAGGTTTAAATAATGTTGATTCCAGAGCAATAGCCAAAAGGATTCCTCCTGAGGATAAATTTCTTTATGTGCAAAAGCCTTTTCATGTGCTGGAAATACGCCAGTTTACCACTGCAATCAGTGCAAAATGGCAGGCAGAGATGCTTCTCAGGAAGACCAACATGCAGTTGGAAAACAAGGTAGCCGAGCTGGAATACAGTAGAAAAGAGCTGCTGAATAATAAAGCCGAGCTTGAAGACTTGGCCAACCAGTTAATTGAAACAAACACCGCTTTGTCCGTACTTGCAAAAAATCTTGACAGAACCCGCAAGGAATCTGAAAAAAGGGTTTTGCAGCGAACCAGAACTCTTATCCTGCCTGTTATAGAAAAACTTCAGCAGGAAAAAAACCTTAAAAAGTATCAAACCGATTTAAACCTTTTAACAGGCTATATCTCAAATCTTACTTCTGGTTTTGCCAATGATATAAAAATAGCAGTCTCGTTATCCTCATCTGAATTAAGGGTTGCGTCTTTGATTAAGAGCGGGATGACAAGTGATGATATAGCAAGGCATCTATATATTTCCCCTTCCACTGTTAAAACACACAGAAAAAATATTCGCAAAAAGCTTAATATGCAAAATTCAAAAATAAATTTAAAGGTTTACCTCCAGGAACAGTTTGATTCCTGAAAATTGCCTTATGTAGAGATTCAACAGTATTTTTTAAAATGGGTATTTTGGATACCTATTTTATCCCCCATAAAATCCACCTTGTACACTTGCCCAATATATTTTATTATACACATAAGTTTTACAGATTTTTTTATGAGACCTTTTAAATCGGTTGAAAAAGGATGTTTTGCAAAGGTCTCTTTAAGCAACCTTTAGAGATATTGTATAATGAATTCTGAGCGCAGAAATAATATAAGATTAAAACCTGGAGAAGTAACATTTGTTGCAATGAGACCGGAATTTTTTAAACTTGGAAAACTGCTGGATATAAGTTCCAATGGTCTCTCATTTAATTATTTGGCTCCAGGTCTATTCAGCAAAGAAGATAATAAAAATAAATATTCACTTGATGTGGATATCTTCACGAGCAGCAACATGTATTATTTGTCAGGCATTCCCTGCAAAATAATATATGATAATGAGATTAATAAAAAAACGCCTTCTCTTGTTGATCTTGAGTATAGACAGTGTGGCTTGCAGTTCATCAAGCTGTCTGGCAAATTTATCAACCGCTTAAATCTTTTTCTTTCCAGACATGCTGTAAACAGTTTGAATAAGAATGTAAATCAACAAGCTGTTTAATGTCACGGGGATATGGCAATTATGACTAATATAACAGACAAAAAAGAATTATCGCCCAGTAATATATGGATAATTTCCCAGGGAAATCAAACCCGTGGAAATCAGACCCAATTTGACTTTGCAGAAATTCTGGAAGGAGCAGGTCGGAAACATGTTAAAGAATATAAAATTTCTGATCTGGCAAGATATATGCTTAACCCTCAATCCGTTATTATTTATAAAGAGCTTATTGGATGTAAAATAGTATTTAAAAAACCATTGATGGCTTCAATTATAGATAAAATTAAAAATACATTTTCAAAAAACCATGAAGATACCTCCACAGACAGATACTCCAAAGTTTTACTTTCCAGTAAAAAAATTGATTTTTTAAGTTTAAAAGATAAAGACTTAAAAAAGCATTTAAGTAATCTTAATAATTTATTAACTCCATATGATTCAACTATTGCATTTCTTTCAAAATTAGATGTGGATAGCGTCGCTGATATTACAGGAATTTGTAAAGACATAGGAGATAATAAATCTTTCCTGACACTGCAGGGCAGCATTCAGGATAAAATAAACTATGTGACAGGATCAATTTTAAAAAAAGTAAAGGTGATACTGGAAAAATCTTATCTTTCAAATGGGCTTTTTGAAATGAGGGGGTATGATTTTAAATCTTATGACTCATTAAAAACATACAAATTGTTAAAAGTCTGCATTGAGGGAAAAGATAAATACTGTGTCCTTAGCCCTGACAATAAGCTTGATTTCTGGGTTGAAGATGACGGTTTGGTTAACTTTATGCTTTTGCTTGAGCAGTCTATTAAAAAAGATGCCAAATTTTATAATTTTATTAACCTTTGTTTAAATGGAAAGGCAAAGGCACAGAAAATTTTTATAAACAGGCAGTTTGAAATTGATTATTCCCGGCAGCGTATTCCTGCAATATACAAGGAAGTTTTCAAGATGCATAACATGAAAGAAAAAGAAAAAGATGCTGTTGTGAATTCATTAAACAATCTTCAGCTTGGAATAGCTTTTAACTGTGTGCCGCAATCCGATTCCGGAGAAAAAAAACTATATACACATATTTCCGTTATGCACAATTTAAAAGCGCTTGAGCCTATAAAAACATCCATGCCTGTTATCTATTCTGAAATCAATAAGCAGGCTGTTTTTTCTGAAGCCGGCAAATATTACCTTCTTGATTCAATAATGGGATATCAAAATGTTTAACCAATACAATAAAAATGATTATGCCTGGATTAAAGAACTTCTGCTTTATCCTGAAACGCTGGAAAACCGGCTTGACTTTTTTAAAACCACAGCCGGCATCCGTATCCCCGATGATCCCATAGAAAGGGTTGTCCTCCAGGACAGAGCAAAAATCGCCATAAGAAAAGTTGCGCAGAACAGGGGGCATATACTTATGGTTGGAAAACCCGGGACAGGTAAATCAATGCTTTCCAATATGTTCCAGGACATTTTGACTGATTCCATAGGTGACTATTTGCGTCCTGAAAAATCGATTGTCGCGTTTCCAGGCAAAGATAATAATCACATACGCATAGCGTATGAGAATCCTGAAAATGCGGATAAAATTATACAAAATATACATAAAGAGATTGAGTCGGCAAAAAACAACGTTGAAAAATTCAGCCTGCATGAACAGATTAAATCTGTTTCAAGAGCAAAAAACTGGCTGGCAGCGGCTGCGGGAATAAGCGCAGTTGCCGGAATATTTTTTCCACCTGCTTTTATTGCCACAAGCCTGACGGGAATAGGAGCTATCTTTATGTTTATACAGGAGAACAACCACAAGGCTCAGGAAAAAATTCAACAGCAGGCACAGGCAGGAAGTAAAAACAGCATTAAACATCTGTACGATATGGTACCTGAAATACTCTATGACCCAAGAAAAGACAAAGGATTGATGGCAAGGGTTTCGGAACCGGATTCTAAAAACATGAAGGGTGGTTTCAGGCATGATCCTTATCAATCCGGGAATCTTCAAACTCCTCCACATATGAGAGCCTTTATAGGCGCACATGCAAAATCACCTGTTATATATATTGA
This sequence comes from uncultured Desulfobacteraceae bacterium, assembly GCA_964482535.1. Classification (GTDB taxonomy): domain Bacteria; phylum Desulfobacterota; class Desulfobacteria; order Desulfobacterales; family BuS5; genus CAYZXU01. The sequence continues at coordinate 4,839 of CAYZXU010000025.1, read as the reverse complement.
TGAATTAAAAACTTTAATTAAATCCAGCTATATGTCCGACCTTCTTGAAATTATGCAGAACAGGGAATATATCCTTGAGGGGGGCTCAAATACGGGAAGCGGCAGTGCAGACAGGGCTGAAAATAATCTTAAGGCTGATAATATAATAATCGCCTGCTGCAATCACGATACATTGTCATATCTTCAGAAAGAAGGAGACGGAGCTTTTTTAAGCAGGATAGAAGATAAGGGCGAAGTTATCCAGATGGAGAGTTCCGTACCTGAAACTGATGATAATATAAAGCAGGTTGTTCAGTATATTAAACAGGAAATAGTTCATCTTGGTGAAGAGTTTGAGGATGCATGGAAAGATGTTATTAAAAAAGAGGGATACGAGGGGGTCAGAAAAAGAAGTGAGAAGATATTTGGTAAAAGCCTGCCTGAAGATTATAAGCTCTGTACCCGTGAATTTTCAAAAGAAGCTGTTTTGGAAATTATTAAAGAACTCAGGTCCCGAAGTTCTGACGGTAAGTTAAGCAGTATATTAAGACCTGTGAACGGCGTTATAAAATCAGCGGAATTTGAGGCGATTCTGGATAACTGTGAGCTGGTTGAAGCGGATCATGTTCGCAGGGCTCTCAAGGAACATTTAAGTTTGGAAGGCGCTCTTTCCAAAGAGCTCTTTGAGCATAAAAAAGACCTTAAAAAATATATAAATTCAATGACGGATTCAATAGGTTATGTGGTGGGACTTTCTATTATACAATCGGTGTCCAGTGGACAGATGTTCGGCCAGCCTTTACCATTACACTGCCAGATAAATTCAGGAGGCGCTGACACAGTTGTAGCTTCCGGCAAAATAGGTGAAATTGCAAGGGGCGCGGCTCAGAACGTGAGGGCTTCAATAAAAAAAATCTTTAGTAAAATCGGTGTCCCTCATATGTCATATGAAATGCATATTGAACATATACAAGCACATAGCGGCGTTGAGGGGGACAGCGCATCGGCTGCAATTGATATCGCCCTTATTTCCGATTATATTCAACAGCCTGTTAATCAAAAATACGGTGTAACGGGTTCATTAACCGGAGAAATAATATTACCCGTTGGTGGAGTTACTGAAAAAGTCAGATCAGTTATGGATGTTGAACTTGGCATGCAAGGCGTTTGTATCCCCTGGCAGAACAAGCACGATGTGGAACCGCTTCTTATAAACAAAGAGTGTGAGTATATACAAACGGATGAAATACCGGGAATAAGGATATTCAGAAGCAGTGCTCAAAAAGATCCTTTTGACATATATTTTTGCAAAACAAAGTATAATATTTACAAGATCTTAATGGGGCTGGATAAGGATGAGATTGAGGATAAAATAATGACAAGAAGTAAAAAAGATTTTGAATTTAAAAGGTGTGCATAAAGATTGCCTTTCCTTAATATTAATTATCCTTAAATTCCAGAACCATTTTTTATACCCTGAATAGCCGGATTTTTTTATATCCGGCTATTCAGGGACATGGTGAAAAGCTTTAATAACCCCCTTAAAGAGATAAAACCTCATCCATATAATCCGTTATTTCTTCTGCCTCTTCCATCTTAAGCACCTTGTTCAGAGTTTTTTTTGCGTTGGAAAGTTTAACACCCCTTATCATATTCTTTATTACAGGAATTGATGCTGAATTCATGCTCAGGCGATCTGCTCCCATTGCAAGAAACAGATATGCACACCTTGGATTTGATGCAGACTCTCCACATATGCTCACATTTTTTTTATACTTTTTACAGGTTTTAATAATTTCATAAATAGTTAAAATCATCCCAGGATGCAGTGGATTGTATATTGAAGCGACCTTGGGATTATTTCTGTCAACAGCAAGGGAGTATTGAATCAGATCATTTGTGCCGATACTGACAAAATCAATATACTTCAGAAGCTTGTCTAAAATTCTCACAGCAGCAGGCACCTCCACCATTATACCAATTTTAAGATTCTCATCGAATGAAATTTTTTTATTTTTTAAAAACATTTTTTCTTCATTTAAAATTGCTATAATACTTTTGACTTCACTAACCGAGGTAATCATGGGAAACATGAGTTTAACCCTGCCATAAGCCGAAGATCTTAATATTGCCCTTAACTGAGTTCTGAAAATTTTATCAAGTTCCAAAGAAACTCTTATCGAACGCCAGCCAAGATAAGGATTATCCTCCTTTGGATAATCAAGGTAAGAGAGAAATTTATCGCCTCCCACATCAAGCGTCCTGATATTAACCTCTCTGTCATCAACCCCTGCCACTATTTTTTTGTACAGCTCAAACTGCTCCTCTTCCGAAGGAAGCTTTGTCCTTGCCAGAAAAGGAAATTCAGTCCTGTAAAGTCCAATATCACTGGCGCCGTATTTATTTGCCAGTTCAATATCTGACACAAGACCTATATTGGCATCAAGCATAAGAGCAGCCCCATCTTCGGTTATGGCATGAAGATCCTTTAAGGTGCTCAAACGTGAGTCGTATTTTGTTTTCTCTTCCTTTAACCTTTTATATTCTTTTATTATTTCCTTTGTGGGTCTGGTGTAAACAACACCTGATGTTCCGTCAACAATTAAAAAATCATCCTCTTTAACTCTATCGACTATATCCCTGGCACTGACCACCATGGTTATTTCAAGGGATCTGGCGATTATAGCTGTATGGGATGTCCGCCCGCCTTTTGTCAGAATTATTGCTTTAAGATGCTTCTGCCTCAATGCTACAATTTCGGAAGGGGAAATATTTGATGCAATAATTATAGTATTTTTTGTAAATTTTTTTTTTGTTGAACTTCCTATTCCCAAAAGGCTTCTCAGCAGATTTCTTCCCACGTCTTCAACATCCCGAATTCTTTCCTTTAAATAAGGGTCGTTTATATCAGAAAAACTTTTCACATATCCTGCAATCACTTTTTTTAAAGCATATTCAGCAATAAAGCCTTTTTTTTCAACAAGCTCAATTATTTTTTGTTTAAAAACCTCATCCTTAAGCATCATCTGGTGAATGTTTAAGATGTCCTTATCTTCATCTGAGATGTGTGTAAAACTCTGCAGCAGCCTTTCCATCTCATTAATAGAATGTCTGAAAGAATTTTTCAGCCTCTTTATTTCAGTGTCAATATCATCCGAATTTTCTCTTTCAACCTCATCAAAGCCTATGCTCTCTCCAAAATAATGGGCATACCCTTCACCTATTCCCCCCGCAGCCGGCACACCCTTGATTAACCCCCTCCTCTTTTTTGCCGGATTACTTTTTTTTGCAATATATGTTAATTTGTTTTTTAAAACTCTTGACTGCGTTTTTTCCTGTTCAAGCTTTTCAAGAAGTCCGGCATAGGCAGCAGTTGATGATATTTGCGAAGCTATTGTGGAAAAAAAACCTATATCGGACTCTTCAAAAGCGGTATTAGAAACAGATTGTACAACCAGCACGCCTAAAGCTTTTTTATGATAAATAAGAGGAACTCCGAGAAAAGTTTTATAATGCTCTTCGCCGCTGTCTTTAAAGAACTTATATCTTGGATGCTTGGAAGGATTAACAACAAAAACAGGGCTCATTTTTTCCATTACAAGCCCTGTAAGCCCCTCATTGATGCTCATACGAATATTACTTACGGCTTTTTCGCTTAAACCGACAGTGGCATACAGCTCAAGATTTTTTTTAAGGGAATCAAGAAAATAGATTGAACATACATCAATCTTAAATTTTCTGCTGATAAGACCAGCTATTTTTTTCATTGTATCGTCAAGTCTGGTTGACTCGCTGATTATTCTGCTGATTTCGCCAATAATCGATATTTCCATATTCTGTTTTTTTTTAATACTCATTTTTTTAACTCTAATATTTTTAGCACAAGTCTTAAGCAAATGGCATTAAGCCAACAAAAGGGCAACCACTTCGGGGTTGCTTGCCCCTGCTTAGTAATTTAAAGGTCGGTAATTGCATAGAGGTTCTTCGGCAAGAAAGTCTCCGGTAGCCTCATAAGCCCTTGCCCTGCATCCTCCGCAAACCTTTTTATATTCACATGCTCCGCATTTTCCCTTTAGATTGTCAAAATTGCGTAAATCAAGGAAGACTTTGGAAGTATTCCATATATCTTTAAAAGAATTTTTTGTAATATCGCCGCAGTTAACAGAAAGAAAGCCGCATGGCTGAATTATACCTGTATGTGAAACAAAACAAAAACTGGTACCACCTAAACAGCCACGGGTCAATGCATCCATGCCGTGGGTTTTAAAGGTGACTGCTTTACCCTCTTTTTTTGCCCGCTGACGTAGAATCCTGTAATAATGGGGTGCGCATGTGGCTTTAAGCTGCAAGGGGGTTTTGTCTCTCTGGTCATAAAACCAGTTCAAGACTTTTTCATATTCTTCAGAGCTTATTTCCTGATCTGCAATATATTTTCCTCTGCCCGTTGGAACCAGAAGAAAAATATGATGCGCTACCGCGCCCATTTTTATGGCAAGCTCCTGTATCGCAGGGATTTGATCAAGGTTGTTTTTCGTAATAGTTGTATTTATCTGGAATTCAATTCCGGCATCTTTTGCAATATGCGCACCGCGAACAGCTTGTTCAAAGGCTCCCTCAACTCCTCTAAACATATCATGGCTTTCTTTGTCAGATCCGTCAATGCTTATGCTTATCCGTTTTATTCCAGCGTCAAGCATCTGCACAGCCACAGATTCGGTCATCAGGGTTCCATTTGGAGCCATCACCATTTTAAGCCCCTTGTCTGTTCCATATTTTGCAATTTCAAAAATATCCTGACGAAGTAAAGGTTCGCCTCCGGTCAGAATAATTATTGGACTGCCGACTTCAGCTACCTGATCG
>CAYZXU010000024.1:0-23980 GCA_964482535.1 uncultured Desulfobacteraceae bacterium | reverse complement strand
TACGGTTTACGGTTTACGGTTTACGGTTTACGGTTTACGGTTTACGGTTTACGGTAAAAGATATTTTTTTATTTAAGCTGCTGTAAACTCTAAAAAATTATATCATCTCAAAAGACCACGGCGTGTTACCTTCTTTTCCAATTGTATCCAGCCATTTTTCAAAATTATCCTTTGTCTGCTGCCTTATTTCCTCAGCCTCATCCCCTTTAATATTATGTGAGGCAAGCCATTGTTCTATCAATTCTCCTCCAGGGCTCCACATTTCAAAAACTTCCCTGTCGTACACCCATACCTTAATCTTTACTCCCACGCCGGATAATACTTTCCAGACATCTTCTCTTTCCCTGTCATCACAAAAAACACACATTACACATTCGCAAAGCCCGAATATCGCTTCAGACTCTTTAGTGTATTTTATCCCCTGTATTGTTCGATCTTCAACATAACTATCAAGCTTTAAAGCATAATCATCAAGCTCTTCCCTTGTTCCCATAACTACCCATTTTCCCCAGTGTTCGCCGTACTCTTCCTTTGACAAAATTTTCCCCTTATAAGCTATGGGGAACTTCCAGTTTTTTGGAATAACATATCTCCAGTAAAAAAACGATTTATCAACGATCATGCAAAAGCCCTCTATTTACCGCCCCCTATCGTAACATTAAAACCTTCAGCTTCTATATTTTTTTTAATCTCTTCCATACGATCTTGTCCAAGAATTTTAGTGCCTGGAAATTGATACTCTCTTCCAACTGACGCATATTTAGGTTCTCCAAAATTATGATAAGGAAGCAGGGATATCCTTTCAACAACGCCTCCTAAATCCTTCACAAAACCGCAAAGTTCTTTAATATGTTTATCCGAATCGTTATAGCCGAAAACAAGAGGAAATCTGATCCAGACCTTAACATCAGTTCTTTTTGAAATTTTTTGCAGGTTATCCAGTATAAGATCGTTTGAGACACCGGTTCCTTCCATATGCTTTGCTGAATCCATATGCTTTAAATCATATAGCAAAAGATCTGTATAATCCAGAATCTGATCAAAAATTTCCCACCGGGCATAACCGCATGTATCTAAGGCTGTATGCACGCGTCTTCTTTTTGCTTCCTGAAAAAGGGATAGAGTAAACTCCGGTTGGGACAAGGGTTCACCACCGGAAATTGTAATTCCTCCTCCTGAACGCTTATAATAACGAGCATCCTGCATTACAGTTTTAATAACCTGATCAACGTTTGAATTATAGCCCACCTGCTCAATTCCCCTGGCTGAACAGGCATCAACACATTTCAGGCATTCATCACATTCCTTCCAGTTTACAGTTCTTTTACTGTTTTTTATTTCAATGGCATTATTAGGACAAGCATTAATGCAATTGCCAAGGAGTGTGCATTTATTATCGTTTAATAAAATTTCAGGGGACTTATCAATAGATTCAGGATTACAACACCACCTGCATTCCAGAGGACAGCCTTTTAGAAATACAGAAGTACGACCTCCAGGCCCGTCAACTATGGAAAGCCGCTGTATATTAAAAATTAATCCATCAGGTTTTTTTTCCATTTTTTTTCCTATTTTCCTATATCTACTTTAATATCACAAAAGGTTTCTGTAATACTCTTTATCTCCTGAACTCTCTCATCCGGCAGCGATTGCACATCATCGAAGCTGTATTCCATGCCAAGTGATTCATACTTGCCTAAGCCAAATTTATGATATGGCAGGAGTGATATTTTAGCGGGTTTTGGATCAAATGAAGCTGCCAGCACAGCAAGAGCTTTTGCTTCTTCATCAGAATCATTAACTCCGGGAATAATCACTCTTCTTATCCAGACAGTAGTCTTTTTTACCGCTTTTGAAAGATTTTCAAGTATCAACTCATTTGGAACACCTGTTGCTTTTTTGTGCTTTTTGGAATTGGTATGTTTCACATCATAGAGCACAAGGTCTGAATATTCCAGCAGCTTTTCCAACACTTTCCATTTTGCAAACCCTGTTGTATCAAGCGCTGTATGTATCCCCTTTTTTTTGGCGTCCTTAAGCAAATCAAGACTGAACTCCCATTGACTAAGAGGCTCTCCTCCACAAATAGTCATGCCGCCTTTGCTGCGGCGATAAAAGCTTCTATCTTTTATTACCACATCCATTACTTGCCTGACTGTTTTTTCCTCACCAGCCACAATTATAGCTTTAGCAGGACATGCTTCAGCACACTTTAAGCATTGATCACATTTCGATCTGTCAATAATTCGAACAAAATCCTTTTCAATATTAATTTTATCAACTTTGTTCATTAAATCTTCTTCTTCAGGTTCATTTACTCCCCCTGACGGCATCTGGCAGCTTGCTTCCTTTATACTAAAAACCGTTTTGCTGGAAGAAAGGTTCTCTATTGAAATAGCATGCTGCGGGCATACTGCAACACATCTGCCGCATCCTATGCATAAAATATCTCTGGTCATGATTTCAAAACCAAAATCCTGGGATTCAGGATTTGAGCACCATCCACATCTTAAAGGACACCCTTTGACAAATACGGTTGTCCTCATACCAGGACCGTCCTGAATAGCCCATCTCTGGATATTAAATATAATTCCAGTCCCTTTATAACCGTTTATAGAGTTCTCAATGACTTGCATTATAAACACCCCCATAAAACCAAATCAACCGGTACAGAAATTGAATCCATCTGCACCGGTTGATTGTTTTACAACATCATCAATGTAAAAACCATGATATATATTTTATGCAAAACCCTGCTCTGTCCTCATTATGATAGACTCCTGGGTTTCCGGTGCAAGATCAACAAAATATGCGCTGTAACCCGCAATACGTACCTGAAGGTCAGGATATTCATCCGGTTTTTTCTGAGCCTCCCTCAATACTCCGCTGTCAACCACATTGAACTGAAGGTGCGGGATTGTCATCTTTTCATACCACTCTCTCATGTATTCATTAAAGAGAATCTTGTTGTCTCCTTCAAGAAACTGGGGCATAAATCTCTGATTAAAAAGTTCAGTATGCAGAAATGGTATCTTTCCGACTGAATTAAGAACTGCTGTTGGGCCTTCAGTATCAGCTCCAATTGAAGGTGAACGACTTCCGTCAGCAAGGGTGTTTTTCGCAAATCTGCCATCTGCAGTGGCGCCTATGCCAAAAGCCATAACCTGATATGCAATAACCGAACTCCCGTCAAAAGTCCACGGTCTTCCCCAGGCATCCTTTATCTTTTGCGCCTCGTCGTGTATCCTTGTTCTTCCCTTTACCGCCCAGGCATCTGCATAGTCATCATCGTTGCCGTACTTGGGAGCGTTAAGAAAATCCTGACGCATCTCTTCCTTTCCTTCCCAGTTGGTTTTAAGTCCATCAAGAAGCTGATCCATCGTGTATTTTTTATCATCAAACACCAGTTTCTGAATATCAGCAAGACTGTCTGTAACATTAACAAAACCAAGTGAAATAAGATTCGGCCATGTGTCAAACTCCGTCCATGCCTGATGCAGATCCTTACCCTCTTCCATTGTTCCATCCAGCAGAAAGGAATTTGCAGGATCAGGAAAGTTTTCAAGAAGTACTTGATGACCTATGTTATGGGAGATATTACCCATTTTCATATAAAAGCTCAACTGCTCGCAATGGGCTTCAAGAAGTTCATCAGCAGATTTCATCTCCCTTGGATCTTTGGTTTTAGGCCTGGTAATTTTTGAAGAACCTGCCCTGTTGCCCATGCCAAAAGTATCATCACCCTGAAAAAGAGCATACTCCAGCATTTTTGGCTGAGTCACAAAACCTACCTCTGTCATAAATGCAGCAGAAAGAAACTTTCCGGTGCAGTTCATTGCAACGCATCCAGCTGCCTGTGTTCTCTTTGCGTCATATGGCGAATAACCGCGCATAAGCGCCCATTTTTCCATGAGCTCTTCGTTAAACAAAGATGGATGACCTGTGCCTGCCCTGACTGTTTCCGTAATCCGGGTCAAAATATCTTCAGACATGTTTCTATGGAAACGAACCATTAAAGGCGGCTGATTTAAACGAAGTGTTGCGATATTTTCCAGAATAAGAGCGGTTAAATCATTGCATGCATCTGTGCCGTCCATATGGGTTCCGCCGATATTTGCAGTATAAAATATTTCTGAACCTGATGTCAGTGTAAAAAGCTGCGGTTCTTCTGCATGGCTTCCAACTGCCTGAACGCGTATCATCCAGCACTCAAGAAGTTCCTTTGCCTGATCCCTTGTAATAACTCCGTTTTCAATATCTTTTTTATAATAAGGATACCATACCTGATCTATGCGGACTCCTGAACCATTACTTGGCACGTTAATATATTTTCCGGCAATATCTATGAGCCAGAAAAACTGCAGGGCCTCATAAAAACTTTCCGGAGAATTAGCCGGAACTTTGCGGCATATTCGGGCCAGTTCCAGAAGCTCCTCTTTACGCTTCTCATCTTTCTGCTCAGCCGCCTGCTGCTGGGCAAGTTCTGCATATCTTTCGGCAAAACGAACCATAGCCCTGCCTGAAATAATCTGAGCCTCCCAGTTTTGCTTTTTTGTAAGATAATCCTTTACATTCTTGCCTGACATCCCTTCCATGGCTTCGGATTCAAGTTCTTCCAGTTTTTCTTCCACCATTTTAATTCTTGCATTAAGACCCTGCTCAAATAAAACCTCAAAATCGTAACCTATGATATTACGCCCTGAATTCCAGTGAGATGCATAAAATGAAGGGTTATCTACTCCGCGATGCAGATATGGCAGCACATCTTCAGGAATCGCCTCTGTAACCATTATATCCTGGCATTTATCTTTCCAGTAGTGGCATATATAATCAACAATCAGTTTTCTCTCTTCATCATCGACCATATGACCAAAACCACCATCAGGTTGTACCGCATCGATCATATAATCACATGCGACCTCAGGAAACCATCTGATTTCATCAGGAGCGCTGTTAGGATCCCCGACTAAAAGCTGGCCGTCTTCAATAAACAAAGGAATCTCCTCACACAGTTTTTCCATGCAGAGCGCCCTTCTGATTGTCAGGGGTTTACCCTCTGTTTCTATGTATGAATCTGTAACAAGTTTTGCCCTGTCAACATCAAGCCTGACATTTTTTCTGAATGTTGGTTTTGCCATTCCTGAAAGCATATCTGTCCAGTCTTTTACAAGAACTGCCTTGCTGTACAGACTTTCTCTGAGCTCGGCTGTACGAGGAGTGGAGCCCAAGCCCCATTCATATGGTTTAGAGCTGACCGAGATATGCTCAAAAGAATTTATTCCCGGATTCTCCAGGGCTTCCAAATCTTTTTTTAACGGTGTTCCCATAATACCCTCCAACTAAATATTATTAAAAATAAAAAAATTTATTCATAAAATTTAATCTTTGCTTTAAAATTGGAAAAAGGAGCATTTTGCAAAAAACTCAATCCACTTTATTTTTATTATATTATTCCCCCATTAAAAACACTTTATTAAAAAATATTAAATACAGCAAATACTATTTGTTTGTATTTAATATATTATCTAAATATCATTCTGTCAACAAAGAATTTTTTATTGAAATCCGGACTGTTCAATGATTAAAATTGAGTAAAGGGCTGGTTTTAAAATATTCAATTTTGCTCGATATCTTTGTTCAATATAAGGGGTTCAATATAAGGGAAGACGAAAATTTGAACTATAGGAATAGATTGAGTATTTAGAGGACTAAAATTTGGAACTGCCGTGGAGACCGGGCAGATCAACGCAGGCTTCCAAAGGGGGCGTTTTAAAATTGGTCTTACAGACTCAACTGTTTTTTATTTTTATATGTAAAAACAAGCTCCTCGCCTTTTATATCAATATAGATCCCTCCTCCTTTTGCAAGTTTACCGAAAAGCAGATTATCAGCAAGAGAGTCTTTAATCCGGGTCTGAATTAATCTGCCAAGAGGCCTGGCTCCATAACGCGGATCATACCCTTTATCTGCAAGCCATTTTCTCACTTCAGGAGTAATGGAAAGATGCGCTTTTTTTACCTCAAGCTGTTCGTTCAGCTCTTTTATAAACTTGTCCACAACCATTTCCATTATTTCAACGGTTAAGGGATTAAAATTAATAATCTCATCAAGGCGGTTTCTGAATTCAGGGCTAAACAGTCTTTCTACTGCTTTTTTCCCCTTGTTGTCTGCATCATACCCGGTTTCACCGAAACCTATGGTCTTAGCGCTCATCTCCCTTGCCCCTGCATTTGAGGTCATAATTATAATAACATTTCTGAAATCCGCCTTTTTCCCATTATTATCCGTCAATGTTGCATGATCCATTATCTGAAGAAAAATATTAAAGACATCCGAATGTGCTTTTTCCATTTCATCAAGAAGAATCACACTGTAGGGGTGTTTTCTTACTCCATCGGTTAAAAGCCCCCCCTGATCAAAACCTATATATCCTGGAGGCGCCCCTATTAAACGGGCAACAGCATGCTTTTCCATATATTCACTCATGTCAAACCGCAAAAAATTTACTCCAAGATTAAATGAAAGCTGTCTTGCCACCTCTGTTTTGCCCACACCTGTGGGACCTGTAAAAAGAAATGATCCTATGGGTCTGTCAGGTATTGCAAGCCCTGCGCGTGAACGTTTTATGGATGCAACCATTGATGTTATAGCCATATCCTGACCAAACACAACTTCTTCAAGTCTCTCTTCAAGGGTCTCAATCTTTGCCTTGTCAGATGTTGACACGCTGACAGTGGGTATTCTTGCCATCTTTGCAACAATTTTTTCAATATCAGAAGGATGAATTTTTTTCCTGCTCGAAGCTCCATAGAGTGAAACAAAAGCCCCTGCCTCATCAATAACATCTATTGCCTTATCAGGCAAAAACCTGTCATTAATATATTTAGCAGACAGCTCCACCGCCGATTTCAAAGCCTGATCAGTATATGCAATTCCATGATGCTCTTCATATCTGGTCCTAAGACCCTTTAAAATATGAATGGTTTCTGAAACAGGCGGCTCTGCAACTTCGATTTTTTCAAAACGCCGGGACAGGGCACGATCCTTTTCAAAATGGTTCTTATACTCCTCAAATGTGGTTGAACCTATACAGCGAAGCTCACCCGTTGATAAAACAGGCTTTAAAATATTGGAAGCATCCATTGTGCCGCTGCTTGTAGCCCCTGCTCCAACAATTGTATGAATCTCGTCAATAAAAAGTATTGCGTCCTTTTTCTTTTTAAGGGCAGTAATCACCCCTTTTAAACGCTGCTCAAAATCGCCGCGAAATTTTGTGCCGGCCAGCAGCGCCCCAAGATCCAGAGAAAATATCTCAATATCTTTTAACTTGTCCGGAATATTCCCGCCTGCTATTTTTTGGGCAAGACCTTCGGCAAGCGCTGTTTTACCGACCCCAGGGTCACCCACAAAAACAGGGTTATTCTTGCGTCTTCTGCACAAAACCTGCATGATCCGCTCCATTTCAGGTTTGCGCCCTATAAGTGGATCAAGCTTCCCTTCAGCGGCTTTTTTAACAAGATTAACCGTAAAAGCTTGCAGAGGGTTAAGTTTTTTCTTTTTCCCCTTATCTTTTTTAACAGGTTCATCCCTGTCTTCTTTTAGTTCATGGGAAATATAATTTAAAACATCGAGACGCGAAATATTTTCTTTTGTTAAAAAATATTGGGCATGGGAATCTTTTTCCTGAAAAATAGAAACTATTATATCACCAACTTCCACCTCTTTTTTTTCGGCAGAACGGGCATGATTAACAGCTCTCTGGATTACCCTTTGAAATCCGACTGTCTGCTGGAGCATATATTCACTCTCAATGGGTATTTTATCCAGCTTTTCATTAAAAAAAAGCTCAACTTCTTTTTTAAGATTTTCTATATTCCCGCCACAGTGCTGGATAATTCCGGTTCCTTCATTATCATGCAAAACAGCAAACAGTATATGTTCCACACATACATACTCGTGACGTCTTTTTTTTGCTTCTTTAACAGCAAAGCCAAGTGTTATGCTAAGTTCTTTATTAATCATAAAATCAATCTTTCTCTATAACACATTTTAAAGGAAAACTATTTTCTGCGGCAAGTCTATGTACGTTATCCACCTTGGTTTCAGCAACCTCAAAAATATAAACTCCGCAAAGGCCCATCCCCTGTCTGTGCACATTCAACATAATATGAGTGGCTGCTTCAACCGATTTATTAAAAACAGACACAAGAATTTCCACAACAAATTCCATGGTTGTATAATCATCGTTTAAAAGAAAAACTCTGTACATTGGAGGGTTTTTCACCTCATCTACAGTTTTTTCTTTTATGTCAGGGCTAATTATATTCATTCAATATTTTCCCATATCAAAAAAAGAGATCATCACTAAGATTACATGCCGCAGCATTTCTTATATTTTTTTCCACTGCCGCAAGGGCACGGAGCATTTCTTCCAATTTTTTTTTCATCTCTTTTGGCAGGTCTCTTTTTAACCGGTTCATCACCACTGGAAAATACAAGTTGCTGCTCCTCAGATTTTCTGAGATCATCAATTCTCTCCGGTTCAGCCATCTGTACTTTAAATAGAATGCCAAGGGTTTCTTCCTTAACCCTGGCAATCATTTCATTAAACATTTCAAAGCCCTCTTTTTTATAAATTAAAAGAGGATTTTGCTGGGCATAACCCCTGAGCCCTATTCCCTCCTTAAGATGATCCATTGAAAGAAGATGATCTTTCCACAGATTATCCACGGTTTGCAGCATTACAATACGCTCTAAATTTCTGAAATTTTCAGCCCCTATCACAGCCTCTCTTTCATTATATTTTTCAACGGCAGAATCACTTATACTCTGAGCCAGACCTTCCTTAGCCAAACCATCCATGGTCTCTTCATCAAATTCGTTTAAATAAAAGTTAAACTGCTTATAAACAGCATCGTTAATACCTTTCCAGTCCCAATCTTCGGGGATAGCTCTTTCATCGGCAACAATGTCTGAAATATCTTCGGCTTTCTCATGAATCATATCCAGAATCGAAGGTTTCAGGCTATCACCGCTTAGCGTTTCACTTCTCTGTTTGTATATTACTTCCCTTTGCTGATTCATCACGTCATCATATTCAATGAGCTGTTTACGGATATCAAAATTATGGCCTTCAACCTTTGACTGGGCATTCTCTATTGCCCTGCTTATCAGCTTATGCTCTATGGGCTCACCCTCATCCATGCCGAGCCTTTCCATTATTCCGGTTATTTTTTCCCCCCCGAATATCCTTAAAAGATCATCATCAAGGGAAAGATAAAAACAGGATGATCCAGGATCTCCCTGTCTTCCTGAACGACCCCTTAGCTGATTATCGATCCGCCTGCTTTCATGTCTTTCAGTGCCGATTATGTGTAAGCCCCCGGATTCCACTACGCCATCGCCAAGAACAATATCGGTTCCGCGACCGGCCATATTTGTTGAAATCGTAACAGCGCCTTTCTGTCCGGCCATGCTTATAATTTCGGCCTCTTTTTCATGATTTTTCGCATTAAGAACAGTATGCTTTATCCCCCTTTTTTTAAGCTTTCCGGAAAAACTCTCGGATACATCAATGGAAACCGTACCCACCAATACAGGCTGTCCGGTTTTGTTAAGCTCTGATATTTCATTTATTACAGCATCATATTTTTCTTTTTTTGTTTTATATATCAAATCGGGAAAATCGTTTCTTATCAGGATTTTGTTTGTGGGAATAACCATCACATCAAGGTCATAAGTCTTTTTAAACTCAATGGCTTCAGTATCTGCAGTGCCTGTCATTCCTGAGAGTTTGTCATACATTCTAAAATAATTCTGAAAAGTGATGGTAGCCAGGGTCTGATTCTCATTTTCAATCTTTACATTTTCCTTTGCCTCCAGCGCCTGGTGCAGCCCTTCGCTAAAACGACGACCCGGCATCAGTCTGCCTGTAAATTCATCAACTATTATCACTTCTCCATCTTTAACAATATAATCCACATCACGTTTAAAAAGAGTATAAGCCTTTAACGCCTGATTTATATGATGAAGAAGTTCAATGCATTTAGGATCGTAAAGATTATCAACCTTTAAAATACGTTCTGCCTTTGCAACCCCACTGTCCGTCATCAAGACGGTTCTGGCCTTTTCATCCAGAGTAAAATCATCGTCTTTTTGAAGCTTGGGAACAACCCGGTTTATTTGATAATAAAGGTCTGTGGATTTTTCTGCAGGGCCGGATATTATAAGGGGAGTTCTTGCTTCGTCTATTAAAATTGAATCTACCTCATCCACTATTGCAAAATTCAGTTTACCCTGAACAACAGATTCATAATCGAACTTCATATTATCCCGCAAATAATCAAACCCGAACTCATTATTTGTTCCGTATGTTATATCTGCGGAATACTCGACCTTTCGTTCTTCATCATTTAGCCCATGGAGTATGCAGCCGACAGACAGACCAAGAAAGCTGTAAAGCCTGCCCATCCATTCTGTATCACGCCTTGCAAGATAATCATTAACCGTAATTATATGAACCCCTTTCCCCTCAAGAGCATTCAGGTAAGCCGCTAAAGTTGCCACCAGTGTCTTTCCTTCACCTGTTTTCATTTCAGCTATCCTGCCCTGGTGAAGGACTACTCCTCCAATAAGCTGAACATCAAAATGCCGCATTTCAAGAGCGCGAACCGAAGCTTCCCTGACAGTTGCAAAGGCTTCCGGCAGAATATCATCAAGGATTTCGCCCTGATTGATACGCTTTCTTAACAGTTCCGTTTGTGTCTTAAGCTGTTCATCGCTCATTTTTTGCATTTTCGGTTCAAAAAAATTTATCTTTTCCACAAGAGGCAGAATTTTTTTTATTTCTCGTTCATTTTTGTTTCCGAAAACCTTAGTCAAAAAATTAACAAGCATATCAAGTAATGTCCTTGTTTAGATTTAATTGGTAAAAAAAATAACTTCTAACAATAATAATAATTAAAAATGCAAAAAATGCAATTTTATTATGTATAAAATTTTTTATAATAAAAAAATATGGTGTAAAACAGGATGGTTAATAGAAAAGAAAAAATTTAAAACCGCTTCTAAAGAGGCTCTTTATATTTTGAGGATTTTACTTTTTACGAGCAATCTCAAACATTAGTTTATTATATATTTTTTGGGATTAACAGGGACCCCGTTAAGACGAACCTCGTAATGCACATGGGGACCTGTGCTGCGACCTGTGCTTCCAACCAGCGCAATGGGTTCCCCTCTTTTTACTTTAGCCCCACGCTTTACCAGTGCCTTGCGGATATGACCATAACGTGTAATAATTCCGTGTCCGTGATTAAGAGTTATCAGGTTTCCCAGCAGCCCTTTTTTGCCCACATAATTAACAACTCCGTCTGCCGTAGCGACTATAGGCGTCCCGCTCCGTGTTGCGATATCCAGACCATTATGAAACTCGCGGCGACCTGTAAAGGGCGATTTTCTGTACCCGAAAACTGATGAAACCCAGCCTGTTGTCGGCTTGATTGTCGGTGTTGATGCCAGAAAATTACGTTGATCTTCAAGGTTTTTCAGCAAAGATTCAAAACTTTTATTCTGGTATAGGGAAGCATGTTCCAACTGCTCCACCTGAACATGCATTTCTCTTAAAAGGTCATCGTGATTTTTTGAAATTTCAAGCTCAGTATCCAGATCTTCCGGCACTGCACCGCCTATGCCGAAAAGTCCGTCGTGGTTTACAGCATTCTCAAGGTTGGCAATAATGCGTATTTTTTTTTCAAAACCGTTTAAAACAGTAATTTTTGTTTTTAACGAATTGATTTCACATGCAAAATTTTGAATTTGCCTGCGCTGCTCACCTATCTTATTCTTATAATTAAAAAAATATTTTTCAAGCCCACGAGCATGTAAAACCTGCTTTTTAAGCTTTATGTAGTCATGTATATAAAAAACGGAAACAGATAAAAAAAATAAAAAAAACAGACTGCATAAAAAGAGGATTTTTTTAGAAACAGATGTCCGGTTTACAGTCGAGCCCTTTGTGCTTAAAATTAGAAAGGTGATTTTATTATCCATGGCAATATATATTAAACGATTAAACTATATAAATTTTAATGCCTTATCAAAATAGCATTAATATATTCATATTACAAACCTAAAAAAACTATTTTTCATATAATCACTATCGGCATAAATAAAAAAAACATTATTTTTATTTGGGGGAAGAAAACTTCCCCCAAAATTATCTATTCAACAATTTTTTTATTGTATTCCGAGTTTGAATTTAAGGGCTTTTAAAGTATTTTTCATAAGCATGGTAATTGTCATCGGACCTACACCACCTGGAACAGGTGTAATTGATCCTGCAATCTCCTTTGCTGCGTCAAAATCTACATCACCTTTAAGTATGGCAATTTTTTTACCGGTTTTTTCACTGATTTTTTCGCCAACTCTATTTACACCCACATCAATTACACATGCGCCAGGTTTAATCCACTCAGGCTTAACAAGACCCGGAACACCTGCCGCAACAATTAAAATGTCAGCGTTTTTGCAATGTCCTTCAAGATCTTTTGTTCTCGTATGTACAACTGTTACTGTTGAATTAGCGCCCTCACCTTTTTGAAGCATCATGTTTGCAATAGGCTTTCCAACTATATTTGAACGGCCGACAACAACAACCTCTGCCCCGCTTGTCTCAACACCGGCGCGTATTATCATCTCCTGTATTCCGGCAGGTGTGCATGGCGGAAATTTAACTTCATCTCCACCAATCATCAGACGCCCCACGTTAACCGGATGAAAACCATCAACATCTTTGTCAGGATCAATGGCATTTAACACCTTTTTTTCATTAATCTGTTTTGGAAGGGGGAGCTGAACCAGTATTCCGTTAATCGAATCATCTTTATTATATTTATCAATAAGAGCCAAAAGGTCTTCTTCTGTAATATCAACAGACTGGCTGTCCTGGATCTCATGAAAACCGACTCTGTGTGCTGTTTTAATCTTAAGAGTTACATAAGAAATAGAAGCAGGACTTTCTCCAACAAGTATTGTGACAAGACCCGGAACAACTCCGTGTTTTTCTTTAATCTGAGCAACCTCAGCGGTAATTTCCTCAAGAATCTCTTCCCGTATATCAGTACCCTTTATAAGCTTTGCAGACATTTTAAATCTCCTTTCAAAAAAACTGTCCATTTATAATAAACATAAACCCTAATCTAAACCGTAAAAATTTAAACTAAGATTTCAGCAATGTCAAGGACATCTCGCATGAATATTTTTATTTAACCATGGATTTTACTTTTTACGAGTACATTAATCATATAGACATAAATAACTATAATAGTTTTTCATAGGTCTTAAAATTAAACCTTATTGGGTGATGCAAAGTGCCTTTGTTATAATGCCACACTAATTTTCTAAATTATGAGCCTTTTGCTGAAAAGATATAACTTATCGACTTTATTAAAATAGTTTATTTTTTAGTGTCAATAATTTCAATCTATTAGCTTGTTTCTACGAGTTCCTCATATAAAAAAAGTTGCTTGAATCAAAAAAAAATATGCCTTTTAAACAGTTTCACTAAGATAAAAGGTATAGCCTGTCACAAAAAAAAGAGTCCTTTAATTAAAGGACTCTTCTATTTGATACTATTTATAAGAAATTCGAATTAACCGGCATTTAAAAGTATAGGCATGTTCATTATAGGCCATACAACCTTTACAAAGAAAAAAACAACTATCATTAATATTATACTTGCAGGAATACCATAGAGAAAAAATTCTCCTGTTGTAAACTGCTTTGAGTCATATGCAATGGCATTGGGAGCCGCACCGACCAAAAGCAGAAAAGGCATGCCTGCAGCAGCGAGAGAAGTAAAAAGAATTACTTCAGGAGCCACATTCAGATAAGGCGCTATAACAAGAGCCACTGGAAGTGATATTGCAATAGCAGCCACATTCATTATAAAATTTGTCATCATCAAAACAAAAAAAGTAATTCCCATTATAAAGACAATTGCAGGGGCTGTTTTGAACATAACAAGCCAGTTTACAGCAAGCCAGTTGGCAGCGCCCGTATCCCACAGACAAAAGCCTATGCTCATTGCACCGCCGAAAAGAAGTATTATATTCCATGGAACAGCTTCAAGATCATCAAGATCGAGAATGTTTAATACATAAAAAAGTATAGTCGATATCAGGAGTATCGCTGTTTTATCTATTGCCTTCAGCGCCGGGACAAATGATCTTAAAGACATTGTAAGAATACAGGCAAAAATAATTAAAGCTGCAACCACCTCGTTTCTTGTTATTCCCCCCATCTCAGCGCCAAGCCTTCTTGCCTTTTCCCTTAGACCAGGAACTGTCTTTTTTTCAGGCTTAAAGAAAATCATAAAAAATCCCCATAAAATAAAAACCATTACCCAGCCTATGGGAAACATATAGTATGAGAGTTCAAAAAAGGTCACATCCCTGCCTATAACATCTTTAAAAAAGCCTAAGGCAATGGCTCCTCTTGCTGCGCCAAGCAGTGTTACAACACTACCTGCTCCTGCGACATAAGCCATTCCTATAAAAAGCCCTTTGCCGAATCTGGTCGGCCCTTCCTCATCAGTGTACATGCTGTATATGGTAATAAGGAGCGGATACATTGTCGCAGCCACTGCCGTATGCGCCATTATATGGGTTAACGCTGCTGTTACAACAAAACACCCAAGATATATCATGCTGGTTTTTTCACCTACTATGACAAGCATTTTATAGGCGAGCCTTTTAGTCAACCCTGTTTTTGTAAAGACCATTCCTATAATAAGTGAAGCGAAAATAAACATTACAGAAGGATCCATGAAATCCTTAAACGCAACCTTGGCAGGTCGGATCAAGAATAATACCTGAAGAACTCCTATGGTAAGGCTGGTGACACCTATTGGAACAACTTCGAACACCCACCATGTGCCTGCGAGAAGAAAAACAGCAAGGGCGCCTTTTGCCTCAGGGCTGAGAATAAAATGTTTCCCCATGGGGTCAATGGCATCCGGCCATGGTGGAGAAAATTTTACTACAACAAATAGTGTAACCCCTATCATCAAAAAAAGAAGCCGTTTCCAATCAAATTTATTTTTAGTCAAAGATTGCATTACATCTGATGTCATTTCTTTTTTTACTCTCCTAATAATCTTGATTATTACCCAAAAAAATAGATTTTTTTAAAATTCAAGCTCTGTAGATTTTCAGATAATTAATTTCACAAGGCCAGAGGGAGAAAGGCGTATTGTAATACTCCGACGACCGATAACACAGTGAAATTATTTATGTGAACATCTATACATTACCAGCCTCGGCGCTCTAATATGTGTCCTATTTCAGCTTCACGGATACGATTTTCATGCTCTGATTTAATCTTATGGGCAATTTTTATTTTGGCTGCAAGAACTTCCAGTTCAACAGGTTTCATTAAGAAATCAAAGGCACCTGACTTCATGGAGTCAATGGCATTTTCCACCGTCGCCTCACCTGTGAGCATAATGATCTGGGTGAGAGGCTTAATGTGCTTAATCTCTTTTAAGGCTTCATTCCCTGAAAGTTCAGGCATCATAATATCAAGAATGATCACATCAAAATCTATTTTTTTTATCAGTTCAAGAGCACTTTTACCTGAAAATGACGTTGTAACTCTAAAGCCTCTTAATTCAAGCCGTTTAGCCAGGGCTTCTGCAAACTCTTCTTCATCATCAACGAGCAAGACCTTAATTTTCATTTATTTCCTCCGTATATTTAATATTGCTTTACAGCCGTTTTCGCGCCTTGCCAGCCAGGCACCTTAACGCATTTCTGTTTCTTCTTTTGAATTTATTTTGTCGTATGCCTCTTGCATGGTTTTTGTTAAAAGATCAATATCAGCAGGTTTCTGAAGGTAGGCAAAGGCTCCCAGCTCCATACATGTTTTTCGATCTTCCTCTGACCCGTGACCGGTAAGAATGATTACCTCTATGCCCGGCTTTGTTTCTTTTATACGCTTTAATACCTCAAAACCATCAACACCCGGCATTTTAAGGTCAACAACCATTACTTCGAGATCTTCCTTCTCTGCAAAATCCAAGGCATTCTGACCGTCATATACAACATGGGTTCCCACATCCCGCATCTGCAGACGTTCGGACAGGGTCTGAACAAACTCCCTTTCATCATCCACAAGAAGTACTCTGGGAGAAAGCTTGAAATCATGCTGGCGATAAGTGTCTGCCTTATAGAACTCTTTTCCTATTTTTGTTTTTACGGATTCAACCCCGGAAATCGAAGCAGCTATTTTTTTAATTTTCTGTTCGTACATTGAAAGCATAATAACATGTTTATTAATTGTCAGCACTACCTCTCCCTGATCTGCTTCCACAAGAAGACAATGCCCCTTTTCAATAAGTATTCTTTCAACCCTGGTTGCAAGCTCAAAATTACCAACCTCCGGTTCTGATTTAAAATCAGGTTGAACAGCAACCTTGTTCAGGTTGTCTAATATAAGCTTTATTGATTCATTGGTATCAATCTTGTCCGTTGGTATTACAATATCGTACAGTGAATTGTCCCAGGGTTCGGTGTTGTGCAGGCTGTTTGTCCATAAAAATGCAATTTCATCGGCATCATGAATTTTTTTCAGAGCCCCCTTTTCAGACAATCCATGACTCTTTATTCCGTTTTGAACCCTTGTTTTTATATCGGAAATAACAAGAACTTTTAAAATAAAAGAAACTGTTGCGGGAATTAAATGACCGGACAAACCAAAAAAGATAATATCTTTTTTGGTTAAGAGATCAGATAGAACAGCTTTCATGCAGGCAATACATTTTTCTTTCTCATGTGTAAAATTATTAAAGGCAATCTGTTTTCCTTCAATAGTTTTTTTGAATATTTCAATCTTCATTTTATATTTATCAGCAGCTTTTTCAATAATATCATCATCTGAATATACCGTAAAGCCATGCTCATCTGAAAGTTTTTTTACTATTTCACCGGCTGTGCTGAAAATTCCGCTGCTAAGAGAGATTATAGCCATTTATGCCTCCTTATATTAAACCTATGCCTTCTGTATGTTGCAACAGCAATGATTATGCCATTTATTAATTTGAGACCTTTTACAAAGCCTCCCCTTTCGAAGTCTGCACTTATAAATTTCAGTTTTAAAGTATCAGGTTCAAATAAAAATCCTTAAAATACTCGTGGTTAAAAATTTCACCTTTCTTGAACCTGAAAGAAGTTGAACATTTTTGCAACAATCTAAACTTGTCATAAAAAAATTAGTTGCCAAAAAAAGTACTGGGACGATAAAACGTTTTGAAACATTTCAAAACATAGCGAAAAAAACATTATGAAACATTTTGAAACCTATGCAAACTACTGAAAATATAATTTTATACCGTTTGCTTCAATATCGGTTTTGGCAGTTGCGTTTATATCCCTGCATGTTTGCAGAATAAATGGCCATTGGTGCGAGGCAGAAATTAATTTGCAAAAAATCTCAGAAGAGGGAAGATCACCCTGGCAGCTAATTTTAATAATAATTTGAGAATCAATTTTCTCCAGACTTATATTTATAATACAACCCTTTTTTATCAGGTTTAAAATAGATTCCAGACATAAAAAAACTGTCATCTGAAATTTGACTAAATTTGTTGTTAAAACAAGCGGATCATTGTTTTCCAGCAGTTTAATCTCTACTGCCTTTAATTTTGCAAGACGTCTTGTTAAAAAAACAAGTCTGCCAACAGCATCCATTGCATTAATCTGCGTTTCTATTTTATCCGGGGAATGGGCAAATCTGTTTAAAGCAGAGGTGAGACCTACTCCCCTTTCAACCTGTTTTTTTAAAATCAGAATAGTATCTTGAAATTTATCTAAAAATTTAAATTCTTCTTCACGGTTCATCATTAAAATATCTTCCATTAAGCCGGAAGATTCTTTTATTATTGCAAGAACATTCTGAATTTCATGGGCAATGCCTGCTGTGACTTTTCCAAAGAACAAAGCCTCATTTGGTTCTGTTTCTTTCAATGGTAAAGCTCCCTTACTGTTTTTGTGTTACAGCATATGTTATCTTTTCAATCAGATCTTCAATATTAATCGGTTTCATAAGGTAATCATATGCCCCTATGCGCATACCCTCAATTCCTTCTTTAGTGGAACCATGACCTGTAAGAAGAATTACAGGGCATTCATACTTAGATGCCTTTATCTTTTTTAATACATCCAGCCCGCTTAATCCAGGCATCATAAGATCAACTACAACTATATCAAAATCTTTTTTTTCCATATGCTCAAGCCCTGCTTCGCCGTCAAGTGCGGTTTCGCAAAAAAAACCTCTTATTTCCAGCCGTTCCGCCAAGGTTGTAACAAATTCTTTTTCATCATCAATCAGTAGTATCTTCAATCCCCTCATCTTGTTTCTCCTCGCTTATTTCAGATTTTTCAGGAAGCATTATGGTGAAAACAGTACCCCTACCTTTTTGACTTCGTACTTTTATATCTCCTCCCATTTTATGGATAATACCGTAGGTAATTGAAAGCCCAAGACCTGTTCCTGATCCTTTTTTTGTAGTAAAAAAAGGATCAAAAATATGCTTTACAACTTCTTTTGACATGCCGCATCCGTTATCTTCAAGATCAATGATTACTCCCCCGTCTTCTGCAGGTCTGGTGCTTATATTTATCACACCCCCGTCTTCAACAGCGGCAAATGCATTTGTAAGAAGATTAAGAAAGACCTGCTGCAACTGCCCCCTGTCCGAATCAATCTTGCCGATTTTATCGGACAACATTGCTCTTACATCCAGTTTTTTGAGCAATGCCTCCCTTTCAAGAAAGCTCAGGACATCATTGATAACATGGTTGACATTAATTGGTTCAATAAGCATATCCACCTTGCGGGCAAAGCCTAAAAGTCTGTGTGTAATCGTTCTGCACCGGTCAATGGATTTAAGTATGGATTGTATAAGGCCGGTAAATTTTTCCTTTTGTCCGAAATCTTCCGAATATAGAATAAGGTCATTCATGAGACCGGCTTTTTCATTGATTATTGCAAGAGGATTATTTATTTCATGCGCCACTCCTGCAGCGAGTCTTCCGATTGATGATAGTTTCTGATTATGCTGCAGTTCCCTGAATGCAACAGCCCTTCTTGCGTCAGCGCGCTTAATCCGCTTAATCATTCTATTGGTAATTTTAAAAATCGCCATGGATATAAGCAAAACACTGCCAAAAAATACCACCAGAATTTCTGTTTTTAATGTATACCAGGATTTTAACACCACTGCACGGGGCTTCACAAGAACGAGTTTATAGTCAGCATTGGAAAAACCCGCAAATGCAACAAGTATATCTTTGCCGGTCTGGTCAACGCTTTCAATCACATAGGAGACCTTGCCTCCCGGGTGGATTTTCAACCTGCATGGCTCCAGAACTTTTCCATAATATTTAGAACCGGTTTGCAGTATGCCTTTGCTGTTAACAAGAAACGCATCACTTTGATGATCAAGCCCCATGCTTGCAATAAATTTATCAAACATGTCTGTATCAATTGTTGCGCGCAGCACACAGGATTTTCCATCTGCCACAAGGTGTTGAACCGATATTATTATATGCGGAAACTTTCTGTGCCCCATGAAGACATCGCTGATATACTTTCCCTTTACAAGCACTTCCTGAAATGAACTCTGTTGAGAATAATCTTTGCCTAAAAGGGAATAGGGGCCTGCATAGCTCACAAGAATTCCTTCGGAATTAATCAGACCAAGGTCCACAAAACCTCCGATCTCCTTTTTTAAGACCCTGAATATCTTGCTCATATTTTTCTTGTTCAAAAGTTCTTCATATGTATATGCAGAAGCGATAAAACGAACTGTCGAAAATCTTTCTTCAAGAAACAGCTCAAAGGAGTGTTTTGTTTTATTAGTGAGGCTGTTCATCGGGTTGAACATTTCACTTTTAAGGCTGGCCCTGTACTGATAAAAGTTAAAAATCGCCATAAGTGCAAGGGGCATTATTGTAACGCCAATCATTATTATAATTATATTTCTTTTAAGCAGCCTGTAATGCCTTGGAGTAGCCCCCTCTTCAGTGGGCTTGAAGATACCGGCGATAATATTATACATTTTTTTAAACATTAACTCTTTTTCCTTCAACACTTCTTTGGCAAAGTATTTCACCAGGGTTCAACCTACCGGCGTTGTATAGTTTTAAAGCTTCAAGCCATGGACCTGACACCGAGTCTATAACCGTTACTTTTTTCCATATAAGAAACTGGTAGTATTCATCTTCGATTGCTCCACAAATAACTGTTTGAATATTTTCAGTTAAAATCAGGTGACACAGCTTTTCAGCCGATGCCTGGGGAAGCACAACGATTTTCTCTTCCTCAATCTCATCGTGTCCAACCTTAATTAGCACATAGACTTCAGCCGCCAGATCAAAACGCGGCGCAACTTCATCCGCATATATGGGGATAATAAGTTTTTTAGCCATATTTATCTTAACCTGTACTACTCATACCTGTTTAAACTCCTATACCTTCAGTTCATACAGTTTTATTTTTCTCCACAAAGTACTTCTTCCCCATCCTAATAACTTCGCAGCCCTTGTTTTTTTACCCTTAGTCTTAACAAGCGCTTCCAGAATCATCTCTCTTTCCGCATCTGCCCATGTTTTAGAGGGCTGTTTTTTATACGTTTCAGGAATATCGTTTACTTCATATTGCAAAATATTTTCACAGGGATCTCTTTTTAAAACAGAACCTTGTTCATGCAGATAAGCTGGAAGACTTTCTGTTTCTATCTGAGGATTTTGGGTTATATTAACAGCATACTCCACTATATTTCTCAACTCCCTGACATTTCCCGAATAATTATAGTTAAGGAGTATCGCCAAAGCATCTTTGGAAAACCTGTATATGCTTTTATTGAGCTGATTTTTAAATAGATTTAAAAAATAGTCAAGCAGCAGCCTGATATCAGCTTCCCTCTCCCTCAGAGGCGGAAGGTGTACTCTTGCCACATTTAACCTGTAGAGAAGATCCTTTCTAAAACGTCCCTTTTCAACCATCTGCTCAAGCTTTCTATGGGTTGCCGCCACCATTCTGACGTTTACCTGAAACCCCTTTGTACTTCCAAGGGGATAAATCACCTTGTCATCAAGAAAAGTTAAAAGTTTAACCTGTAAAGAGAGGGGGAGATCTCCTATTTCCGTCAAAAACAGGGTGCCGTTATGTGCCAGACGAAATCTGCCTGGTTTATCTTCATAGGCTCCGGTAAAGGCTCCTTTCTTGTGCCCAAAGAGCTCCGATTCCAAAAGAGATTCAGGAAGAGCACCGCAGTTTATTTTGATAAATGCGCCTTTTGATCTCTGGGAAATCCTGTGCACAGCCTCTGCAACGAGGTCTTTCCCTGTTCCGGTTTCACCTGTTATAAGAATTGATGTGTCGCTCTGGGCAAGCACCGGCAAAATTTGAAAAACCTTTTCCATCTGAGGGCTTTTGCCGATTATATTCATAAAACTGTACGCCTGGCTTTTTCTCACATCAAGCTCTTTAATTATCCTGAAGTCCTCGATGGTCTCAATATAACCGGAAAGCTTTCCCTTATTATCCATGAGGGGAGCCAGCGTCATTCTCACGGGGATGAGCCTTCTTTCCCTGTTTATTATATCTCCCTCTAAAGATACAGGCTGCAGTTTTTTTGCGACTTCATTTACAGGGCATCTGTTAATACAGATATTCCCCCTTAAAATATTACGGCACAAAACACCAAGGGAGTCTTTTCTGGAAAAACCTGTCAGCGCTTCAAATGCCCGATTAAGGTATGCAACCCTGCAATGTTTATCAAGCAATATAACTCCTGCAGGTATCTCGTCTAAAAACCTTGAAAATAGGATAGGAGGTGTGAGCAGGCCTTCTATTACCGGCTCGGCAAAGTTTTTTAACATAATATTGCTTTAATTAATCCATTATTAGAAAAGTGTCAAGAATGAAGACCTTACCCCTATATTCAATATTTAAGTTGCTAAAAAGGGTAATTAATAGTTTGATTAAATGTGAATTTTGCTTTTTACCATAAGGATTATATACTTTGAAAACATACTATGACTGTATCCCATGCTTTATCCGCCAGGCTCTTGAAGCTTCAAGGTTTGCCACTTCCGACGAAAATATTCACGAGAAGGTTTTAAGAAAGGTTCTTTTAGCCGTAAGTGATATGGATTTCAGTTCATCACCACCTGAAATGGCGCAGTTTATTCACAGGATTATACGCAAATTGTTAAAAAATGATGATCCTTACAGGGAAGTAAAAGAAAAATATAATCTATTTGCCCTTGAACTTTATCCAGAGCTTAAAAAAAGGATCAAAAGATCATCAAACCCCATGGAAACCGCGGTTAGACTTGCCATAGCAGGCAACATTATAGATTTCGGGGTATTCGGCGATTTAAAACATGAGGCTGTTGAAGATGCCATTAAGAATTCATTAACAGATAAGTTCTTTGGGGATATCGATAAATTATTTAATGAGATATTTTCTGCAAAAAAGATTTTGTACCTTGGCGATAATACAGGAGAAATTGTTATGGATCGATTACTAATTGAACAGATGCCCATGGATAGAGTAACTTTTGTTGTGCGTGGAGGGCCGGTAATAAATGATGCTACAATAAAAGATGCCCAACGCACGGGAATGACTGATCTCGTTCATGTTATTGACAATGGATCCGATGCTCCAGGAACCATCCTTAAAGACTGTTCCGATATATTAAAAAAACATTTTCATGAAGCAGACCTTGTTATTGCCAAGGGACAGGGCAATTATGAAACACTTAGTGAAGTCCATAAAAATATATGTTTTTTGCTTAAGGCAAAGTGTCATGTCATTGCACGACACATAGGATGTGAGGTGGGAAGCCTTGTTGTGGGCAACACGGGCAGATAATAATGGAGGCGGTAAGTGGAAGCGCAAAAAAGAATAATTATGGTCGTTGATGATAGCCTGACTGTCCGAATGCAAATAAAAGATTTACTGGAAGAAGAAGGTTATAAGGTTATACTTGCAAAAGATGGTGAAACCTGCCTTGATCAGCTTAAAGCTGAATTGCCGGATATTATCCTCCTCGATATAGTAATGCCTGGAATAAATGGCCTTGAAGTCTGCAAGATTATAAGAGACGATTGCTCGCTGAAAAATATTTCGATCCTTATCCTTACAACTGTATCTGATACGCAAAATATCGTCGCCGGATTAAACATGGGTGCAGATGACTACGTAACAAAGCCTTTTATCATTGAAGAGCTTAATGCCAGAATCACCTCTATTATAAGAACAAAATCTCTCCAGGAGGAGCTCCGTATCTTATCAATAACCGACCCGCTAACCGGTTGTTATAACCGAAGTTATTTAAATGAACATTTGACAACTGAAATCAAAAGAGCTCGCAGGTATAAACATGCGCTCAGCATGATACTGTGCGACATTGACTTTTTTAAAAAGGTGAATGACACTTACGGTCACCAGGCCGGAGATCATGTTTTAAAAGAATTAATTATTTGCATCAAAAAGTTGTTTAGGGACAAAATTGACTGGATATCAAGATACGGGGGAGAAGAATTCATAATAATACTTCCCGAAACAGATAATATCGGGGGACGCAGTTTTGCGGAAAAGGTTCGTGCCGCTGTTTCCCTGATGAAAATAAATCTGGCGGATAATAGAAAAATTTCCATTACCGCCAGTTTTGGCGCAGTAAGTTTTACCCCTGATACTCCGGAAAAAAAGATCACGCCGGAGCTTATGATTAAAGAGGCTGACAAATGCCTTTATCAAGCCAAAGCAGAAGGAAGAAATAGGGTTGTGGAAGGGCAAATATAAGGTAAGGGGACTTTTTAAAATGAAACAATTTGTTAAAGATCAAATGGGGACATCCCATCATTTTACACAAATACCCCGCAAAATTGTTTCGCTGGTTCCCTCACAGAC
>CAYZXU010000023.1:0-24863 GCA_964482535.1 uncultured Desulfobacteraceae bacterium | reverse complement strand
TCCTTCAATGGTGCGAATGTTGATCTGCGGACCCTTTATACGTTCCTGAATCCGGTTAAATCCTTGTGGCGTATAGACTGTCGAAAGTGGTGTCTCGCTATGATTCAAAGTAAACTCGATTTTTTCCACTCCACGGCTGAACAGCGTACCTGTGTCGCGCCATGCCATCAGGACACCTGCATCATAACCGGCTGGCAAAGCCTCATCCGGTTTTTGCACAACGGATAAGCCTGCAACCGCCTTTTTCAAAATTTCAAGGCCAAAGTCCATGCTTGGCAGAGACGTTTGCATCCTTCCCCGTTCGAAACCCAGCACCGTTGCAGGGCTGCCGTGTGTCAATAATACCAGATCAAGCGACATCTCTTCTTTTATATTGCGTGGTTGCGGCCCACGGTGCAGGCTTTCCGATTCACCCATTAGCACCCGCCCCGTTCGCTGGAGCGCCTTGTTCAGATTGGTAAGAAAACGCAGCAAATGCGACACCGGAATTTTTCCTGTGCCAATAGCTTTGCCGTCAAAGCGAACCTTTAGTAATGGGTCATTGTTATTCATGGTAGTTATCCCCCACAGATTTCGGTGATTTTGTCCTTGACTTTTTGTTCGTAGATGGTGCCCAGCTTTTCGTATTCTTTCCAAAAAGAAAGGGAGTGAAATGATTCATAGCTTTTTAAACTTTCCTTTCTTGAAATCCGATACTGCTTTATTAGCAATGTCGTCAAGTCCCCCCGAAGCCACATCTTTCTCAAATTGCTTATCCCATTCTGATGCATCAAACTCTTCAAACCACAATCGAAATTCTTTAAGTTGCATTTTAGGCAATTCAGCTACTTCTTTTTTTATTTGTTAAATCAACATTATAATTTCACCTCACTTTCTTTCTGCCATAACGCAGAAGTCAGGGGCAGCCAGGGCTTCCACTAACTTTTTAAATAATGAAAAAATTGACTTTTAAACAAACTGTCAAAAAACGGCACTGCCCAGGCTGTCACCTGAACTGACAGGTTATATCAACTATTTTTTGCCATTAAATTTACATTTCTTAAAGATCTTTCATCTAAGCTATAATGTATACTATTCAAATGGCCAGATACCTTTTATTGTGAGGAGCATGGATAAAAGTGCCGTAAGTGAAGCAGCAAAGTATCCTAATGCTGATAGTCTATTGTTATTACGATTGGATTTGTTTTGGCTCTCAATATATGAATTGAAATCGATAACAAAATTTTCAAGACCAGTATGTATCGGTATGCCCATAATCTTCCCGGCTGACTTTTTGGCTTTTATTCGGAAAGTGTCAATATTTTTTTTTGATGCACGTAGATGAAGAATACCCAAACAGAAAAACAAAATTGTAAATAATGCCCAAATAATCGTTATCGATTTCATCTGAATAGCCTAAAATAAAATGGATTGTAAGCCGTCACTCAAGCTTTTTAATCAACAGATATAACAATTACTCTGCGAATATTCGTATTTTATAAAAATAACAATTTTTTAAATTTACTATAATAAACAATTAGCATTTAATCAGACAGTTAATATAAACAGTTCCCTAATTGTGGATTTGCATAATAACATATTTGATGAAACAATTTTATGGGAAGATATAATTCAAACAGTTCCCGAGAATTTCTAATTAATGAAAAGTCTATTCCTTCAATATCTGTTTCACCTGTGTCCATCGCGACACGGATAAGCCGCATTCTCTGCTATTTTAAACTACTTTGCAATTTCGTCAAATTAATATATCACACTATTAGCTCATATAGGTCAAATATAAATTCTTATCAAAAATTGTTTATTCTGGCACCATATTTAACAAAGTCGGGTAATTCTATATACACCTTAGCTTAAGTATTGACAAAAACCGGAACATTTGATTTTTTATAGAATTATCGCATGAATAGCAAGAGCACTAACGCTGGGAATCCAGCAGCATGTAATGCGGCGGGAAACACGCAAAAACGGAGCCTGTTTTAATGATTAACATTGATAACATGACAAAATATTATGGCAGCAATGTTTTATTTGACAATATCTCTTTTAAGCTGAACCGAAACGAAAAAGTTGGAATGGTAGGACGCAACGGTCATGGTAAAACCACATTTTTTCGTTTAATTACCGGTCAAGCTCAGCCTGATTCAGGGACGGTTACCGTTCCGAAGAATTATCGCACAGGGTATGTGAAACAGAAAATTGAGTTCAGGGAAGATACTGTTTTAAAGGAAGGTATAAGGGGGCTGCCCGAAGCAGAACATGAAAGCCACTGGAAGGTTGAGAAGGTTCTTGCGGGTCTTGGTTTTTCTTCTGCGGATATGGAAAAAAATCCAAATGAATTTTCAGGAGGATATCAGGTTCGCCTTAATCTTGCGAAAGTGCTTGTGTCAGAGCCGGATCTTTTACTACTTGATGAACCAACCAACTACCTTGACATTGCTTCTATCCGGTGGATTGAAAAATTTCTTGCAGCCTGGCCCAGAGAATTGATGCTTATTACCCATGACCGTGGATTTATGGATAAGGTTGTAACACATACAATAGGAATTTATCATAAAAAAATTCGCAGGGTTTCAGGAAATACTGCAAAGTATTACTCACAAATTGCCCAGGAAGAAGAGGTATACGAAAAAACCAGGATAAATGAGCAGCGCAAAAAAAAGGAAACAGAACTTTTTATTAACCGTTTCAGGGCAAAGGCAAGGCTTGCAGGTATGGTGCAGTCAAGAATCAAGGCTTTGGCAAAAACAGATAATCATAAAAAGATTGAAAAAAGCAAACCCCCTGAATTTGTATTTAAAAACAAGCCGATTAAAGGCAAAAACCTTATTGATGCCCGCAAGCTTTCTTTTTCATATGGCAGGGACAAACTCTTAATTAACCAGTTTGATCTATTTGTAAAAAAACATGAAAGAATCTGTGTTGTTGGTAAAAACGGTAAAGGCAAAACCACTCTTCTTAAGCTTATTGCCGGCAAGCTTGTCCCACAGTCAGGTGAAATTTCATATAATCCAAACCTGATGCCGGGTTTTTTTGAGCAGACCAACATCCAGAATCTTGATAATTCAAAAACCGTATTAGAAGAGATCCTCTATTCTCATCCTGATATGGAAATGCAGGGCGCCAGGAATGTTTGCGGAACTATGATGTTTGAAGGGGATGCAGCATTAAAGAAAATAGGAGTTCTTTCAGGAGGTGAAAAAAGCAGGGTCATGCTCGGCAAGCTCATAGCGACTCCTGCAAACCTGCTTATCCTTGATGAACCGACAAATCATCTTGATATGGAGTCCTGCGATGCGCTTCTTGCGGCAATCAATTCTTTTGAAGGCGCTGTAATCATGGTTACACATAATGAGATGTTTTTGCATGCTATTGCAAAGCGGTTAGTTGTTTTTAAGAATAACTCCATCGAAGTTTTCCAGGGAAATTATCAGGAATTTCTGGAAAAAGAGGGGTGGGATGAAGATGATTTTTCTTTAAAACCTGATGTAAAGCCTGGCTCCAATGAAGTTTTATATAAAAAGCTGACAAAAAAAGAAATCCGGAAAAAGCGTTCTGAAATTATTACTGAAAAGGGAACAACGCTTAAACCACTGGAAAAGAAGATTGCGCTAAATGAAGACAGGATAGATAAAAGAGAAAAAGAGATAGATGCTTTAAACTCCGAAATACTTGAGGCAGCGGAGAATAAAGACGGAAAAAAAATCGCTGAAATTTCCCATTCTATTCATGTATGCAAAAAAGATGTGGACAACCTCTTTGATGAGCTTGAAAAACTGTATGAGGCGCTTGAGAAAGAAAAGAATATATTTGAAGAAAAACTTGTGCAGCTTGAAGATATGCAGGCTTTAATTGTCCAATGATTTTCCCGCCGTCAGTCTCATTTTTTTTATTTTACTTCTATGTTTCTTTATGGCAAGCCTGCGTTTTTTTGATGCAACTGTGGGCCTTGTTTTAACTCTAATCTTAGGTTTTTTGGATGCTTTACGAATTAGCGAGATCAGACGGCTGACACTGTCTTTTCGATTAAGCTCCTGTTTGCGAAAGCGCCCTGCTTTTATTAGCAGGACTCCGGCGCCTGTTATTTTTTTCCCTGCAAGTTGAATAAGCCTTGCCCTTACATCATCAGGAAAAGCCTTTGAATTTTTCACATCAAATCTAAGCTGAGCAACAGAGGCAACTTTATTGACATTCTGCCCACCTGGTCCTGATGAATGCGTAAAATCGAATTTGATTTCATTTTCATTGATAGAGATTGTCGGGGTAATATAAATCATGAAAATATTTTACATTATTATATGAATAGAATGCAAGCCTTGACCCAAAGCCGAGCCTTTGGCGACACAGAAATTTAAATTATTTGTCTTGACATTCCAGCACCAAGTTGTTTATATTTTAACAGTTACACTTTTGTTAAATAAGAGTTTTTGAAAAAAGGCATTTTACAAGTATTATGAAATTCGGAGAGTTACTGTTAGAGAAGGAACCCTATATTGTCAAACAATGGTTTGAAACATTAATAGCGACCTATCCTTCTGAAACCGCAAAATTTTTTTGTAATTTAAAAGATGATTTTGCCAACCCTGTTGGAAGCACTTCCTTTAAGTGTGTGAAAGATTTGTTCGCAGGGCTTATCCGTGAAAAGGATCATGAAACTTTACGTTCCTGCCTTGATCCTGTCATCAGAATAAGAACAGTGCAGACAATATTTACACCTTCCCAGGCAACTGGTTTCATTTTTGATTTAAAAAAAATTGTTCGGAAGAGTTTAAAAAAAGAGCTGAAAAACAGTTCCTTTAAAAAGGAGCTTGAAGAGTTTGACTCTAAACTTGACAGTCTTGCTCTCATTGCTTTTGATCTGTTTGTTGAATGTAAGGAACAACTTTATCAATTAAAAGTTGATACCGAGAGAAATAAAATTTATAAGGCGTTTAGAAGAGCCGGGCTGGTAAGTGATATTACGGATAACCAGCCTGGCTTATAGGTTTCGGTTTTAATAAATCAATATTTATTCGGTAGCGCTTCGGGCAGTATACGGTTAAAAACCTGTGTATTTTATCAGGGCTTTTTAATTTAATACTGTTGCAGGCGCTGTAAAGTGAGGTAATGTTAAATGAATGAAAAGTACGTCTATTCCCTCATCGCAGTAATTATACTTTCTTTGCTTGCCTATGTGGGCGTTGAAGCCCTGAACATGCAGGTTCTATTTGGTATAATTATTCCTTATGCGGCCATTATTATTTTTATTGCTGGCTTTATTAAAAGGATCATGGGCTGGGCAGGTTCGGCAGTTCCTTTTTGTATCCCTACAACATGCGGTCAGCAAAAATCACTTGAATGGATAAAAGACAACAAAGTGGATAACCCCACAACAACCGGCGGGGTTGTCTTAAGAATGTTTCTTGAGATTTTCTTTTTCCGTTCATTATTCAGAAATACAAGGATGAGTTTCCACGAAGGCGCAAAGATAGCCTACAGGCTGGAAATATTTTTGTGGGTAGGGGCTCTTGCCTTCCACTACTCTTTTCTTACTGTGCTGATAAGGCATTTAAGGTTTTTTACAGAACCTGTTCCTGTCTGTATCGGCCTGCTTGAAAAGGTGGATGCTTTTTTTCAAATGGGTTTGCCGGTTGTTTATATGTCAGGGGTTGTTCTTCTTGTGGCGGTAATCTACCTCTTTTTAAGAAGAGTCTTTATCCCCCAGGTTAAATATATCTCTCTCGCTGCTGATTTTTTCCCTCTTTTTCTTATCATCGGGATCACATTAACCGGTCTTCTCATGCGCTATATTACAAAAGTGGATGTGGTTCAGGTTAAAGAGCTTACCATGGGTCTTGCAACTTTGCATCCAGGAATACCCGAAGGTGTAGGAGGGGTTTTTTATGTGCACCTGTTTCTTATAAGCATACTTTTTGCCTGTTTTCCATTCAGCAAACTTATGCACATGGGAGGTATTTTTCTAAGCCCTACCAGAAATATGCGCACAGATACTCGTGCTCGAAGGCATGTAAATCCATGGAATTATCCTGTCCATGTTCATACCTATCAAGAGTATGAAGATGAGTTCAGAGAAAAAATGATAGATGCCGGACTTCCGGTGGATAAAATGCCCGAAAAAAAAGCGCCAGAGGAATCAGAGGAAAAGGAGTAATCAATGAAAGATCTTCCGAAATCAGATAAACTGTTTGGCGGAATAAATCATAAACCGCCTGTTGGTAAAGGGTGGATGGATACCCCCATTGATATCAGAAAGGGGATGTATTGCTATGCCGCCAACCCGAAAAGCGTTGAATACCTTAGTCTGCCGAATGCCAGACAATGGAACCCCCTTGAGGACGATTGGAAAATTCCCGAAAACTGGCAGGAAATACTTCTTGAAGGCTTAAGGGAGAGGCTTGAAAAATTTCGTACTTTCAAGATTTTTATGGACATTTGTGTGCGGTGCGGCGCCTGTGCTGATAAA
Source organism: uncultured Desulfobacteraceae bacterium (assembly GCA_964482535.1). Lineage (GTDB taxonomy): Bacteria > Desulfobacterota > Desulfobacteria > Desulfobacterales > BuS5 > CAYZXU01. Next base: position 18,403 of record CAYZXU010000023.1, on the reverse strand, counting down.
TGTCATTTTTTTATAGGCACCGGCGACCCCAAGAATATGCCGGTTGTACGGGCTGAACTCCTCAGGTCGGTATACAGACATGATTTTACCACCGCAGGTAAAATTTTAGGAAAAATTGGAGGAGCCAGGCCACTGACAATTGATGTCTTAAAAGAATGGTGGTACTATTTCTTTCAGTGTACAGAATGCAGACGCTGTTCAGTATTCTGTCCCTACGGCATAGATACAGCCGAGATTACCATCATGGGCAGAGAGCTGCTTAATCTTATCGGTCTTAATATAGACTGGATTGCAACTCCTGTCGCCAACTGCTACCGCACAGGCAATCATCTTGGAATTCAACCCCATGCATTCAAGGATATGCTTGATTTTTTTGTGGAAGATATTGAAGAAGTAACAGGGGTGACAGTTGAGCCTTCTTTTAATAAAAAAGGGGCGGACATACTCTTTATTACTCCCTCAGGCGATGTTTTTGCCGATCCAGGCACTTACACCTGCATGGGATACATGATTCTCTTCCACTATCTGAAAGAAAAATACGGTTTTGACATAACATGGAGCACATATGCTTCCGAAGGCGGCAACTTTGGCTTTTTCACCTCTCATGAAACCATGAAGAGGTTGAACTCAAAGATGTATATGGAGGCCAAGAGGCTTGGCGTCAAATGGATACTTGGCGGCGAATGCGGTCATATGTGGCGTGTTATTAATCAGTATATGGATACAATGAACGGTCCTGCCGACTTTCTCGAAGAGCCTGTTTCACCCATAACCGGAACAAAATTTGAAAACGCCAAATCCACAAAAATGGTTCATATCGCTGAATTTACGGCAGATCTTATTAAGCACGGAAAACTTGAACTTGATCCGAGCCGTAATGACAAGTTTTCGGTAACTTATCATGACTCCTGCAATCCAGCGAGAGGCATGGGTATGCTTGATGAACCGAGATATGTTATAAAAAATGTGTGTAATAATTTTTATGAGATGCCGATAAACACGATTCGTGAACAGACTTTCTGCTGCGGAAGCGGTGCAGGGTTAAATGCCGGTGAAGATATGGAGTTGAGAATGACGGGAGGTCTGCCAAGGGCCAACGCTGTAAAGCATGTTCATGAAGAATACGGAGTGAACACGCTGGCATGTATATGCGCAATTGACAGAGCTGTTTTCCCGGATCTTATGTCCTACTGGGTGCCTGAAGTTGATGTTACGGGGCTTCATGAGCTGGTGGCCAATGCCTTAATTCTTCCTGGAGAAAATAAAAAAGTGATAGATCTGCGCGGGGAACCACTGGCTGGTATGGAGGAGGAAGAATCAGATGAATGATAAGAATATGATTATCACAGGCCTGGTTGTTTTTATTTTAATCTTTACATTTCCGTTCTGGTACAATATGGGCAAAGCCGCCCCTGTTCCGGAACCTAAATTGACGGAAAAGGCAAAGGCCGCCGGAACCTGTGTGCGGTCAGCAGAGTATATGAGGGCAGAGCACATGCAGCTTCTTGACGTATGGAGAGATACCGTTGTCAGAGATGCGAAAAGAGTATATGTGAATGAAAATACCGGAAAGAGTTATAATATGAGCCTTTCCAACACATGTATCGACTGCCATTCAAATAAAGAAGACTTTTGTGATAAATGTCATAGTTATGCTTCGGTGGACCCATACTGCTGGGACTGTCATATAGATAAATCCAAGGAGGAAAAGTAATGAAAAAAAGCAGAAGAACCTTCTTGAAAATAGCCGGTGTTTCAGCAATAGGATTAGGAACAGGAGTGGGTGTAAAGCCTGTTTTGAATGCCTTTGCTTCCTCGGAAGAGCATGGGCAAACAAAAGTTGAACTGATTAAGGGTAAAGATGCCCTGACAGCTAAACGCTGGGGTATGGTTATAGATACCCGGAAGATTCATTCACTGGAAGATCTTGAACCGGTTTTTGAGGTTTGTAATAAACTTCATAATATTCCTCACCACGATAATAAAAATCATGAGATTAAATGGATCTGGGAGGAAAAATTTGAACATGCTTTTCCAGGCGAATATAAATATTTAAACGATCGCATAAAGCATCTGCCTTTTCCGGTGCTTTGCAACCATTGTGAGGATCCGCCATGCTGTCGGGCCTGTCCTACAAAGGCAACTTTCAAAAGAGAGAGCGACGGAATAGTATTAATGGATTTTCATCGCTGCATAGGCTGTAGATTTTGTATGGCTGCATGTCCATTTGGAGCGAGAAGCTTTAATTTTGTCGATCCGCACACGGTTCTTGAAGAATCGGATATTAACAAAGATTTTCCCACCCGAATGAAGGGTGTTGTTGAAAAGTGTAATTTTTGTGCTGAGCGGCTTGCAGTGGGAAAGATGCCGGCTTGTGTTGAGGCTTCAAACGGGATAATAGCTTTCGGTGACCTTGAAGATCCTGAATCTGAAGTAAGAAAGCTTTTAAAGTCAAACTACGCAATTCAACGTAAAAGCGGCCTGGGTACGGAACCTTCGGTTTACTATATAGTGTGAGGTAGTTATGTTAGAATTAGCCTTAAAAGGAAGCAAAAAATACTGGGGATGGGTTATTGCATTACTTGCAGTTATAGGGATCGGATTTTGTGCTTATCTGTTTCAGCTTAAAATTGGTCTCGGTATTACAGGGATGAGCAGGGATGTATCCTGGGGTTTTTATATTGCTCAGTTTACATTTTTGGTTGGTGTTGCCGCAGGAGGAGTAATGGTTGTTCTTCCCTATTATCTCCATGACTACAAAGCCTTTGGCAGAATTACCATATTGGGAGAATTCCTCGCAATAGCAGCTCTTATTATGTGTCTGCTTTTCATACTTGTCGATCTTGGACAGCCAATGAGGATGTTTAATGTTATATTCTATGCCACACCAACTTCAGTGCTGTTTTGGGATATGATAGTATTAAACGGGTACCTTTTTCTGAATACAGTTATAGGGTGGAATGTTCTTGAAGCAGAGCGAAACGGAATTCATTATCAAAGCTGGCTTAAGCCGCTTATCTACCTGTCAATACCCTGGGCGGTGGGAATACATACTGTAACAGCATTTCTCTACTGTGGTCTTCCAGGCAGAGGGTTCTGGATGACAGCTATTCTTGCCCCGAGATTTCTTGCATCTGCATTTGCGGCAGGACCTGCATTTTTGATACTTCTATGCTTTATTGTCCGCAAGGTAACAGATTTTGACCCTGGAAAAAAACAGATACAGGCTCTTGCAAAGATTGTGGCCTATGCAATATCAATAAATGTGTTCTTTCTTCTTTGTGAAGTCTTTGTGGTATTCTACAGCAATATTCCTGAACATAAGGTACATCTGCAATACCTGTTTGCAGGGCTTCACGGACACGGAGCTCTTGTTCCTTTTATGTGGACATCCATGGCTCTTATGGGTCTGGGAATAATTCTTCTTGTTAATCCTGTAACCAGAAAAAACGAATCAGTTCTAATAGTTGCATGTATAGCGGTTTTTGCAGGCACCTGGATAGACAAAGGGCTTGGCATGATTTCAGGCGGTTTTGTTCCCTCTCCGCTCCATCATGTGACCGAATATGCACCAACGTTTCCTGAGATTCTGGTTACTTTGGGAGTATATGCAGTCGGGTTTTTAGTTCTTACAGTTCTTTTTAAAATTGCCACTTCTGTTAAAGAGGAAGTCGCTGCATAAAATAAGCTGTTTTTATAATAAAAAAAGGGTTTGATTTTATAAAAATCAAACCCTTTTTTATTAGCACGCAAACTTATATTTTATTTCACCAATAAGTTTTTTTCAATAACGGTTCCTTCTTTTATTACATATGGTTTATCAGCACTATTTTCTATTATCACTTTTCCTTTTATTGTTACATTCTTTTCAAAAAAAACATCACCTTTTATAATCAGGGATTCACATTCTTTTAATGATGGAGCGCCATTGGCAAATCTTTCGTTAAAAAGATCGATCATTGAATAATATTTTTGATCTAATTTGATCTCTGTTGATTCAAAACTGCACACAGGATTTCTAATAAGTCTCCCCTGTTTATTAAAAACAAAACAGTCCGATCTTACTGCAAGCAGGTCATTACATTTTTTTACGGGGAAAAACCTTGATCTTGGCACTTTAACAGCAGTGGCTCCTTCAAAAAGAGATATTGCAGCGCCCATTGCTGTTTCAATCTGAAAAACTTCAGGACTGTTTACATCTCTGGGATCGAGTCTCTTGGGGTTTATAATTATGGGTAATCGAATTATACCTTCTTTTTCGATGAGGTTTTTTAAATAAACAAGGTTTATCCAGATGTTGTTGGTGTTAAAAAAACCATACCGTTTTATATCCTGAAATGCTTTAATCTCATTAGCAGGGCACTGGGCTGCCTCACGAAGTATCATCCGGCCGCTGTTATTTCTGGCAAGATGACCGCCTTTAATATCTGCAGGTGTTTTTTCTGCCACCTCCATCATAAATGAAAAATTTTTTTCTGAAAAATAACCCAGCAAAGACTCATCAATTGTGGCGCCCAGATTGTCGGAGTTGGATATAAAGGCATACCTGATTCCCCGGTCCAGCAGCTCATCAAGCATGCCTGAAGCAGACAAGGCAAGGTATATATCGCCATGACCCGGAGGATTCCATTCTAAGGCAGGTTTGGCAGGCCATGTGGCCGGTTTAAGATTCTGCTTTACTATCTTGGGAAATCTGTGCTGAAGAAATAAAAAAGGTTTTTTTGCAGGTTTGTATTCAGAGATAGCGGAAATTGTTTCTTGATGGGTGCTGAAACTATTCATGAGTGCAAGGGAAACATTGGAAATTTCAGCCTGTTTTAATAGTATATATAAAAAGGTTTTTCCGTTTTTGACCCTAAGCAGGGATTTGGCTTTTGTTAAACCCATGCTTGTGCCAAGTCCGCCGTTTAGAACGAGCATCACACAATTATCAAGTACACGTTTTCCCGCATCATAATAATCTTTAAGGCTGTCTAACTCTTTGATTTCATCAGAATTAACAGGTGTTATATCCTTATCGTATATCAGACCGGATTCACCTGAAATTAGCAATTGATAGTAATAGGCAAAGGTGTCGATTACCGAAGAATCCAGGTTTTTTTTTTTCATCTTTGAAATAAAGTTTTGCAAAAATTCTGAAGAATTACCCTGATACATAATTTTTCTCCTCTTTTAATTAACAAAATGGGGTTTTCGAAAAAAAGTTCAAGTCTGCTTAATCTCAAGAAAGGTAAAAAAACAACCACTTCGAATGCATTAAGTATTTTGAGGATTTTAATTTGAGCCTAATTTAAATCGGACGAAATAGTGCGTTTTGCAAAGGTCTAACAATAATTATTTTCTTTTATATCAGAGTGGCTCTATCCAGTTAGAGACATCCTCTGATTTGCCATATTGAATATCAGTAATAGACTTAAAGAATTTATAAGCCATATCTCCGACTTTGCCATTGCCAATTGTAATAACCTTGTCATTAAATTTTATCTCTCCAACAGGAGAGATAACTGCGGCTGTTCCTGATCCGAAAATTTCTTTAAGTCTCCCGGAACTGTGAGATTCAAATAGTTCTTCTATGCTTACCTTGCGTTCCGTAACTTTTACACCCCATTTTTTTGCCAGTGTGATAACAGAATCCCTTGTTATCCCAGGCAAAATACTTCCGTTTAACATGGGCGTAATGAGTTCATCATCCATGACAAAGAAGATGTTCATGGAGCCGACCTCTTCAATATATTTTAATTCAATTGCATCAAGCCACAAAACCTGAGTGTATCCGTTTTTATGAGCCTGTTCACCTGCATAGAGGCTTGCAGCATAGTTGCCCGGTGTTTTTACATTTCCCAGACCTCCCCTGACAGCTCGGACGTGGTCTTTTGTTACCCATATTTTTACAGGATTAAAGCCTTCAGGATAGTATGCTCCAACAGGAGAAAGAATAATAAAAAATCGATATGTATAAGAAGCGCGAACCCCAAGAAAGGGATCCATTGCAATGATTGTAGGCCGTATATAAAGAGAAGTTTCAGGAGCTCCAGGGACCCATCTTTTTTCTATTTTAAGTAACTGTTTTAACGCATCAAAAACCAGCTCTTCATCAAATTCCGGTATACAGAGAGCTTCAGATGACCGGTTAAGACGTTTAAAATTATCTCTTGGTCGAAAAAGCTGTATGTCATCGGAATCGGTTCTGTAAGCTTTAAGCCCTTCAAAAACGCCCTGGCTGTAATGCAAAATCATGGTGGCAGGGTCCATGCTTATGGGCTTGTAAGGCTCTATGCGTGGATTATGCCATCCTATTTCAGGATTATAATCCATATTAAACATGTGATCTGTAAATATTGTTCCAAATTCTATCTTGGAATCATCCGGCAGTGGTTTTAATTTTTCTGCCTTATTAATAGTAACCTGCATTTAATCCCCTTTATAAGTCCGGCAAGAGAGATCTTTTACAAATAGAAAATTTAGGTTTTTTTGCTAAATATTCCAAAGCATCAGCCCTGTTGTCGTGTCATGGTTTCTTTCTAACTGTTCTCCTGATAACTCTTGAATTTCTATTTCACCGGCAAAGATTATAGATTCAGAAAAAAGATGGCCCCCAAAGGTTTTTCCATCTATATCCGCAAGAACAATATGAGCATGCACCATTGGTGATCCGTCTTTAATTGAAATATTGCCGGTGCAGGATAATACTTCCAGGTCAGCATGTTTGGAAAAGCTTACATATACCTGTTGTGTTTGATCGTAAGAACCGATTGTAACAGAAGATAAGGCTCCTATTAAAGAAAAAGTCGCCATATTGATGGAAGCATCCCTGCAAAAATCTTCTATTGATTGCACAAGGTCAACACCATGGGGAAGACGACCTGTAAAGATGCGACCGTGTTTAAATTCTTTGCAGGATATTTTATCATTCATTTATATTTTCCATATTAATTTAAAATGCAGTGATTTTTCAGCAGTATAATAATGCCATAGATTTGCAAAACAAATATTTTTTATATAACATATTCGTTTAATAAATCAAGAATTTAGTTGATTAACATCGGGGCAGACAGATTATTCAAAGCTCTCTTATTCTGAAACGATCTTCACCTGTAAAGATATATAATCCCGAATCTCTAACAAGGCATGCCAGTGTAATTTTAAGCCTGGATGCCAGGTTAATGGCAAGGGAGGTGGGGCGGGAAATTGCAAGGATGATAGAGATCCGTGCTCTTGCAGCTTTTTGCACAAGCTCATAGCTTATGCGTGAAGAAAGGGTTAAAATAGAGGCGCTGGATAGTTTGTTGTCGAGAAAAACTTTTCCTATCACCTTATCCAGTGCATTATGCCTGCCCACATCCTCCATTACACATAGAAGCTCAAGGTCGGAGCTGTACAGGGCAGCAGCGTGGGAAGCATGTGTTTCGCTGCGCAGGGGCTGATGTTTTGAAAGATTTTCAAGGCAGTTTAATGCTTCTTTGGCAGTAATTGTTATTATGTCTGAAAAAGGTTTTAAATCCTTTATAAGGTTGTTACAGCTCGTCTGACCAATATGACTTCGGCACTCAAGTATATGAGAAATTTTGTTTAGTCTTGATTCTTTCAATGTCAGTCTTACCTCATTATTATCTTTGTCATCAGAAAAAATTATGGAATTAATATCATCAGGAGAATCGATTATGCCTTCTGCAAGGCACAGCCCTGCTCCATGGGCTAATTCATCCCCAGGGGTTCTCAATACAACAGTATAAGGTTCTCCCTGTATATTAACAGACAATGGGGCTTCATGGATAATATTGAGCTCCGTGTTTGAAAAGAGATTATTTTTCCACAATTTTGTTTTATGGCTGAATGATTTTTTCAATTGTTTTTATATGTAAAAAATGATTAAGCCATAAATGGCCGTCTGATAACAGTGTCCTTTTGCCAGCGCCTGTCATTTTTTGTTGGGTATTCTATATTGTAGTGAAGCCCTCTGCTTTCTTTTCTGTGCAGTGCACATTTAATTATAAGACCAGCTACTGTGGCGATATTTCTTAGCTCAATAAGATCGGATGACACTTTAAAATTCCAGTAATATTCACGAATTTCATTTTGAATATTTTCGACTCTTCTTTGTGCTCTGGCCAGACGTTTGTTTGATCTTACTATTCCCACATAGTTCCACATACACCTTCTGATTTCATCCCAGTTATGTGAAACCATGATGAGTTCATCGCTGTCTGTTGTACCGACTTCATCCCATACAGGAGTTTCAGGTGTCATGCTGAAATTGAAGTTGTTGATATCCTTGATGACCTGTTTAGAAGCGTTTTCCGCATAAACCAGGGCTTCAACAAGGGAATTACTTGCCAGACGGTTAGCTCCGTGAAGCCCTGTGCAGGCAGCCTCTCCGATTGCGTATAACCTCTGTATATCCGTCCTGCCGAATATATCCGTAGCTATGCCTCCGCACATATAATGTGCGGCAGGAACAACAGGTATAGGCTCTTTAGTCATATCAATTCCAAAATAAAGGCATTGTTCATATAGATTTGGAAAACGGTTTTTTATAAAATTCGATTTTTTATGGGAGATATCAAGAAAGACAGAATCATCTCCGCTTTTTTTAAGTTCAGTGTCAATGGCACGAGCCACCACATCACGACATGCAAGGTCTTTTTGCCGGTCATATTTTTCCATAAATGGCCTGCCAGCAGAGTCTGTTAATGTGCCGCCCTCTCCCCTTACAGCCTCGGATATAAGAAAGTTTTTAGCATCATGGTGGTAAAGACAGGTGGGATGAAACTGGACGAATTCAAGATTGGCAACTGTTGCGCCAGCCCTGTATCCCATTGCTATACCGTCTCCTGTGGCAATATCCGGGTTACTTGTATAAAGGTAGACTTTTCCCGCACCTCCTGAGGAAAGAAGTGTTATTGAAGCAGAAAATGATATTACCCGATTTTTTTTTATGTCAAGGACATATGCTCCGCAGCAAAAGTCCTCATGGGTTGTTGTGACAGCCCCTCTCTTCATGCGGGTTGAGTATGTAATTAGATCTATGGCCATATGGTTTTCAAAGATTGTAATGCGCTTGTTTTTTTTTACACTTTTAACAAGAACAGACTCTATCTCTTTCCCTGTCATGTCCTGGGCATGAACTATGCGTTTTTGTGAATGTCCCCCTTCACGACCAAGATCAAGCATCTCATTATTAGAACCATCCTCTTCGTTCAGGTTGAACTTTACGCCCATATCCATTAACTCAAGAATTCTATCAGGACCGTTTTTTACTACCATTTCAACAACTTCTTTGTTGCACAAGCCGTCCCCTGCAGAAAGAGTGTCTTTTATATGAAGATCAAAGGAGTCGAGTTCACTGAAAACCGAGGCTATCCCTCCCTGGGCAAGGGCTGTATTGCTGTTCATTATTTTTCTTTTTGTCACAAGAGCAACATCGCCGTACTCTGCAACCTTAAGAGCAAAAGTAAGGCCTGCTACGCCACTGCCGATGACTAAGAAATCGCTTTTATACTCCATTAAACAGTTTTCCTATAGTAATGATGTTCTGCGTTTTTGGCGTTTGGAACTGTAACCTATAATAACACCGATAAGTAAAACAACGGCGCCTGTAATAAACCATCTGATATTATGATTTATTGCAAGTTCGGACAACTCTTGTTCAACCGTTTCCGCTTCGCTGGTCTGACTGGCAAGCTGTGATGATGTTTTTTTAAATTTTGCTTTAAGATTCAGGAAATCGGCTGATTCTGTTTTAAGGGTTTTATAAGAATCTGTTGTGCTGATTAATTTTTTTTTAACCGCATTAATATCAGATACAAGTTGTTTGTTTTCAATTTTAAAATTTTTATTTTCAAGATTTATCTGTTTAAATTTTTTTGTTATAATATTATATTTTGTTTGCAGTTCCTTCAGTAATATTCGGCTGGGCTTTACTGAAGTTATAAAACGGTTGAGAACCCATCCTTCTTTTCCGTCAGGCAAACGGATTAGAGACCAATCCGTTTTGGAATCCACCTCTCCAGAGTCAACCTGTTCAACTTTTTTAACCTTCTCAATTTCCATGCCGGATTTAATCCTGGTAATTATTTTATAGTTGATTCCAGGTCCTGTTCTTAAGGTTATTTTCATTGCGTCTGCTATATATGCGGTTTCAGCATGAACGGAAGCACAAAGGCAAAACATACAGATTGTTATTATAACAAGATGTTTCATAGAAAAAATTTCTCCATTATAATTGTTGTTATTATGTTATATTTGTTGTTGAAAAAAGGATGCATGTCAATAATTTCTTTTAAAATATCAATTTATATGTTACATGTAAAACTAAAAAAAGTTATTTTTAACCCTTTAATATTTTTATAAACTCATAGTAATTATTTTATGATAGTATTCGACCTTAAATGTTCCAACGGTCATATTTTTGAAGGCTGGTTTAAAAACAGAAAGACCTTTGACAGGCAGAATAAACAAGCTTTGATAAGCTGTCCTGTTTGTAATGACACCTCCATTACCAAAAAGCTTTCTGCTTTTGCCATTAAACCGTCACAACCTCTACAAAAATATAATGAACAAAATTATGAGGAACTGAAAAAAGCAGGGGAGCAACTATCAGATTTTATAGAAAAAAATTTTGATGATGTGGGGTCGGACTTTGCTTCTGAAGCATTAAAAATGCATTATGGTGTTTCTGAGTCCAGAAATATAAGGGGGCACAGTTCCAGTGAAGAAGAAAAAGTTTTAAGCAAGGAAGGGGTCGATTTTGTTAAAATCCCCTTGCCTGTTGTTAAAAATAACGATTCCAGCGATTCCAACGAACCCTAAGAATCGCTTAATGCAGGCAGATAAATTTCAAAAGTACTTCCACTGCCTTTTTCACTTGAAGCTGTAATAATGCCGCCATGATTTTTTATTATTCCTGCCGCAAAAGCTAAACCAAGACCTGTCCCCCTTTTCATTTCTTTTGTTGTAAAATATGGGTCAAATACCCTCTTGCAGGTTGCTTTATCCATACCTCTACCTGTATCCGTAACGGATATTTTTACATATCTGCCCCTCGTTAGATTTAATCTGTCGGAAAAACTGTCATCGATTAAAACATTTTTTGTTTTTAGATAAAGATGCCCCTCCTTTAACATTGCATCCAAGGCATTTGCATAAAGATTATGCAGCACCTTTTCAAGCTGAGTTTTATCAGCCCTTACCGTAAATATGTTTTTTTGATAATTTTCATGTATTTTAATTTTGTCTCTGGTAATTTTAAATATTTTTGCAGTATAGCGGACAATCGGGTTTATATTTAAAAAACTAAAGCTATACTTTCCTCCTTTGGCAAAACCGAGAATTTTTGTTGTAATTTCTGCGCCGCTTTTAATGTTTTTTTCAATATTTTTTAATCTTTTATAATTTGGATGACTCGAATCAGTATTCAAAAGCATTAACGAAACATTACCCTGTATCCCCATGAGAAGATTGTTGAAATCATGGGCAACTCCACCGGCTAATGTTTTGATCGCATTTGATTTTATATCCTCGTTCATTAGATTTTTGCCGATATTTTTTTAATATCCTTTATTATCATGCTGTTGATATTTATATGTAAAAAATATAATCTCATAGCGAATATATGCGAAATCATATTGTTGACTGCAAATTAAAAAATTGTTAGCTGTATTTTTTTACGAGTTAAACAAAAATATATCAAGGTTTTTTTAATATGGAAGACTCAAGATTTTTTATTGCAGGGTGGCTTATTGATGGAAGCGGCGGGCAGATAAAAAAAAATATAATTATTCAAATAAAAAAAGGTTATATTAGATCAATTAAACCCTGTGACCGGTTTCTGGACAAAACAAGGGCGGTTGACCTGACAGGTCATACAATTTTGCCGTGTTTGACAGACAGTCATGTCCATTTGTCCATGTCAGGCACAGACGATCAAGAGATAAGAAAGCGCCAGCTTAATGCTGACTTTGACTATATTAAAAAAAACATTAAGCATCATATACAGCAGCATATTTTATTCGGTGTACTTGGTATAAGGGATGGAGGTGACAGCAGGGCACACGCTCTTAATTATAAAAATAGATATCTTGCTCCTTTAACTATCCCATTGGCGTTAAAAGTTGCAGGCAGGGCCTGGCATAAACCGGGCAGGTACGGGAAAATAATAGGAAGAGTCCCCCCTGAAAATTACACCCTTGCTCAGGCAATAGAAGGGGAGAAAGCAAATATTGATCATGTTAAAATCGTAAATTCAGGGCTAAACAGCCTGAAAGTCTTTGGTAAAGAGACCATGCCCCAGTTTTACTTAAAGGAAATGAAAGCAGCGGTGAAAGCATCTGTTTCACGCGGATTTAAGGTCATGGTTCATGCCAACGGAAAAAATCCTGTGGGAATCGCTGTGGAAGCAGGCTGTCATTCTATTGAGCATGGTTTTTTTATGGGATATGAAAATTTGCAGAAGATGGTCGATAAAGATGTCACATGGGTTCCCACTGCATGCACAATGAAGGCATATTCTGAAAAATTTGAAAATTTTTCTATTGAAGCCCAAATATGTAAAAAAAATCTTGACCACCAGATTTCCCAGATTTCAAAAGCGAGAGAACTTGGCATAAAGGTCGCCCTTGGCACTGATTCCGGCAGTCTCGGGGTGAATCATGGCAGAGCTGTGATTGAAGAATTGGAGTTGTTGATTAAAGCCGGCTTTTCTATTCAGGAAGCCGTAAAATGCGCTACACACAACGGAACCAGGCTGCTCGGCATAACAGAATTCGGCATACTAACTAAAAACATGCCGGCCACATTCATAGCCGTCAAAGGAGAGCCGGAAAAATTACCCAACAGCTTAAAGAAAATTGCAAATATTTATGTTCTGGGGCAGCCCTTAAAAAAATAAAAAAAGCGGATGGGGTAGGGGCAGAATCTATTTCTGCCTTTTTACCATTTTGGGCGGATATGGAATCCGCCCCTACGGTGGTGATTTCATGGATCGGCGGTGATGAATGTCTGGATGTTAATTTACCTTTGTTTTCCATTGCGGTACACCCTGACTTGGGTTGCGGGCAAAGCCCGCCTTAGTCCTCTTCCTCTTCATACTCATATTCAATGCCATACTTCTCTTCCAGCTTATTTTTTTTTGCCTCACTTATTTTACCTAATTTTACAAGCAGATCACCTATGCCGTCTTCCCTTAAAGAGTCTATTCGCATAATTGAATCTATTTTTTTACTTTTGATGCTGTAAAATGTATATTCAAGGGACAACTCAGATTTTTTTAATAATCTGAAGCTGTTAATTCCGGTACCACAATATATTATATGATTGTCTAAAAAAAAATATCCGATAGCTGCGAGAATGGCATAGAGTATATACTTTTTTATTGTCTGAATCATTTGCGGCTCCTTTTATTTTTCTTTGGCAACATCATGTTTATAACTGGGACAAGTGTGCCTGCTTTTTATATGAGGCTTAATATCCAGGATAGGGGTTCCTGAAAACATATCTATGCCCTCAACATATATAATATTCTCTTCCTTTTTTATTACTTTAAGAACGGACATGCCGATGGGATTTGGACGTCTCGGAGAACATATACTGAACACTCCAATGTTTTTCTTGCGGTTTGGGGGATTCTGCTTAAGCAATTCATCCTGAAATGCAGGGCTTTTATGAAAATAAAAAATTACCACTATCTCCTGACCCGCAGAGATGTCCTCCAGCGCTCCCAGATATTTTTTATCTATAATTAGCCTTCCTTTTATATCTGAAACAGACCAGTGTCTTGGCACGCTTGCAGCTTCTGTTTCAACAAAGCCTATGGGTTCCATTTGAATTTTCATATTATTTTATTAACATAACCTTTTTTTTCAAGCCTGGCCACGGCCTCAATATGGCTTGTATGGGGAAACATATCCACGGGCTGAACCTCTATTAAATCATATTTTTCCTTTAGCATGGCAAGATCTCTTGCCATTGTGGCGGGGTTGCATGACACATAAATAAGTTTTTCAGGGCATAAATCAAAAACCTGACCAACCACATCCTTATGCATCCCGACTCTTGGGGGATCTATTATCATAACATCAAGCCTGTCTGTAATATTTTTCAGAGAATCTTTTATGTCTCCCAGAATAAAGCTGCAGTTTGTAACATTATTTATTTCGCAGTTAAAATTTGCATCCTTAACCGAGCTCTCATTTATCTCTATCCCTATCACTTTTTTTGCACTGTCTGAAAGATATATCGCTATGGCTCCGGTTCCGCAGTAAAGATCCGCCACAATCTCTTTGCCTGTCAGCCCTGCATAATTTTTTACGGTTTCATACAATTTTTCGGCTCCCAGCGTATTTGTCTGGAAAAAAGAGTTGGCAGATATTTCAAATTCAAAATCACCTATTTTTTCCCTGATGCATGGAGCTCCCATGAGCACTATTTCGTATTCACCTATGGCAACTCCTGATTTTCGTGAAGTAATATTATTTATAACCGATACGATATCAGGATATTTTTTCGCTAACAAATCGGAAAGGGGCTGCACAATTTTTCGATTTTCTTCAGAAGTTATTATGTTTACCATCCACTGGTTATATGCAAAGGAGTATCTTAACATTAAAAAGCGCCAGAAACCTTTATGCGTCCGCAGCCCGTAAACATCAACGCCGGATTTTTTTATAAACATCCGAACATCATTTAAAATGTCGTTACCCATGTCAGGCTGTAGATGGCATCTGTCAATATCCAGGACTTTATAAAATGTTCCAGGCACATGAAGCCCCAGGGCAATACCTTTATCCACGTCTTCTTTTCCCAATTCATCAGGCAGCAGCCACCTTCTGTCGGAACATGAGAATTCCATTTTGTTTCTGTAGCCGAATATCAGCTTTGAAGGAATTGTCGGGTGAACCGTAAAATCGTGGATCAGCCCAATATGCTCTATGGACTCAATAACATGTTGGCGTTTGTATTCAAGCTGCTTTTCATAATTTAAAAATTGCCATTTGCACCCGCCGCAATGACCGCTGTAAGCGCATATGGGTTTAACCCTTAATGGTGAAGGTTCAATGATTGAAACAAGCCTTGCAATTGCATGGTTCTTTTTTTTTTTGATTATCTGTGCCGAAACATTATCTAATGGAGCAGTTTTATCCACAAATATTACAAAACCATCCTTGCGGGCAAGGCCCATGCCTCCGAATGCCATTTCAGAAATTTCAAGCTCAACTATTTCTCCTTTTTTTACACCCAATTTTATGTCCTTTTTTTATTATGCGATAGATATAGATTGTGTTTAAATTCTTTGCCCAATATATAATAAATTATGTTGATATTTGAATATTAAAATATTATCGTTAATAAATTATTTAATCAAGAAATGAAAGTACATAAAATGAATATTGACAAATTATGTAAAAAAATTACTTTCTATTCTGACGGATTAAGGCTTAGCGGAACTCTGCATCTGCCTGTTGTTGCATCTGCTCCCCCTGTTGTAATTGGCTCCCATGGACTTTTCAGCAACAGCAATTCACCTAAACAGATAGAGCTTGCAAATAAGTGTAATGCCTGCAAAATAGCCTACTTCAGATTTGATCATCGCGGCTGCGGTAATAGTGAAGGAGATTTTGACCAGGTTACTTCATTTAAAGGACGTTGTCATGATATGATTAATGCAATAAAAATAATCATGGCAAGGGATGATACAGCCGGCCAAATATCTTTATTCGGAAGCAGCTTTGGAGGAGCGGTCTGTGTCTCCATGGGAGATTTATTTAATATTGCTTCCATAGTAACTTTTGCAGCTCCGGTTCTTCTTAGTAAATCCATATTAAAAGCAGTTGATTATGCAGCTAAAGCCTCTCCTTTTGGCATTGCTAATACAGAAAAAAAAATTAACTTTGACATATCCTCCATACTTTCAAAAACATCCAATATTTTATTGTTTCACGGCGATGCAGACGATGTTGTGCCTTTTTCAGATGCCATGAAAATTTATAAAAAAGCTGAATGGCCAAAAAAATTGATTAAACAGATTCGTGGCGATCATATGATGGGGAACAAACAGCATCAAAAAGAGTTCAGCAGGGAAGCTGTTATATGGTTTAAAAAAGGTTTTGAATCAAATAACAAGTCTGCTTATACTGTTTGATATTGCAGGCTGTGTTGTAATTTTCCGGTTTGGCCGGGTTAGGTTTTTTTGTGCCATGGATCATATATCAAACAAAATTGGCAGAATGAAAAAACATGCAAAATTAATTTTTACAAAAGGTCTCCAGGCTGTTGAACCTGGAAATGCAGTTAAAAAAAAATGTAAATTTGAAAAAAATTGTTTTTTTACAGGCAAAAAAAGTTTTGACCTTTCCATGTACAAAAATATTTTTGTTGCTGGAATGGGAAAAGCGGCGGCACCAATGGCATCGGCGCTGGAAGATCTGCTTGGTGACAGAATAACCCATGGTATTATAAACGTAAAATACGGGCATGTTGAAAAACTTAAAAAAATAAAGATCAATGAAGCCGGTCATCCTGTCCCTGATATTTGCGGCGAACATGGAGCTTTGCAGATCCTGGATCTTGTTAAAAGCGCAAAAAAAGAAGACCTCGTAATATTTCTTATTTCAGGGGGAGGCTCTGCCCTGCTTCCCATCCCTGCTCAAAACCTTACACTGGAAGATAAACAGGCAACAATTAAAATACTTCTTTCCTGCGGCGCAAGTATACATGAAATAAATGCCATTAGAAAGCATATTTCATCTGTAAAAGGGGGCAGGCTTGCCCAGGCTGCATATCCTGCCGATATTGTATCTCTAATACTTTCCGATGTTGTGGGAGACGACCTCGATGTGATAGCATCAGGACCCACAGTGCCTGATTTAAGCACATTTTCCGTGTGCATGGAAATTATAGACAGGTATAATATAGCAGAGAGTTTGCCTGAACCAATTCTGCGGCATATTAAAAAAGGGGTTTCAGGAAAACTCGGTGAAACACCAAAGCCTGGCGACCCTGTTTTTGATAAGACTTTTAATCTTATTACAGGGAGTAATATTGATGCGATTAATGCTGCCGGAAAAGAGGCTGAGGCGCTGGGTTATAACAAAATAATTCTTTCCTCCATGATAGAAGGCAACACAACTGAATCTGCACATTTTCATGCAGCAATTGCCAGGGAAATTCTTAAAACAGGGAATCCCGTGCCTCCTCCTGCATGTATTCTTTCAGGTGGCGAGACCACCGTAAAAATCATGGGAAAGGGAAAAGGCGGACGGAATCAGGAATTTTCCCTTGCCGCCGCTTTTGATATAGCAGGTCAAAAAAATATAGTTGTCTTAAGTGCCGGAACCGATGGCACAGACGGTCCTACAGATGCGGCAGGGGCAATAGCAGATACATATACATTAAAACGGGCAAAAGATATTGGGCTGTTGCCCCAATCTTTTCTTGCGGATAATGATTCATATCATTTTTTTGAAAAGCTGAATGACCTTTTAATAACAGGTCCCACAAGAACAAATGTAATGGATTTGCGGGTTGTAATTGTGGAATGATACCCCCCCCCTATGAGGTGCTTCTATTCCCTCGCCATGGCAGTACCGCATTTGGGACATTTCTGGTCATAACAGGGGCTGCCCAACTGATGGGGCGTTTTTTCACCATAATTGGGACAAACGCAATAACCGCCTGGTCCTGCCGCAAAACCTCCTCCTCTACCCTGACCAGCTCCACCTATTCCTGTGCCTTTACCTGTTCCAGCTCCCTGGCCTCTTGGTCCTGTTCCATTTCCTCTTGGCATTTTACTTACCTCCTTTTTCTTCTTTTAAGGAGGACCCCCCTTTGTACTATATAGCAGTGAGCTTTATTTGGGGAATCAGTTCCAGAAAAACATCTTTTTGGCATAGCGCTGTTCCGGTCTTCAAGGTAGTAGCAGTGCCTGCGGCCACAGCAAAACATAAGGCATCTTTCAACCCCTTGCCCTGCGTCTGTCCGTAAATGAACCCAGCCACTGACGAATCTCCGGCTCCAATTGTGTTTTGCACCTTTACCTCAGGAGGAGATGCAAGATATCCTTCTTTTTCCGCCACGAGAAGAATCCCCTCGGCTCCCATGGAAACCAGTACAATCTCAACTCCCTGTTCCCGGACGCTTTTTGCTGCCTTTATAATATCCTCCATCTCTTTCAGCTCCACACCTTTCAAACGACTCAACTCATGGATATTGGGCTTAATAATATTTGGATGACCATCAATACCAACTTTAAGGGCATCTCCATCAGTATCCAGCACAACTGCCGCCCCTCTGTTTTTGGTAATTTCAATTATTTTGCGGTAGATTTGCGGATTCACACCTGGAGGCAGACTGCCACTGATCGTCACCATGTCCGGTTGCTTCAGATTTTCCACCTTATGAATCAATTGCA
>CAYZXU010000022.1:8638-25802 GCA_964482535.1 uncultured Desulfobacteraceae bacterium | reverse complement strand
AGGTTCAAGGGTTGTCTCTTTTAAAGGAGAGATGGAGGGCTGTTCATGAACAGCCAGGCCTGTTCCATGACCTGTCCCATGCCTGAACTTCCCTTTAAAGCCATTTTCTTCAATATAATCCCGTGCAATTTTGTCGATGCTTTTGCTGCTGATGCCGGGTTTTATTGCTTTTATGGCTTTTTGTTGAGCTTCAATAACTGTTTTAAACACTTTCTTGAATGTTTCGTCAGGCCCGCCTATTATAAGTGTTCTTGATATGTCCGAACAGTAGCCGTTTAATTTAACTCCCCAGTCAAAAAGAACAGGCTCATTTTTTTTAAATTTTCTATCACATGGTATGGCATGGGGGAGTGCACTGTTGGGGCCCGATGCACATATTACCGGAAAAGAGAGTGAATCTGCGCCTTTTTCACGCAGTCTTTTTTCAAGATCCCATGCCGCTTCTTTTTCTGTCATGCCCACAGCAATCTCTTTTGCAGTTTCCATAAAAGCCGATTCAGCGATATCCACAGCTTTTTTAGTAAGTTCTATTTCCTGTTCATCTTTTTTTATACGCAGATTTTCAACAATATTTTCTGTTTCCACAAGAGTTATGTCTATCTTTTCGGAAATTAGCTGTTCTATGATTTTTTTATGCCACATATATGACATGCGTATGCTTTCAAACCCGAGTTTTTCTGCTTTTAATATAGTTAAAATAGACGGAAGTTCTTTTATCAATCCTTTTTTATAACATAAAACTTCATATAATGGGGATTCGTGTTTTGCCTGGAGTTCGTATCTGGAATCGGTTGCAAGGATTAGTTTATCCTGCGTGATAAAAACAGCGCCCGCTGATTCGTCAAACTGGGTATCTTCTCCTGTGAAGCCACTGAGATATCTGCGGTTTTCCTCAACAAGCACCATCAGGGTATCTATGTTTTTTTCTTTAATTGATTTGCGGATTTTTTTTAGTCTGATTTTTATTCTTTTATCCAAAATTATCTCCTGAAAGCATATTGTTAACTCTTTTTCACGCATCAAAAAAGTTTTATCTGTGTGTGCATATTCTTTTTTTTCTTTTTAAAACCGGATGTTTCATGTTTAACAAGATCGTTTTCCATATCCTGTACAAAGGGTGAAATCTGTCTTTTAACTATCTTTCCGTAAATTCTTCTTTTTTTTGCATATGTAAGATAGAGCTTTTCCTTTGCCCTGGTCATGGCAACGTAAAAAAGCCTTCTTTCTTCATCAATATCAACCTGAATGTTTGGTGAGCGTCTAAAGGGCATATAATCCTTTTCACAACCTGTGACAAAAACAACGGGAAACTCAAGACCTTTTGCGGCATGCATTGTCATTAATGCTACCTTTTCAGCTTTATGTATGTATGTATCCGTATCTGTCTGCATAAGAAGAGCAGACAGGAATTCACAGGCATTATCACCATATTCTGAAGCAATATCGCAAAGCCTTTTTATTGCATCATTTGTTTCATCTGTATTTTCTGCAGCATTGAGCCGGCTTATATTCTCTGAAAAAAAGATCAGCTTTTCCATAACCGCCATAGATTTTGTATTGCTTTTGATTTGAAAAATTATGTTAAAAAACTCATTCAGCCTTGTTTGACGGCCGGCGTTCAAGCCTGGAACAGGAAATTTTGCAGCACTTGTTAAAGCCTCTGACAGCGTAAATCCATTTTCATAAGACCAGATTTTAAAAGTTTCCAGGGTTGCCCTGCCTGTGCCTGTGTGCAGCAGGCTGTTAATACGTCCAAGATCTGCGAAGGTTCCGAATCCTTCAACTGTTTTTAATAATGAAATAAGCTCTGCCGCTTTTTTTATGCCAAATATAGTTTCTCTGCTCACAACCTGACAGGGGATGCCATGTTTTTCAAAAACAGTTGAAAAAACTTTCCCCTGATTTCCTGTCCTGTAGAGTACTGCAAAATCAGAAAAAGACCGGTTTTTCACTCCCTGGACATCCTCTGCCCTTCCGAAATCAATAGAATGAAAACCTGTTCCTCCTATGAGTTTTTCTATTATTCCTGCAACAGCCACAGCCTCGGATTTCTCAGAATCATTTTCAATAATTTCAACTGTCCTGAAACCTTCCTTTTCAACATAGACTTTGGCTTTTAACCGGTTCGTGCTGTTTCTTTCTATCTGGTTTTTTATTATTTGGTATGATGCCTCGATTATGGTTTTGCTTGATCTGTAATTTTGAGTTAAATTCAGAACCATTGCCTGGGGATAGTCTGTTATAAACCTGTTAAAATATGAAACATCCGAACCTCTGAATCCGTAAATAGACTGATCAGGGTCGCCTATGACACAAATATTTTTATTCCGGTTTCTATTCTGATTTTTATTCTGATTTTTTGGGGGGGGAGGAGCCAGAGCTTGTACGATTCTGTACTGCCCGTGATTAAGATCCTGGTATTCATCAACGAAAATATATTCAAATCTATTTTGATATATTTTTGCGATATCATTATTATTTTCAAAAAGTTCAACTGTTTTAAATATAAGATCTTCATAATCAAGAAGTTTCTGGGAAGATAAAAAACTTTGATAGGCGCTGTAAACAGAAGCAAGCATTCCGGCATCTGTGTCTCCTTTGACAGACTCCAGGTTATCATCCGGTTTCAGGATGCTTTGTTTTGCCGACATAATCCCTTTTTGCAGGTCTGAAATTGATAAAGCGGCAGCAATATCTGAATTTTTTTTCACATACTTTAAGGCATCGGAAATTATGCTTTTTCTGTCATTATCATCTAATATTGCATACCCCTTAAATTCAGTATTTTCGTTTAATATTTTAAAACACAGGGAATGGAATGTGGAAATAAGGGGCAGGTGTTTTTTTTCGCCTGCCATTTTCCTGATTCTTTCCTTCATCTCTCCGGCAGCCCTGTTTGTAAAGGTTACCGCCAGAATATTTTCAGGATTTACCCCCTTGTTTTTAATAAGATGCGCCATCCTGTGGGTTATGGTGTGGGTCTTGCCTGTTCCAGGCCCGGCAATTATAAGCAAAGCTCCCTGACTGTATTGTACGGCTTTGAGCTGCTCTTTATTAAGCCCCGGCGCAGCCCTTTTCAAGCTATCATTCGGGCTATGACTTTTTGTTTTAATTTTTTGTTTTTTACGAACTTTTTTGGAAGAAGTTTTTTTTAAAGGATCTGTTGCAGGCATAAGAAAAAGAGACTTTTGTCCAGGCAGACTTTCTCTTTCTTCCGGCGTAAAAATTATTATTTTGCCGTATTCACCGTCATAACCCGGCAGGAGGGTAACATCTTTTTTGCGCACTCTTTTTATGGCTTCTCCAAGCAAAGGGATATCCGACCTGTTTAAATCGTCTATGGGAATGGAGTGCAGCAAAGGAAATTCAGGCCCGTATTTTTCAATTAAATTATTATGCGCATTTTTTACTTTTTTTGATAATGGACCGACCTGCAACAGGCTTGATAGAATATCAACCAGAGGTATTGCGCTGTAAAAGGGATGTGTTTTTTCAGGTTTAAAGCCATTGATTCTATCTGAAAGCTCTTCAACCCTGTACAGAACTCCAAGGGTCAGGGGTTTTCCGCATACAGGGCAGTTACCGTTTTTTTCAATGGTTTTTTTCGGTGAAAAGCATATATTGCACTTTCTATGACCGTCCATATGGTACTTGCCTTCTTCAGGGAAGAATTCATAAGTCCCGAGAAATTTATCAGGGTCACCTGATTTTATTGCAGACTTTATTGCAGAATATGAAAGCTCGGTATCAAGTATATTGGCTTCACGCCCCAGTTTCATGGGTGAGTGCGCATCTGAATTTGACACAAGGGTCAAGCCGTCTAACTGTGACACCCGCCAGTTCATGGGAGGATCCGAAGAAAGCCCTGTTTCAACGGCAAAAATATGGTCGGAAAGATCTTCAAAGCACTCTTTAATGGAATCAAAGCCTGATTTTGAACCTAAAACCGAAAACCACGGAGTCCATATATGCGCTGGAATAAGAAACGACCTCTCTGTTGTTTCAAGCAAAATTTCCAGAAGATTTCTTGCATCAAGACCCAGGATGGGCCTGCCATCTGATTTGATATTGCCTATCTTGTCCAGTTTTGAGTTGAAAATTTCAGTTGATTCAATATCAGGAAGAAACACCAGATTATGATTTTTTCTGGTTTTTCCGTTCTTCTTATATATATTGCTGATTTCCGAAACCAGAATAAATCGAACCTTGCCACGGCATGAAGCAGGAACTGTTTTATCACACTCTCGGGATAGTTCTTCTTTTAATTTAAAAAGCCCTGGTTCAGCAGGAATTAATTTTTCTTTTATTTCAGCAAGCCACCCAGGATGAGTGATATCCCCTGTTCCCACAACTGTTATCCCTTTTAACCGGGCGGCAATGTATAGATTCTCAAGATCCAGATTTTTTGCCGTTGCCATGGAAAATTTAGAGTGAACATGAAGATCGGCAATAAATTTCATTTGAATTTCCTGTATGCCTTGTATTCAGGATTATTCCTGATTCACCATAAAAAAACAAAAAAACCTCATTGAACCTGGAAAATCAGGTGATAGTAATTTTTTGTAAAAAAAAACTATCATTAATGAGGTATAATATTATGGCACAAGCCATACTATCTTTCAAGGATGAAAATGTGAGATAGCAGGTCTCCCTTTTGCCTGTTTTAAGGTGCCAGCATCATAATTTATTTAAAAATCAAACTCTCTCCTTCAACATCGGCAATAATTTTATTTCCTTCTGAAATATTACCCTGCAAAATCTCCATTGATAACGGGTTTTCA
Organism: uncultured Desulfobacteraceae bacterium; assembly: GCA_964482535.1. Lineage (GTDB taxonomy): Bacteria > Desulfobacterota > Desulfobacteria > Desulfobacterales > BuS5 > CAYZXU01. Next base: position 21,021 of record CAYZXU010000022.1, on the reverse strand, counting down.
ATATATTTTTGTATAACCCGTTTTAAGGGACGCGCACCATATACCTGATCATATCCTTTTTCCGAAAGGAAATTTTTTGCGCCTTCAGTGAGTTCAAGGCTGATATTTATATCTGCCATTCTTTTGGAAAGTATTCCCATCTGTATTTCAACTATTTTGCCTAATTGACTTTTTGTCAGTCTGTGAAAAATAATTGTTTCATCGATTCTGTTTAAAAATTCCGGCTTGAAACTTGCCTTAAGCGCTTCTCTTACCCTCTTTTTCATCTCCGATCTGTCAGAAATGCCGATGTCCTGTATCCACTGGCTGCCGACGTTTGAAGTCATTATTATTATAGTGTTTGTAAAATTAACTGTTCTTCCATGACCATCGGTCATTCGTCCGTCATCAAGGATCTGAAGCATTACGTTGAAAACATCAGGATGAGCTTTTTCAATTTCATCAAAAAGAATAACTGAATAGGGCAACCTTCTAACAGCTTCAGTAAGATATCCTCCCTCATCATAACCCACATATCCCGGAGGCGCACCTATAAGCCTTGATACTGAATGCTTCTCCATGTACTCAGACATATCTACTCGCACCATTGCATGGTCACTGTCAAAAATAAATTCAGCCAAAGCTTTTGCCAGCTCAGTTTTACCAACGCCTGTGGGCCCCATAAATATGAATGAGCCTATTGGCCGATTTTGATCCTGAAGTCCTGAACGCGCTCGCCTGACCGCATTTGAAACGGCTGTTATCGCTTCTTCCTGGCCGACAACTCTTTGGGCCAGAAGCTTTTCCATATTAATCAGTTTTGTTTTTTCTCCTTCAAGCATTTTGGTGACCGGGATGCCTGTCCATTTGGATACTACTTCAGCAATATCCTTATCATCCACTTCTTCTTTAAGCATTTTACTTCCGGATTGGAGTTCGCCAAGCTTCGTGTTGGCCTCATCCATACGTTTTTTCAGTTCTGACAACTTTCCGTATCTGATTTCCGCAACCTTTGCCAGGTCTCCATTTCTTTGGGCAAGCTGCTCCTGCGTTCCTGCGGCTTCTATCTCTTCCTTTATTTTACTGATTGACTGAATAAAATCCTTTTCTTCTTTCCAGTGACTTTTCATGCCGCTTAGTTCTTCCTGCATCAATGCAATATCTTCTTTAAGCTTTGAAAGTCTTTTTTGGGATGCAGGATCCGATTCTTTTTTCAATGCCTCACATTCAATTTCAGCCTGTGTTACCTTACGCTGTATTTCATCAATTTCAACAGGCATACTGTCTATCTCAATCCTGAGCTTTGAAGCGCATTCATCTACAAGATCTATGGCCTTATCAGGAAGAAAGCGGTCTGATATGTACCGGTTGGAAAGAACTGCAGCAGACACAATGGCAGAATCCTTTATTCTTACTCCATGATGAACCTCATATTTTTCTTTTAATCCCCTTAAAATGGAAATAGTATCTTCAACATTTGGCTCCTTCACCAGTATGGGCTGGAATCGTCTTTCAAGGGCTGCATCCTTTTCAATATACTTTCTGTATTCATTTAAAGTTGTTGCGCCAATGCATCTTAAAGTTCCCCTTGCAAGGGCAGGTTTTAACATATTGGATGCATCCACGGCGCCCTCTGCAGCGCCCGCCCCAACAACAGTATGAAGTTCATCAATAAAGAGTATTACTTCACCTTCGGCATTTTCCACTTCTTTTATAACAGCCTTCAGCCTGTCTTCAAACTCCCCTCTGTATTTTGCGCCGGCAATAAGAGCGCCCATATCCAGAGACAAAAGGCTTTTTTCCTTTAATGACTCGGACACATCTCCCTGTATAATACGCTGGGCAAGGCCTTCAATGATTGCTGTTTTACCGACTCCAGGCTCGCCTATTAAAACAGGATTATTTTTTGTTCTTCTTAAAAGCACCTGCACAACGCGTCTTATCTCTTCATCACGGCCTATAACAGGGTCAAGTTTTCCCAGCCTGGCAAGATCCGTTAAATTTATACTGAATTTATCCAGGGCCTGATACTTGTCTTCAGGATCAGGATCGGTAATCCTCTGGGAACCTCTAATTTCTATAAGCGTCTTCATTACCGATTCCCTGTTAATTCCAGCCTGGTCTAAAAGTTTTGATGCCTGAGACCCTTTTTCATCTAAAACAGCCAGAAAAATATGCTCTATACTTACATACTCATCTTTGATTTTTGTGGCTTCTGAAAAAGCTGTATCAAGCAGTTTTTTTGTTCTTTGGGATATGAAAACGTCCCCTGCCCCTGTTATCACGGGAAATCGGTCTATTATCGGTGTTAAATCCCGTATTATACGGTCTGTTGAAACCCCGAGTTTCCCGACAATTGAGACTGCTATGCCCTCCGGTTCCTTGAGCATGGCATATAAAAGATGCTCAGGTTCTATCTGCTGGTTATTATGCTTTGAGGCCAGTTCATGGGCATTCTGAATCAGTTCCTGTGATTTTGTGGTAAATTTATCAAAACGCATAGTTGCCTCCTGTTTTTGGTTGGTTATATAAAAAAAATAAACACTTGACTTAAAATGTAAAGTTATTTTTAAGCGGACCATTAACCTTTTTGTTGCTGTTTAGTTAAATTTTATGATAACAAAAAGTAAAATTACCTTGGCATAAAAAAATTGGGATAGAATTATTTTAATAAATATCAATTTAGCCAAAAGGAGGAGAGGATGCCTATTAAACAGATTGCATGCTGTACGGATTTTTCAGAAAATGCAGAAGATGCATTTAAGATGGCTCTGGAGTTAACTGAAAAACATGGGGCCAAACTTTATATTCTTCATGTTTTGCCGCCTAAAATGGATTATGTAATTGCAAGCAGTGAATGGATTGTTCAGGAACCGACTGAAAAGTCATTGATTCTGGATTTGGAAGAACGCATGCAAAAAGATTATGGTTCAAGAATCAGTGATAATATTGAATATGAGATAATTATTCTTGAAGGGCATATTTCGACTGAAATAATAAACTTTTTAAAAGAAAAAGAGATAGATCTTGCTGTACTTGGCTCCTATGGTCTTTCGGGCATGGGGCTTGTGCTTTTTGGAAGTGTGGCAAGGAGAATTTCAAACAAGGCACCATGCTCAATTATGATTGTACGAAAATGAATCTGCAAGATAAAACAAAATGCCGGAATAATATGAAGGTTCATCTGGTCAGCCTCGGCTGCGTAAGAAATCAGATTGACAGCGAGGTTATGCTGGGCGCGCTTAAACTTTCAGGCTGCATTATTACTCCTGAACCTGATGAAGCGGAAACCATAGTAATTAATACATGCAGCTTTATAGAGTCCGCTGTGAATGAATCTATCGATACCATACTGGAACTTGCAAAGTTTAAAAATAAAGGACTATGCAAACGTATAATAGTTACGGGATGTCTTCCGGAACGTTTCAGGGAGGATATTCTCAGCAGCCTGCCTGAAGTAGATGTCTTCCTTGGCACAGGTGCCTATGACAAAATTCTTCAGGCTGTGCTGTATGACGGGGGGAAGCAAAAATATTTTTTGCCGTCACCCTTTGCCGCGCCTCTCCAGACAAGTAAAAATCCAAGGGTTTTGAGTCTCGATTATCTCGCCTATGTCAGGGTTTCCGAAGGTTGCAGCAGGCATTGCAGTTACTGTATTATCCCCAAGCTTCGGGGAAAACAGAAAAGCCGTCCCCCTGAAGATATCATTTCAGAAGTCCGCTTACTTGTTATGTCAGGAGTAAAAGAGATAATACTGGTTGCCCAGGATACTACAGGTTATGGAAGTGATCTGAACCCTCACATTCCTTTTAGTATTCTTCTCGAAAACATTTCATCTGTTTTGCCTGATGATGTCTGGATAAGAATTCTGTATGGACACCCTGAGAGCATTGATGAGTCTCTTTTAGAAACAGTTGAAGCACACAAAAACATATGTTCTTATTTTGATATCCCTGTTCAGCATGTCAGCAGTAATATTTTAAAAAAAATGGGACGCGGTTACTCGAAAGAAGATCTTTATAGACTTTTTAACAGCATCAGAATGGCTGTTCCCGAAGCCGCAATCAGAACTACTCTTATCACAGGCTTTCCTGGTGAGACTCCCAGGGATTTTGAAGAGTTGGTAGAATTTGTAAATGAGATAAATTTTAACAGCCTTGGGGTCTTTATATATTCTGACTTTAAAGATCTGCCTTCCCACAAACTTTCAGGGCATGTGCCAAAAGAAATTGCAAAAAACAGATCGGATATTATCATGTCGAGACAGAGGGAAATTTCCAGGGAAAAAAACAGTAACTATATAGGAAAGGTTTTAGATGTTCTTGTTGAGGGAGCTCATGGGGATAATATTTATACATGCCGAACATCTTTTCAGGCTCCTGAAGTTGACGGCATAACATATGTCAACTCCGGCCATTTGCAGACAGGCTCCTTTGCCAGAGTTAAAATAGATGATGCCCTTGAGTATGATCTTATAGGAAAAGCAGATAAAAGTGAATCTGAAAAATAAAATTTTTAACGCAGTAAAAAATGATTTTGCAGAAATTGAGTCAGCGCTTAAAGATAATTTAAACCCGCACTTCGATTTTGTTTTAAAGGTGGCAAGTCATATTCTGTTTTCAGGAGGCAAGAGGCTCAGACCTCTGCTGATGATTCTTTCTGCCAGAATTTGCGGGTACAACGGTGATGCTGACAAGTATTTTTCAACTATTTTTGAATATCTTCATGTGGCCACACTTTTACATGACGATGTTGTTGACGGGGCTGCTATGAGAAGAGGAAAAACTGTTTCCAATGCTGTCTGGGGAAGCTCGGCCACAGTTCTTACGGGGGATTTTCTCCTTGCCCGTTCCCTTGCCATTGCAGCAGAGACCGGCAAACCCGATATAATCAAGCTTATAGCTCAAATTACAGAATATATGTCCCAGGGTGAGATTGAGCAGCTTATAAAAAAAGGAGATTTATGTTTTTCTGAAAATGAATACATGAACGTTATTAGATATAAAACTGCTATTCTTTTCCAGGGAGCATGCTGCACAGGATCTCTTATTTCAGATGCGCCTTATGAATATGAGAAAGCTCTTTCCGAATATGGTTGCAACCTTGGCATCGGTTTTCAAATGGCAGACGATCTCCTTGACTATACGTCTAATACTAAAACTTTAGGTAAAGAGCCTGGGGCCGATATTAAAGAGGGCAAGATTACTCTTCCGGTTATATACTCCCTTAAAAATGCCAGTTCCAAGGAACGGGTGTTAATGGAAAAAATAATAAAAGATACTAATTTTTCAGATGATAAATTTGAAACATTCGTGGGAATTTTAAAAAAAACCGGCGGACTTGAATATACAAACCGACTTGCCGGACAGCATATTGAAAAAGCAAAAAAGGCTCTTTTAGTTTTTAAAGATTCTGAAACAAAGGAAACCATGCTGGATATAGCAGATTATGCTCTGCAGAGAAGTTGTTGATATATCAGCGAGCCTGCCTGTCACGGCTGCGGCGCATACAGGCAGGATGAAGAATTCTGCATAAAGCCGATTCGAATAGACTTTCTTGTATTTTAAGGATTAAAACCGATATGATTCTATATCATAATATTTTTAAAAAGTTGCAATTTTTATTTTTTTCAAGCATTGTTTTTTGCTGTTTTTCTCCTGTTGTATCAGGTGATGAAACAACGGATAACAGGGTTGTGGTTATTGTAGGAACATCTAATGTTTATAAAAGCGACACTGCAAAAGCCAGGAAGAATGCAATTGCAAGCAGCCTTACTTCAGCCATTGGAATAGTAGTTTCAGATTACGCTCCCTTTGAGTTACTTGGAGATAAATTTCAGATATTAAATAGAATTTTATACGAACATACAGATGATTTTATTCTTGATTACAGGGTATTGACTGAAACTGTTTCCTCTAAAATTTATAGAGTAATGGTTGAATCTACCATTTCCACATCCAAAGTAAAAAAGATACTCAGGGATGTGGGAATTATTACAGATGCTGAGACCCTGCCAAGAGTTCTTTTTTTAATATCGGAACAGTTCGCTGGGGATACTACTCCGAAATACTGGTGGGGAGAAGATTTTAATTTTAACAAGAATGTATCTGAAAGCGCCATGGCAAAAGTTATCATTAAAAAAGGTTTTTCCGTTGTGGATTATGAATTAAGACTCCATGATACAGAGCTGGATAGTATCTCATACACTCCGAGCCCCGACAACAGGCAAGCTGTTGCAATGGGCAAACTCTTATATGCTGACATAGTAATTGCAGGAAGCGCTGTTGCCAGTAAAACTTCAAACACAATAGGAGAACACATAAAATCTTTTAGTGGAAAGGTTGTTGCCAGAGTTCTTAAAACAGATACGGGCAAAGAGATTGCCAAAACAGATAAAATATTTATTGCCATAAGCGCTGATGATGTTGCCGGCAGCAAAGAGGCTCTTTCCTTTGCAGGGTCAGAGGCAGGTAACGATCTCTCCACAAAGATAATAAAACTGTGGAATAAAAAAAAAATTAAACCTGTAGTACTTGAAATTATGGTTACAGGTACAAAAAATTTTGCAAATTTTACAACCCTTAGACGGTTTATAATAAGCATGCCCCAGGTAAAAGATGTAAAGACCAGGGGAATGAGATCTAACGAAACAACCCTTGCAATTAAAATAAAAGGAAATGCAAAGGGATTCGCCGACGCTCTACTTTTGAAAAATTTTGATTCATTTGGAATAAATATTGTTGAGGTTGGAGAGAATAGACTTAACATTAAAATTGTAAATAATTAAACAAGTTATAAAAACTTTTTTAAAGGACCAAAAATCGAGTTGAAAAGACCAAGGGCACCTATAAATATTCCCAATATGTTAACTATCTTAAGGATACTTATAACACCATTATTTGTTATTTGTCTTATGAAGGGAATGAGTTTTTCAGCACTTTTATTATTTACAATTGCAGGTATCAGCGATGGTCTTGACGGTCTGATAGCGAGATATTTTAATCAGACTTCTGTTCTCGGCGCATACCTTGATCCCATTGCGGACAAACTGCTTTTGACATCATCTTATGCAACCCTTGCAATTATAAAAATTATACCGGGGTGGGTTGCAGTTCTTGTAATAAGCAGGGATATTTTAATCTTCCTTGGCATTGCCATTATGACAATAATTAAGGCAGATATTGAAATCAGACCCAGAATTATCAGCAAGTGTACAACGGTTGTCCAGCTTTTGACCATATTTGTAATTCTGCTTAATTTTGAAAATGCATACAACTATTATATTATTAATATATTATATTACACTACAGTTGCGTTTACAATTATATCAGGTCTTCATTATGTTTATATAGGTTTAAACATACTCCAGGAGGTTTCAGCAAATAATGGCACAAACTCATAAATAATATTCATTTTTCTTGACATGCAGCCATAAAAAAATTATTTTATAAAAAAATAGAAGGCGCGTAGCTCAGGGGGAGAGCGCTACCTTGACACGGTAGAAGTCAGCAGTTCAAATCTGCTCGTGCCTACCAATAAAAAGATAATAACAAAAAAGCCGGTTTTTTAAAAAATCGGCTTTTTTAGTATCTTATTAATTGTTTTCGTATTTTTTGTGACAGAAAATATTGTAAAATTAATGCACTCGTAAAAAGTCGTCATTCCCGAGGAGGCAGGAATCCATGTAGTAGGGCACGATGCATAGTGCCCCTTGTATTTAAAAAGACTGGATTCCCATCTTCATGGGAATGACAGCGCAGGGGCAAGATTCGACTTTTTACGAGACAATCAAAATTAGGGATTACGAATTAAGGGCATTTTTTGCACCTTAACTCAAAACCCACAACTCCGGTTTATCAGGGTTGGATAATCTGTTTTTTAACCATACCAGTATTAAAATCATGAAAGAATAATAATGCTGTTAATCAAGGTTAAAAAGTTTTCTTGCATAATCTATGCTGTATCTGTGTTTACCTTTTTTTCCATTTTTCTTTAAAAAAAGAGTTGGATCGTGAAGTATCTTTTTTATAATTGTATTTGTCATTTTTTCAAGTGTAATGCCATCGTTATCTGAAAGACAAGTCAATGACTGCATTGTCTTTTTTATCTCTTTTTTTGCGATAGCATCCATTTTATTTCTTAAGGCAATAATAGTCGGAACAGCTTCAAGGCTTTCATGCCAATGTCTGAAGTTGACAACTGCCTCTTCAATTATTCTTGCACCTTTAATGGATTCTTTTTTGCGGTCTTCAATATTTTCATCAATAACACCCTTTAAATCATCAATATCATAAACGTATGTATTATTAAGACGATTAATCTTGGGATCTATATCCCGGGGCACCGCAATATCAACAAAAAAAACAGGACGATTTTTCCTGTTTCGCATTGCACGTTTCACATGATCGCTGGTAATAATAAAATCAGGTGAACCTGTTGAGCTGATTATAATATCTACAAAGTTTAAAGTCTCGGGAATCTCTTCAAACTTTATCGCTTTTCCATTAAATTTCTTTGAAAGCTGAAGTCCTCTTTCAAAGGTTCTGTTTGCCACAAAAATATTTTCCACCCTGTTTCTTATAAGATGTTCCACTGCAAGTTCAGCCATCTCACCGGCGCCTATAAGAAGCACTTTCTTTCCTTTAAATGTTCCGAAAATTTTACGACCCAGTTCTACTGCAGCATAGCTTATGGATACAGCATTTTCACCTATGGCAGTTTCCGTGCGCACCCGTTTTGCCACAAAAAAAGCCCTGTGAAGGAGTCTGTTTAAAATAACTCCGGTAGTCTTGTTTTTTGATGCTGTGCTGAAAGCCTCTTTGAGCTGTCCAAGTATCTGTGGTTCACCGACAATCATGGAATCAAGACTGGAAGCAACCATGAAAACATGTCTTACCGCATCATCCCCTTGATAGATATAAACAGATTCTTTGAACCTCTTTGGAGTAACTTTTTTTATTTCTGCAAGGCATATTTCAATAGATTTCAAAGCTTTTTTCATCTGATCCGTGGCAAAAACCACTTCAATCCTGTTGCATGTTGACAAAATCAGCGTTTCATCAACACACGTAATGTTCAAGATCGCTTTAAGAGAATCTGCAATTTCAGTTTCTGAAAAAACAAGCTGCTCCCTGAGTTCCACAGGCGCTGTTTTATGATTTAATCCCAGCAAAACTATATCAAGCATAATAGGGCGTTACCACCTTGTAAAATCCCCATGATGCCCCTGGAGGAAAAAGTTTACACCAAAAAAAGTAAAAAGGATTACTGCAAAACCTATTATTGCCATAATTGCCGCTTTTTTACCTCTCCACCCTACTGTCAGACGTTCATGGAGCAGGGCTGCATAAATAAGCCAGGTTATGCCCGACCATACCTCTTTAGGATCCCAGCTCCAGAATCTCCCCCATGCATATTTTGCATATACAATCCCTGTAATAAGACCCAGGGTAAGCATGGAAAAACCGGCAATTATACAGGCATAGCCCGAAGAATCAAGGAGATCAAGGGAAGGAAGCCGTCTGTAAAAAAAACCCCGTTTTTTATTTTTTATTGTACGCTCCTGTATAAGGTACAGGATACCTATTCCACATGCCAGGGCTAATGCTGCTTCTCCTATAAATATGGCGGCTATGTGGCTAAAAAGCCAGAAACTTTTAAAAATACCGGTTGCCGGCATAGATTTATCAGGCGTGGCTGCCGCAAGGATCATCAGAAAAAATAAAAGAGGGGCAATATAAATGCCGATTATTTTAACTTTGAATTTATTTTGAAATATTATAAATACACAGGCAATAGACCATCCAACCAATATAAGGGTTTCATGAAGGTTTTGTGCAGGTATGTGCCCAGCTTTTATAAAACTTGAGATTATAATCGCAAAGTGGCACAAGAACCCTGCAACAAGAAGACAATATGCCGTTTTTTGAAAATAATTCTTCTGGGCAAAAAGATATGCCACATATCCCGCTGTGCTAAGGAGATAAAATATAATTGTAATTATAATCAGACTATCCATTTATCACATTGCTTTTCGATTTGCGGCAATTCAAACTAAAATTCTACCAGTATTGAACAAAAGAAAGCTGTATGTTGTATTCAGCATATTTTACTTTTGAGTTGTTAAGTTCACTGTCTATTGTTTCTCTTCCGAACTGCTCTGCTATGGCCTTGTCATATGCATGCTGGGATTTTGAATGGGGATCATCCATATCTCCATAAATAAAAGCTATGCCAAATTTGCAGGTTTCTGCAGGTTTAACTGAAAAACCGCATGAGTATTGATATTGTACTTCTGCCGGAACAATAGGGATAAGATAATTTTCTGTCATAGCCTCATCATTATAATGAAAACCGATTATTGCAGAATATTTTTTATCTTCACCAAAAAAATATTCAAGTCCAAGGCTTAAAGGGGTCTGATCGTCTATATGCACTGGAAATTTAATTTTTTTAAGGGGAACTGCTTCTCCGTCAAACACGAGTTCAAGCTGATCCCAGTTCCTTTTCCAGTTTATATATTTAATATCAGCGCTTAACCTCCAGGAAGGGTTTGGTCTGTAGGCAAATCCTGCCCCATAATGCTGGGGAAAATCAAAATTTTTTACCCTTACATCAAGCTTTGAAAAATAGGTAATGCCTCCTGGCCCAGACCCATCAAAATCTACAGCAATGGAACCGTCATCATTTTTTGTTCTCAAATCATTCATAAAGGTATTTGAGTAATAAATCCCAAAACTCCACTTGTCTGAAGGCTTGTACAAAAAACCTGCTCCGAGAGAAAAACCAAAGCCATCGCACTGACCAAGGTCAAACTTTGCTATACCGAAAGGTATCCTCATATCAAGAGAGCCATAATCTAATCCTATGCGTGTGCCAAAAGCAAGCTCCGGGGTAATCTGATAGCTTAGTGCAGGAGATATTCTCATGTGCAGCATTTCTGAATATGTGTTAACAGGACCAAAATAATTAGAGTTAAAAGTATAATCGCATCCAAAACCATCAACAACTGCCATGGCAATACCCCATGTCCACCTGGAATCTTCTATGTGATGGGCATAGCCGACATGAGGTATAACGCAAATTCTGTCTTTTCCCTGATCATTTTCCCTTGTGCCGTCAGGCGTATAATGTACAAAATCAAAATCAGCCGTTGTAAAGAGAAGATTAAGGTCAAGAGTATTACTTAAAGTTTCACTGATTACAGCAGGGTTAAAGTTCATATTTGTGGGCTCATCAACACCTATGGCAACAGCAGTACCTCCACGTGCAAAAGCTCCTGAATTAAAGGCAGTCATCTTGAGAGTGTCAAGAAAAGCCCGGGCGCTACGGGGAATCATCAGGGATAAAAAAACGAAACAAAATCCAATTGCAAAAAATTTCCGGCTCATACATGTTCTCAACCCCATTAATACGGTTTTCAAAGACTTTTCTCCATAATATTGTTTTTCCATAATCAGACCCTAAATCTCCTTTTATAAGTTAAAAAAAACTGAGCCAATTTCAAAATGTTCAATTTCGTTCGAGGTCAAGAAAGGCAAAAAACAGCCGCATCAAAAAGCCTGGTTGCCATGAATTAAAGGGATATTATAATCTGGTATGCACTATCTGCTTGTAATATGAGCATATGCACTATGGTTATGGATTGACTCAAAATTTTCAGCACTTACTGCATACCATATTATATTTTCATCTTTTTCAATCTGCTCGGCAACATTTCTTACAATATCTTCCACAAACTGCGGATTTGCATATCCCTTTTCAGTAACATACTTTTCATCAACACGTTTTAATACCGAATAAACATCACATGAAGAGGATTGCTCTACAAGTTCAATCATATCCTCCATCCAGATAAATCTTTTAAATCTTGTCTGGAGTGTTACTTTGCCGCGCTGATTATGTGCCCCTTCATCACTGATTTCTTTTGAACAGGGGCATACAGAAGATACCGGCACTATAACTTCAGATATGATGTCAACCTTGTTATCGGAATTGCTGGAGCCTATAATTCTGCATGTATAATCCATAAGACCGTGCACACCGCTCACAGGCGCTTTTTTCTCTATAAAATAAGGAAACATGACTTCTATGTGTGCTGATGCAGCATTTAAATGAGTCTTCATTTCATCCAGCACATCTGAAATCTTCTTTAAAGAAATTTCAGGTCTGAAAATGTGCAGAATTTCAACAAAACGGCTCATGTGAGTTCCCTTGATCTTATGGGGCAGATCCACATACATGTTTATTGTCGCCACGGTATGTTGAATACTGTTGTGTTTGTCAAGGACGGTTATGGGGTATCTAAGATTTTTTATTCCTACCTTATCAATAGGTATGTTTCTGTAATCACGCTGACTCTGTATATCTATCATAATAATATCGGTTAAGTGCAGTTGCCGGTT
>CAYZXU010000022.1:0-8538 GCA_964482535.1 uncultured Desulfobacteraceae bacterium | reverse complement strand
AATTTATTTTAACATATAATCTTCTTTAACATTGCTCAATGCCCTGAAAATATTCCCCTTGATCTTCTTATTGGTTTTGTAAATCTGATTTAACATGTTTTTCATCTCAAATCTCTTTGTTTTTTTTGCCGAAGGGCAAGGATTTGCAAAATCAGGAAAACCATGTACCTTTGCAAAACTTTTTATTCTGTTTTTGTCAACAAAGGCAAGGGGTCTTATAATAGTAAACTTTCCTTTAAAAAGAATCTGGGAAGGAACCATTGTGCTTATCTGACCTGCATAAAACATATTGATAAACAGGGTTTCTATAATATCATCCATGTTATGCCCGAGAGATAATTTGCTGCATCCTGATTCACCGGCAATTTCAAAGAGCCGTTTTCTCCGCAATTTTGAGCATAAAAAACATGGGTTTTCCAAATTTTCAGAACTGTGGGCTAAAACGCCATGGGTGGTCTTATCAACAATTAGACTGCACCCCATTTTCCTGCAATAATCTTTTAAAGCTTCTGTAGATCCTCCTTCAAACCCGGGATCAATATAAATGGGGAAAAGTTTATAACTTATATTTATTCTCTTCAGACGTTCATGGAGAATCCACAAAAGTGTCAGGCTGTCTATCCCGCCGGAAACTCCCACGGCAATTCTATCTCCGTCTTCAATCATTTCATACCGGTGAATAGCCTTGCCAACAGATCTGTTCAGAGATTTGTATGTATAACTGTGTCTTCCCATGAAAAAGCAGAGCTATTTATCTTTTTTTTTACCGGAAACAATTTTTCCAGCGGCAACCTCTCGCAAAGATACAACAATATCTTCATTTTTTGGAGAATTCACCAGATAATCAGAACCTTCACGGATCTGTTCAACTCGTTTTTTCACCATATTACACAATAAAAAACGGTTTGGAACTCTTTTTAAACAGTCTTCAATTGTAATGCGTGCCAAGGATACACCTCCAAATTAATATTTTTATAATTTTATCTTAAAGTTTAAGCTTATAAATTTCTGATTATAAAATTTCCACAAGTTCATAGGTTCTTTTACCACCTGGAGCCTGAATATTAATCTCATCTCCAGGCTTTTTACCGATTATTGCCTGCCCAAGGGGTGAAGATATGGAGATCATACCCTTTTTAATATCAGCCTCATCAGTGCCCACAAGCTGATACTGAACATCATCTCCGTTATCAATATTCTCAAGCAAGACTGTGGAACCGAAAAGCGCTTTATCCTTTTGCAGTAAATCAGGATCAATTACTTCGGCGCTACATATTTTGTACGCCAGTTCACCGATTCTTCCTTCTAAAAAGCCCTGCCTGTCTTTGGCTGCTTCAAATTCTGCATTTTCCGACAGATCTCCATGGGCACGCGCCTCTTCAATAGCCTTTATATTCTGAGGCCTTTCCACGGATTTCAAATGTATCAGCTCTTTTTTCAGGGCATCAAAACCGTTTTTTGTAATAGGTATTCGTTCCAAATTATTTAGTCCTTGTTTCTTAAAAAAATGATAAACTCGTAAAAGATAAAACCCGTGGGCAAAAAAAAATTATAAGTATTCTTTTGCCAGAATTTCCGCTATCTGAACAGCATTTGTTGCAGCCCCTTTTCTGATATTATCAGCCACAACCCACATATTAATTCCGTTTTTGATGGATTCATCATCACGGATTCGCCCCACATATGTTAAATCACTTCCCGCAGCATCTATTGCAAGGGGATAAATATTCTCGCCAGGATTATCAACAACCTTAACTCCAGGCGATGTTGCGAGGAGACTTCTAACAGCATCAGCTGAAATTTCATTTTCCGTTTCAATATTTATGGATTCAGAATGGCTGTAAAACACAGGGACCCGGACAGTTGTTGCAGTTATCCTTATTGTGTTGTCCCCAAAAATCTTCCTTGTTTCATTCACCATCTTCATCTCTTCTTTAGTATATCCGTTCTCCATAAAAACGTCTATATGCGGGAGGCAGTTAAAGGCTATTCTATGGGGATAAACTTTTTTTTCATAATCAACTGAATCCAAAACAGCTCTTGTCTGCGAATTCAGCTCTTCTACTGCTTTTAAACCGGTTCCTGATACAGCCTGATATGTTGAAACCACTATCCTTTTAATAGTATACTTTTTATGAACAGGATAAAGCGCCACAAGCATCTGTATGGTTGAACAGTTAGGATTTGCTATAATACCTTTATTTGTATATTTTACAATATCTCCAGGGTTAACTTCAGGAACCACGAGAGGAACGTCAATATCCATCCTCCAGGCGCTTGAATTATCAATAACAACGCACCCGTCTTTTGCTGCAAAGGGAGCAAATTTCCTGCTAATTCCACCGCCTGCCGAGAACAGGGCAATATCAATATTCTTAAAGGAATCTTCTCTTAATTCCTCGACTTCAATCTCTTCCCCTTTAAAAACAAGTTTGCGGCCTGCTGAACGGCTTGAAGCTAAAAGCCTGATTGATGTTACAGGAAATCTTCTCTCCTCAAGACATGATATCATACGGCTGCCCACAGCGCCTGTCGCGCCTGCCACTGCTATATTATATTTTTTTCCCAGCATTATATCTCTCAATTAATCAGATTTTATATAATTGACTATCAGATCACCAACTTCGCTTGTTGAATATCCCATTTTTCCTGCACCAACATCTTTTAAGTCATCACGTAAAACCTTTTTCACTGCACTTTCTATAAAAGAAGCAGCCTGGCTCTCTCCAATTGTTTCAAGCATAATCTGAGCAGCGGAAATTGCTGCAATGGGATTTATCACCTGCTTGCCCGTATATTTTGGAGCGGACCCACCAATGGGCTCAAACATGGAAACTCCGTCAGGATTAATATTGCCCCCTGCAGCTATACCCATGCCGCCCTGTATCATTGCAGCAAGATCAGTTATAATATCTCCAAACATATTATCGGTAACAATCACATCAAACCATTCAGGATTTTTAACCATCCACATGCAGATTGCATCAACATGTGCATAATCGGTAGTAATATCAGGGTACTCTTTTGCTACTTCATAAAATGTACGTTCCCACAGATCAAAGGCAAATGTGAGTACATTGGTTTTTCCGCAAAGGGTGAGTTTCTTTTTTCCGTTTCTTTTTTTGCAGTATTCAAAAGCATACCTGATACATCTCTCCACGCCTTTGCGGGTATTGATAGATTCCTGGATAGCAATTTCATCAGCAGTTCCCTTTTTCAGAGTCCCTCCCGCCCCTACATACAGCCCTTCGGTATTTTCACGTATCACAACAAAATCAATATCTTCAGGGCCCTTCCCCTTTAACGGAGTATCAACGCCCTCGTAAAGCTTAACAGGTCTTAAATTAATATACTGATCAAAATCGAACCTTAACTGCAAGAGAATACCCTTTTCAAGTATGCCAGGTTTTACGTCAGGGTGGCCTATGGCTCCAAGATATATTGCATCGGAAGAGATAAGGGCTTTAACAACCTCCTCGGGTAAAATTTCACCTGTTGCAAGGTAATGTTCTCCTCCAATATTATAATGTGAAAAATTTAAGGAAAAACCGCATTTTTCCGACACGGCATTCAGCACCTTAACCCCTTCTGTTACAACCTCAGGACCTGTTCCATCACCTGGAACAACTGCGATATTATATTCTTTTTTCATGAATTATGCACCACCTGTATAGTTAGCATTAACCCTTTAGATACAAAATCACCTTAAAGAGTTATAGTTAAGTTAATAAGATCACCTTTTTTTAAACGGAATTTGATTCGTGTTTTTTTTCAATTCTGGAGATTTTAAGTTCCTGCTTTGCTTTTTTTCTGCGCAAAAGAAAAAAAACAGGGCCTGAAATGATATATGTCAGCCCTATTATAAAAAGAGCAATAGAGGGTTGTGCAGCAATAAAAATCAGTATAAGTATTATTGAAACCAATACATTAAAATTCATTCTTTTAAAAAGCTCAGGTTTTTTGAAACTGCTGTACTTTACAGTACTTACCATCAAAAAAGAGAGCATATAAAGCATTATCAATATTACAAAATGACATGCGCTGCCGGATATCTCAAATTTACTGCAAAACAGTACAGTAGTGGCAGTCATGGCAGCGCCAGCAGGTATTGGCAGACCGACAAAATATTCATTGCCTGAACTACCGGACTGGGTATTAAACCTTGCAAGTCGAAGAGCGCCGCAAATCATAAATAAAAAAGCCGCAAGCCAACCCATTCTGCCAAAAGGTTTAAGAGCCCATAGATACATCATTACCCCCGGAGCAAGACCAAAAGATATGAGATCAGCCAGGGAATCATATTCTACGCCGAATTTACTCGTTGTATTTGTTGCTCTCGCTATCTTGCCATCAAGCGCATCAAATACAACGGCAATTATTATTGAAATTGCCGCTGGTAAAAATTTTTGTTCAATGGATGCGATAACAGCATAAAAACCGCAAAAAATATTTAAAGAGGTAAAAATATTAGGCAGAATATATATTCCGCGACGCAGCCTTTTTTTCCTGTCCTTTAAAGAGACTCTCTTTTTTTTCATGATAGATATCCTAATATAGAACTGCCGGCTTTAACCCTGTCTCCAACTGAAACATTTAGTTTGGCGTCAGCGGGAAGATATACATCAAGGCGCGAGCCAAAACATATCATCCCGAAACGCTGTCCGCGGAACACTTTGTCTCCTGTTTGTGCCTTGCATATAATACGTCTTGCAATCAAGCCTGCTATCTGCACAAAACATATTTTCTGTTTTTTTTCGGTTTCAAGGAAGATGGCATTTTGTTCATTATCTCTTGAAGCCTTGTCCAGATTTGCTGAAAAAAATTTGCCCGGATTATATTCAACTGCTGTCACTCTTCCATCATATGGTATCCTGTTAACATGCACGTTGAAAACAGACATAAAGATACTGACCTTAACTGAAGATTCTTTATAATAAGGACTATCTTTAAAAACATCCGCAAAAATAATCTTGCCATCTGCCGGCGAAACAACTGCATTTTCCGTATCAGGAGTTACCCTGTCCGGATCCCTGAAAAAACAGCAAATAAAAATTGTAACAATAATACCGGCAATAGAAAGATACTCAAAATCTAAAAGAGCAAATACAAAGGTAATAAAAGCCGCTGCAAAGATCAGGGGATACCCTGGCTTTGCAATGGGAAAAGCAGTATCAGACTGAGGTTCTGACCAAAAAAAATTACCCATAAATAAAAATCATACTCCATACTGTATTAGTGCCTGAACGAAAACCAAAGTTCAGGTACTATTTATAAAATTACCCGGTTCTTGAATTTTTTAAAAAAAATACTTATCAAAACAAATTAAAATTGTCAATAATAACCGAATCTCAAACCAAGGCTTACCCGACTTTTTACGATTTCGTCAATTAATATTTTAAAAAATATTTTTATGCTTGAAAAAAAAACATATTAATTATACTTAAAAAATCAGGTTGTGCTAGGCGGGGAGTTAGCGGTGCCCTTTTCCCGAAATCCGCTTTATGCGGGGCTGAATTCCCTTTTTGAGAATTTATACTGAATACTTTAAGGTTATTTTAGACCGGTCGCCGCGCAACAAACGGTCACGAACCTCGTCAGGTCCGGAAGGAAGCAGCGATAAGTGATGCAGTTTGTGTCGTGGAATGATCCGGTCATATAAATGCCTTAATTTTGTTTAGAAAAAATTCGATAAAGGGTGCACAACCATTTCTGCTTTTTCCCTACAACTTTTCAAATTGGACATTCTTCTTTTCACCTTGACAACTTTTCATCAAGCATTATTTTTTAATGCATGTTAGGCTGTTATCTATTAAGACCTTTAAAATCAGAATTTTAATCCGACTCAAAAAACAATTCGTTAGAGTTTAAGCAAAAAAATATATCTGGAGAAAATTTATACTGATGACTGTTAAAAACAATAAAAACAACAATGAAATCGAGATTAAAACAGAATCAGAAGACAAAAAGAAAATCGATGCTGAAAAAATGGAACCTGCTAATCCGGTTAAAGAGCTGAAGCTGAAGTTGGAATCAGCAGAAAAAGAGTCAAAAGATAACTATGAACATTTTTTAAGAGTCTCTGCTGAATTTGAAAATTATCAAAAAAGATCCGCACGTGAAATAAATGACTTCAGAAAATATGCAAATGAATCTTTATTAAAAGATCTTCTTCCTGTGGTGGACAACCTTGAAAGAGCAATAAATCTGGAAAGTAATCATGACATTGAAAACAGTGGAATAATTGAAGGCATAAATCTTACACTTGCCGACATCTTAAAAGTCTTTGAAAAATTTTCTGTAAAGCCCATAGAATCGGTTCATAAACCTTTTGATCCTGCTTTCCACCAGGCAGTATCAAAGCAGGAAGATGAAAATCATGCTGAAAATACTGTATTATATGAACTGCAAAAGGGGTACACAATTCATGACAGACTCTTAAGACCGGCCATGGTGGTGGTGGTTTCAAATAAAGATAAGGACTCAACTAAAAACGTTAATTAAAAAATAAATTAGAATTTCTATAAGGCAAGGAGGAAAATGAAATGGGAAAGATAATCGGAATTGACCTGGGCACAACAAACTCATGTGTAGCAGTTATGGAGGGGAATAAGGCCAAGGTGATAACCAATCCTGAAGGAGGTCGCACAACACCTTCCATAGTGGCAGTTTCCGAAAGTTCAGAACGTCTGGTTGGTCAGATTGCAAAAAGACAGGCTATCACAAATCCTGAAAATACGGTTTTTGGTGTTAAAAGGCTTATAGGTCGCAAATTTTCCGATCCTCTGGTTCAAAAAGACAGCAAGATCCTCCCCTATAAAATTCAACAGGCAAGTAACGGCGACCTAAGGATCAATCTAAGGGAAAAGCTCAGCAGCCCTGCCGAGATATCATCTTTTATTCTTGCCAATATCAAAAAAACTGCTGAAGAATATCTCGGAGAAGAGGTAACTGATGCTGTTGTTACCGTGCCTGCATATTTTAATGACAGTCAGAGGCAGGCCACAAAGGATGCCGGAAAAATTGCGGGTTTAAATGTTATGCGAATTATCAATGAACCCACCGCAGCATCACTGGCATATGGTCTGGATAAAAAAGCTGAGGAAAAAGTGGTTGTTTTTGATCTTGGAGGCGGCACTTTTGATGTTTCTATCCTTGAAATAGGTGAAGGTGTTTTTGAAGTCAAGGCAACAAACGGAGATACCCATCTTGGTGGTGAAGATTTTGATTTAATACTCATCGATTATCTTGCCGATGAATTTAAAAAAGATCAGGGAATAGATGTTCGAAATGACAAGATGGCTCTCCAGAGGCTTAAAGAAGCCGCAGAAAAAGCAAAAATGGAGCTGTCGACTTCCATGGAAACAGATGTAAATCTGCCTTTTATTACCGCAGATGCCGGCGGACCCAAACATCTTAACATTAAAATCACAAGGGCAAAGCTTGAAAGTCTTGTAGCCGAACTTTTGGACAAGCTGGAAACACCCTGCAAAACAGCTCTAAAAGACGCAAAGCTTTCACCAAAGGATATAGACGAGGTTATACTTGTGGGTGGAATGACACGTGTGCCGGCAGTTCAGGAGCGTGTTAAAAAAATATTCGGCAAGGAACCACATAAGGGCGTTAACCCGGATGAGGTTGTTGCAATAGGCGCAGCCATTCAGGGAGGAGTGCTGAAAGGAGACGTAAAAGATGTTCTTCTTCTTGATGTTACCCCGCTTTCTCTCGGCATAGAAACCCTTGGCGGAGTGATGACAAGACTGATTGAAAAGAATACTACCATACCCACAAAAAAGAGTCAGACTTTTTCAACCGCTGCGGATAATCAGCCTGCGGTATCTATTCATGTTCTGCAGGGAGAGCGTGAAATTGCGGGAGGCAACAAGACCCTTGGCAAGTTTGAGCTTATGGGCATACCTCCGGCTCCGAGAGGAATTCCCCAGATAGAGGTGACTTTTGACATTGATGCAAACGGAATAGTAAACGTATCTGCCAGGGATCAGGCAACAGGCAAGGAGCAGTCCATTAAAATAACTGCTTCTTCAGGCTTGTCAAAGGAAGAAATCGATAATCTGATTAAAGACGCAGATCTTCATGCTGAAGAAGACAAAAAGAAAAAAGATATTGTAGAGGCGCGTAATGCTGCTGATTCTTTACTATATTCCACGGAAAAATCCATGAAAGAGCTTGGGGACAAGGTTGACCCGGAAATAAAAAGCAAGGTTGATTCAGCAAGCGAAGCCCTGAAAAAAGCAATGGAGAGTGAAGACACCGAAGAAATAAAAAGGCTTACAGAAGAATTGACCCAGGCATCTCACAAACTTGCTGAAGCAATGTACCAGCAGGCATCCCAGGAAACAGGCCAAGGTCCTGAAGCCGGAGGACCGGAAGCAGGTCAGGCAGGGGAAGCCCCGCCGGATGATGATGTTGTGGATGCAGATTTTGAAGAAGTAAAAGACAACGAAAAAAAATAAAATTAATACTATATAAAATCCCGCTTGCACTATCTTTTTTGCAGCGGGATTTTTGTTCTAACAGAAA
>CAYZXU010000021.1:26333-26625 GCA_964482535.1 uncultured Desulfobacteraceae bacterium | reverse complement strand
TGTGTTAAGCACGCCGCCAGCGTTCATTCTGAGCCAGGATCAAACTCTCCAATTATATTTATTTACAACAAATAATTGCAGTTTACTAATTATGATCTGATTCAATTGCTGTCACTATTTAGTTTTCAAAGATCAAATACATCTGCCGATTTATCTCGGCATTATTTTTTATATAACCAAAATCGAAACAATAATAAAATTTTTTATTGTTTCGTGCTGATTACACATAAAAATATGTATAAGTATAACATTTTTTAAATTTAACTGTCAACAAAAAAAATAATTTATATTT
>CAYZXU010000021.1:9047-26233 GCA_964482535.1 uncultured Desulfobacteraceae bacterium | reverse complement strand
ACCCGTGCTGATCAATTAAAAAAGTACTATAACATTTTTTAAATTTAACTGTCAACAAAAAAAATAATTTATATTTACCCGTGCTGATCAATTAAAAAAGTACTATAACATTTTTTAAATTTAACTGTCAAACTATTTTTTTAGTTTAAAACTTGTTGCATAAAACCAAAAAAACAAAGGCTGAAAAAATTTAATTGCTGTCATGCTCTGTCAAGAAGCGCAACAATGTTTCTCCATCGCCAATTCAATAAACATACTATCAATAGCTGGATAAAGTCAATAACAAAATCCAATATTAATCTTTTTTGCCGACTCTGCTCTTTATTAACACCTTGTGAAATTTCTTTTTGCCTGATCTTAATAATATCCGATTAAACTCCACATCCTCCTCAGTAATTAAATATTCAACAGATTCAACTCGTTTGCCGTTTATATATGCTCCGCCCTGCTTAATAAGTCTTCTCGCTGCACTTCCGGAAACAGCGAGCCCTACCTCATGAAACATTTTAAAAGCCGAAATTTTATCTTTAATATTTTCCATATCAACATAAGAATGAGGCATTGATTCATCAGGTGAACCCTTAACAACCTCACTTAAAGAGGTATCAGATGAATGGTTTCGGGTATTAACTTCATTGAACTCTTTATATTCTGACAAACTCTTATGAATTGAACTTGTGGGTAATATATTTTTTAATATCACCCGTTTGCCAAACACCATGGATGAAGCATAATATGCTTTTAAAGCTTCTTGCCTTCCATGGGCAATTTCAGTTGCCTCAAATGCGAGTATGGTTTTTGCGGTGTTTAAATCCACTCCATGGAGCTTTTCAATCTGCCTGATTTCATTCATTGGCAAAAGAGTAAAAAACGCCATAAAACGCAAAACATCACTATCATCTGTATTTATCCAAAATTGATAATAATCGTATGGCTTCGTCTTCTCAGGATCAAGCCAAACCGTGCCCTTGGCTGTTTTTCCCATTTTTTTGCCGCTGCTGGTCGTAATAAGAGGGAAGGTTATGCCAAAAGCAGTTTCCTGCCTTTTTCTTCTTATAAGTTCAATACCGGCTATAATATTACCCCACTGGTCACTCCCCCCCATTTGAAGTCTGCAGGCATGACGATCATAAAGTTCCAGAAAATCATAGGCCTGGAGAAGCATATAGTTAAACTCTATAAAACTAAGGCCCTCTTCCGAATTAAGACGGATATTACAACTTTCGGTTTTTATCATACGATTAACAGAAAAATGTCTGCCGATATCTCTTAAAAAAGAGATATAATTAAGATCGGTTAACCATTCAGTATTGTTTGCCAATAAAGCTTTGTCATCTTTAAAATCAATAAATCCGGACAGCTGCTTTTTAAGACAAGATGCATTCTCTTCCACTGTCTCAGGGGTAAGCATCTTGCGCATCTCTGTTTTCCCGCTTGGATCACCAACCAACCCTGTACCACCCCCAACCAAAACAATCGGCTTGTGACCACACCTTTGCATATGAACAAGGGCCATTATAGGGATAAGACTCCCAACATGCAAACTGGAAGCTGTGGGGTCAAAGCCTATATAACAGGTTGCAGGTGTATTATTCAGATACTCTTCCAACTCTGCTGCATGGGTGGTCTGCTCAATAAATCCACGTTCATTATAAATATCGATTAAATTATTCATATACCAGCGCCTTAAAAAACTAATACTAAACGTATTAAAACTTAAAACAGAATATGATAAACTCGTATTTCAAGGTTTTCCTTCAGACATTATTTGTTTGCATAATCGACAGCTCTCGTCTCTCTTATTACAATCACTTTAATCTGCCCTGGAAATGTTAATGACTCTTCAATTTTTTTCACAATATCCCTGCCGACAAGGATTGCATCTTCATCTGAAATCGAACCACTTTCAACAATAACCCTGAGTTCCCTGCCAGCCTGAATGGCATATGAGTTAGAAACTCCCCTAAAGGAGTTTGCTATATTTTCCAGATCTTCCAGGCGTTTTACATAATTTTCAAGCATTTCTTTACGAGCACCTGGTCTGGCGCCTGAAAGGCTGTCTGCTGCCTGTACGAGCACAGCATATACTGATTCAGGCTGAATATCTTCATGGTGCGCTGCAATTGCATGAACAACATCTGAAGATTCACCATACTTTTTAGCGAACCTTGAACCTAGTAGTGCATGGGGACCCTCCATTTCATGATCCATAGCTTTTCCTATATCATGAAGCAGACCCATCCTCTTTGCGCGTTTCTGGTTTAGCCCAAGCTCGGCAGCCATAATTCCACATAAAAAACCCACCTCTAACGAATGCTGCAAAACATTCTGAGTATAACTCGTCCTGAATTTCAACCTGCCAAGACATTTTATAAGCTCATTATGTATACCGTGAACACCTAAATCAAATGCAGCCTGTTCACCGGCCTCCTTAATGGTCTGATCAACTTCCTTAATAACCTTTTTAACAACATCTTCTATTCGCGCAGGATGAATTCTTCCGTCAGATATCAACCTTAATAAGGAAATACGGGCAACCTCTCTTCTGATCGGATTAAAGCCGGATAGAATAACGGCTTCAGGAGTATCATCTATAATAAGATCTATACCTGTAGCTGCTTCCAAAGCACGGATATTTCTTCCCTCCCTGCCGATTATTCGTCCTTTCATCTCATCACCTGGAAGCTGTACAACAGAAACCGTACGTTCCGCAACAAAATCACTGGCATAGCGCTGAATAGCCGTTGCCATAATATTTTTAGCTTTTTTGTCAGCATTTTCTTTTGTTTCGTTTTCGACTCTCTTAATAAGTTTTGCAGCTTCATACCTTGCTTCATTTTCCATTGCCCTTATTAGCAGTTCTTTGGCCTGTTCGGCAGTCAACCCGGAAATCTTTTCAAGATGTTTCTTCTGCTCCTCTATAAGATTATTATATTTTAATTCATGTCCTTCAATATTCTTTTCTTTTTTTTGAAGAACCTTCTCTTTTCTATTAATTTCCAGTTCTTTTTTTTCAAAATATTCTATCTTGTGATCAATGTTCTCCTCTTTATGCGTTAACCTTTTTTCTCTTTTTTGCAGTTCAGCACGAGTATTTTTTGTTTCAATATCAAATTCATTTTTCATCTTGAAAAGTTTGTCTTTAGCCTCTAAAGAGGCTTCTTTCAAAAATGTTTCCGAATTTCTATTGGCATCATTTATTATTCTTCCGGCTTCATTTTCAGCATCCTTGATTTTTCTGGACACAATCTTTGTCTGCAGCCAATAAGCAAATCCGAACCCTGCTCCCAGCCCAATTATGCCGGCTAATATATTATATTCATACATTATTTTCTCCCTAATCAATATTGAGGCATCTGCAAAACGCCTTTAAGCCTTCTTTTATTTTGAACCCCAGTTTAAAATACCAGTTTAGAACCCAGCCAGATAGAACCAACCCAAATAAAACAAAAGTAGACAGTTTTCAAATTTAACCCGGGTAGGCAAAATTGAACATTTTTCAAAAGTCTCTATTCAAAAATAATACAATAAGGCTTGCACTAATATGAAATAAAATCATGACAGGGATAAGTGAGATAACAAGAAAAGATATTAAATTCCAAGAGGATATAAAAATCTGTTTTTCCTTTAATAATACGCAAAAACCCCCACCAAAATGCCGTGTTGACAGGTCTTTGAACCAAAAAATAAAGTGGGCTCTTTATAGCTTCTTTAGGCTTTTCTGTACATGCAGAACCTGCTCACCAAAACCAGGAAAAGATCCCGTTATAAAAGTGTTGGAACAAAAAACATTTGCCAATCACAAACATGGCAGGGGCAATATTTTGCATTTATCATAAAATCCATCAGGGTTGTTAAATTTTTTTGCAACATTAGATGCGTTTTATAAAAAAATTCCTTTAATTATATATCAGAAAATTCAATTTTTTTTAATATTTTTATTGAATGTTCTGAAATCAAATCTAACAACTTTAAATAATTTCTATTTATCTCATGTTTTTCATTAGCGATATTAAGTGCAGAAATAATAAGAATGGTTATTTTATTTATTTCAGGCAAGGTATTAGAAAACTGTGATTCTATTTTTTTAACTTCATTTGCAAAGGAATCAGCAATTTCTTTTGCATTATCAACTCCCTTTTCAGCCTTGAATGTATATTTTTGCCCAAAAATATCTATTGATACAAGTTGATTCACTAATCAAAAACATTTCCTTTCTAAACCAGTTTTTTTGTTTACTGATTTATTTCAAGATTATCCAACTTTGATATCAAACCATCAATTTTCGACCTTATTATAGCCTTGTCCTGTTCATAATTATTTTCAGAATCAATTTTAATCTGTATCTCGGCCTCTAACTTCTCTATTCTATTTCTAAGCTCAATATTTGCGGATTCATATTTTTTGCAAACATCTATTAAGCCCTCAACCTTTTGTTCAATCTCATCAAACTGCCTTATTATCAGTTCCCTGTCCACAATTTCACCTCACATTTTCTTTCTGAGTAATTTGTAAACCCTATCATTAACTAAAGTCAAGTTTTTTCATTTAATTCTATTTATCAAAATATTTTCTGCTTTATTGAGATCCTTTAAACTGTTTACTCCAACAACCTCTTCATAATCATCACTTACAAGGGCCCCAACTTTTTTACCCTGGGAATATCCTATTTGAATTATATCTGTCAGGTAATACTCTTTTTGAGAATTATCAGAATCAATTTTTTTTAACGCAGATGATAAAAAATTTTTATCAACGCAATAAATACCTGAATTAACAGTTTTAACTCTCTTTTGGTCAATAGTTGCATCGGCTTCTTCAACTATCTTGGTAACATTCATATTTTCATCATAGAATACTCTTCCATAACCTTCAGGATTATCAATATTTACAGCCAGCAGGGTGAGATCTCTTTTCGCAGATTTATGATCTCTGATTAATCTGATGACAGTTTCAGATGTCAGCAGCGGTACATCTCCGGATAAAATCAAAACATCATTAACATAATCCGGTAAAAAGGGGAGACCACAGGTTACAGCATGACCTGTTCCCAGCTGCTCATGCTGATATGCAAATTCAAAATCTCCAAAATCAGATACTGTTTTTTTTACCTGTTCAGCTTGATGACCTATTACAAATACTATACAGTTCTCTGCCACATTTTTTGCTGTCTGCGCTACGTAACGTATCATAGGCTTACCATTAATCTTATGCAATACTTTTGCTTTGTCAGAATTCATCCTTGTCCCTCGACCTGCAGAAAGTATTATTATACCAACACTGTTTAATTGCATACTCATTTCATAAAACCTTTTTTATGATATTTACTGTCAATTATTTATCAACATAAAGATTACAGTAGCATAAATCTTTTAAGCTTTATAAATTAATCCCCTTAATTATCAAATAAAAAAAGGGCAAATCATATTCAATGACCTGCCCTATGTCAATCATTCAACAAATATTATTTGTTTATTTTAATAACTAATTCGACAATCAACAATACTAAAACTATATATCCCTAGAGCCACCAATATTCACACGATGCAATGCTCTAGTGATAGCTGCCTTTGCTCTTGCATAATTAATATTATCTAATCCCGTTTTTTCAAGCCGCTTTTGAGCTCTTTCAAGTGCTGTCTGGGCTCGTTCCAGATCAATATCACGCCTTCTTTCCGCAGATTCTGCCAGTATTGTAACTTTATCCGGAAGAGCTTCAGCAAAACCACCACTTACAAAAACAGATCTTTCTGTGCCATCGGGATTAACATAACGGATAGCACCGACTCTGAGGGTTGTTAAAAAAGGAGTATGCCCTGTCAAGACGCCAAAATCCCCAAGAGATCCCGGAGACACTACCATTTGGACATCTTCACTCACAACAGACTTTTCAGGCGTTACTATCTCCAATTTAATATTACCAGACATATATAAGAATCCTCATCAAAAAATTATTGAGACATTTTTTTGGCTTTTTCCACTGCTTCATCAACTCCGCCAACCATGTAGAATGCCTGTTCAGGGAGATCGTCATGTTTGCCTTCACATATTTCTTTGAATCCCCTTATTGTGTCTTCAATCTTAACGTACTTTCCAGGCAAACCTGTGAATGTTTCAGCAACATGAAATGGCTGGGAAAGAAAACGCTGAATCTTCCTTGCACGTCCAACCGTCAACTTATCTTCATCCGAAAGCTCGTCAATACCCAAAATAGCAATAATATCCTGAAGCTCCCTGTACTTCTGAAGAATACCCTGACCTACGCGAGCAACTGAATAATGTTCTTCACCTATATATGCAGCATCGAGTATTCGTGATGTTGAATCAAGGGGATCAACTGAAGGATATATGCCAAGCTCTGCAATCTGTCTTGATAAAACAACAGTGCCGTCAAGATGAGCAAATGTTGTTGCAGGTGCAGGGTCCGTCAAGTCATCAGCAGGAACGTATACACATTGAACGGCTGTAATGGATCCCTTATCCGTTGAAGTAATGCGTTCTTGCAAAGTACCAAGATCAACTGCAAGTGTAGGCTGATAACCAACTGCGGAAGGCATACGTCCAAGAAGCGCTGAAACTTCAGAACCAGCCTGGGTAAAACGGAATATATTATCGATAAAAATCAGAACATCCTGGCCTTCTTCATCACGGTAGTACTCTGCTGCAGTCAATGCAGAGAGTGCAACACGTGCTCTTGCTCCTGGAGGTTCAGTCATCTGACCATAAATAAGCGCTGCTTTTGGAAGAACTCCGGAATCCTTCATTTCATGGTAAAGATCGTTTCCTTCACGGGTACGCTCTCCAACGCCTGCAAACACAGAAATACCACCATGCTGCATGGCAATATTATTCACCATCTCCATCATGATAACAGTTTTGCCAACTCCAGCACCGCCAAAAAGTCCCATCTTGCCGCCCCTTGGAAAAGGGACAAGAAGGTCTATAACCTTAATACCTGTTTCAAGAACCTGAACAGATGTATCCTGCTCGGTAAATTTTGGAGCTGCTCGATGAATCGGAAGCATTTTTTCCTGACTTATCGGACCGAGCCCGTCAACAGGTTTACCCACAACATTAAGAATACGACCAAGACCTGCCTCACCAACAGGCATCATAATGGGCTTTCCGGTATCTTTAACATTCATGCCTCTGACAAGACCATCCGTTACATCCATTGCTATGCATCTAACAACGTTATCACCAAGATGTTGCGCCACTTCAACAACAAGGTTATCAGGTTCATCACTAATCGTTGGATTAGAAACCAGAATAGCTGTAAGAATATTCGGCAGTTTCCCCTGTTCAAACTCCACATCAACAACAGGTCCCATAACCTGAGTAATTTTACCTAAGTTTTCTCCCATCTATAGACCTCCTATGCTCTCTATATAAAGGCATTCTATTTTTTTATCCTTTAAGCGCCTCGGCGCCACCTACAATATCCATTAAATCTGCTGTAATAGATGCCTGCCTGGCTTTATTGTATAAAAGAGTTAAATTATCAATCAAATCACTACATGCTTTTGTTGCATTACTCATAGCCGTCATACGAGCAGCATGTTCACTGGCAGATGTTTCCAGCAACCCCTTGTAAATCTGTGAATAAACATTTCTTGGCAGCAGATCCTCAAGAAGTTCTTCAGGCGATGGCTCACAAATATGCTCTGCCATAAACTGAGCATCTTCATCCACCTCTTCAACCTTTTCTATGGGAGGTATTGGGATAAGCTGCTTCATCAAGGGAACCTGTTTTGCAATATGCACATATTCCGCACTAATAATATAAACTTCATCATAGGTTCCGTCCAAAAATCCTTCAACAATTATGCTGCCTGCACTCGATGCAACATTAAAGTCTATTTTTCCACCCACAACGCCTATATATTCATCAGTGATTTTATTCTTTTGCTTCCTGCACCAGTCACGGCCTTTTTTTCCAAAACAGGTAAATGAAAATTCAACATCCTCGCCGGAACTGTCTTTAATAAACAGATTAGCCTTGTTTATAAGGTTCAAGTTAAACCCGCCGCACAGACCTCTATCTGAAGTACATAATATAATATGAATCTTTTTTACTTCCTCATGTGCTATCAGCAAAGGGCTTGCATTCTCACCTGCTTTTTCAGCAAGACTTCCCAGAACCTCAGCAAACTTTGCTGCATATGGCAAAAATCCATTCATAGCAATCTGAGCATTACGCAACCTGGAAGTAGCGACCATATTCATGGCCTGTGTAATCTGCTTTGTCTTTTTTACTGCACCAATTTTTGTTTGGACTTCTTTTAATGTTGCCATACAACCTTAGCCCTTATTGAATATATTTTTGATTATATATTTAAATCAAAAACTATTTTATGGTATCTTTAAACTCTTCTCCATATGCAGTCAATGCTTCCTGCATAATTTTGTCTATTTCATCTGTAATTTCTCTCTTGTCAGCCAGCTCTGCAAACAATTTAGGAAATCTCTCTTCAATGAATGTGTATAGTCCTGCTTCATATTTGCCCACAACATTCACAGGAAAGTTGTCAAGATATCCTTTTGTACCGGCATAAAGAACAGTTACCTGCTTTTCCATTGATAAAGGCTGATATTGGGGCTGTTTCAGAATCTCCACCAACCGCTGTCCACGGGTAAGCTGCTGCTGAGTAGCTGCATCAAGATCACTTCCAAAAGCTGCAAAAGCTTCAAGCTCACGGAACTGAGCCATGTCAAGTCTAAGAGTTCCTGCGACCTGTTTCATTGCTTTATCCTGTGCAGCTCCGCCAACTCTTGAGACCGACAGACCAACATTAATTGCAGGCCTTACACCGGCGAAAAAAAGATTTGGTTCAAGATATATCTGACCATCTGTAATTGAAATAACATTTGTAGGAATATAGGCTGAGACATCACCTGCCTGGGTCTCAATTATAGGCAGAGAAGTATGTGAGCCTGCACCCAGTTCATCATTGAGCTTTGCTGATCTTTCAAGCAGCCTGGAATGGTTATAGAAAATATCACCAGGGTATGCTTCACGTCCTGGAGGACGTCTTAAAAGGAGTGAAACCTGCCTGTAAGCTGCTGCCTGTTTTGACAGGTCATCATATATCAAAAGTGCATGTTTGCCCCTGTCACGAAAATATTCACCCATGGCACAGCCGGCATATGGGGCAACATACTGCAACGTTGCAGGATCACTGGCACACGCTGCAACAACAGTTGTATATTCCATGGCTCCATGTTTTTCAAGAACCGCCACAACCTGGGCAACAGACGATTTTTTCTGCCCGCATGCCACATATATACAATAAACGTCCTGACCCTTCTGACTGATAATTGCATCAATTGCAACTGCTGTCTTGCCTATCTGGCGGTCACCGATAATAAGTTCTCTCTGACCTCTGCCCACAGGAGTCATGGCGTCAATAGCTTTAAGGCCGGTCAACATGGGTTCATGGACACCTTTTCTGTCAATAACTCCAGGCGCAACCATCTCAACTCTTGCTGTTTCTTTTGCATTAATAGGACCTTTGCCATCTATAGGTTCACCCACCGCTGATACTACACGGCCTAAAACAGCTTCACCAACGGGAACCTGGGCAATATTCTTTGTGCGCTTTACTATATCGCCCTCTTTAATGTTGGTATCATCGCCCATGATAGCCACACCGACATTGTCTTCTTCAAGGTTTAAAACAAGGCCGAGTATGCCTCCGGGAAACTCAACAAGCTCCATGGACATTACTTTTTCCAGACCATAAACCCTGGCAATTCCATCTCCCACAGACAAGACCATACCAGTCTCACTTAGTTCAACTTTTTTGTCGTAATCTGTAATCTGTTCCTTAATTATCTGACTTATTTCTTCTGCTCTTAATTCCATTATACACTCTCACCCCTTTTTAATGATTCTCTCATATTGAGTAATTGTGTCTTGATACTACCATCTAAAACAAGATCACCCACTCTGGCAACCACCCCGCCTATAAGACCGGGGTCCTGTTCCACCTCAAGAATAATATCCTTGCCCGTCATTTTAGAAAGAGTCGCACGAATATTTTCAACTGTATCCGGCGAAAGCTCAACTGCTGAAAACAGATCTGCGCGAGCAATCCCCTTTAATTCATCAGCAAATTTCTTATAAAAATCGCTGATAGCATTTAAAAACCCAAAACGCCCCTTATCAAACAAAAAAACAAGAAAGGCTTTCATACCTTTAGAGAACTTGAGCTTTTCAATTACAACCTGCAACACTTTTTTTCTATCTGCCGTGTCATATAGTGGGTTTAAAATTACCTGCTGAAGATTTTGTTCTTTAACCAGCAAATCTGAAAAACCACCAAGTTCTTCTTTATAAGTTTCAGCCTGACCGTCTTCTCTGCCGATAAGCAACAGGGCTTTAGCATAACGTCGGGCAATAACCATGTTTTTCACTATGCCACCACCTTTTTCAAATATTCATCCACGAGATTATCCTGATCTTCTGAATTAATATTGCTTTTTATTTTCTCTTCCGCTTTTAAAATAGCTTTTCCCATAATTTCTTCATGAAGTTCTTTTCTCGCTACTTCGAACTCATGTTCAATATTTCTGCCGGCCTGCTCTTCAAGCCTGACTGCAATGTTTTCAGCTTCCTTAAGAATTCTCGCCTTTGCCTCTTCGCCCTGTTTAACATAATCCGCTATTATTGTTTCAGCCTCTTTTTCAAGCTTGGACAATTTATCACTATATTTTATAAGCTCATTTTCAGCCACTCGCTTCTGCTCTTCGAGATCATCAAGCTGGCTTTTGATATCTTTGATGCGAGTGCTTAAAAACTGACTGGCAGGTTTGCGAATAACAAAAAAAAGTCCTATTGCCAGAACTGCAAAATTCATAACCTTGTAGGTATCTGTGGCGACCCATCCTTTAGTTTCATGGTGTTCCCCATCATGTGTATCCGCCCCCCCATGCCCGGCAGTTGAATGTTCTCCAACAGCAACATGTTCACCAGCCCTATGCTCATCCGCTGGATCTCCGTGTTCCGATGAACCGACAGCTATGCCAAAACCTAAAAAAAGCATCCCTGCAATTATTAAAATCATAATGCCATGTCTTAATACAAATCCGCTCTTTTTTTCCATGCCATCATACATATCGCCGGAGCGCATTGTATTTAATATACTCATCTAAACAGCCCTCCCCAGAATCTTCTCGCTGATAGAATCAGCAAACACATCCAGTTCTTTTTGCAGAGCTACCCTGGCACTCTCAGCATCCTTAACTATTTTTTTACGAACACTTGCAAGTTCTGCCTGATACTTGGAATTAATCTCCGCAACTATCTTCTTCTCTTCATCATTAGCTTCTGTTATCAGCTTTTTTTTATCTTCAACACCAGTGTTTCTTGCCTCTTTTATACCTGATTTAAAAGAACTGACTTTTTCGGATGCATTACTGTTAAAAGTTTCAATCTCCTGCTCAATACCCTCTACTTTTCCTTTTCTTTGAATAAGAATTTTACGTATTGGTTTATACAAAACCAGATTTAAAATCCATATCAAAAAGATAAAATTAATGACCTGGATAAAGACAGATCCATCAACACTTATCATTGCAACTCCCCCATCAAAAATTTAACAAAAAAGCTCTAATAAACTTATCTAAAAAATAATATACACCTGTGATATATCTTGGCAGTCTATAGCATTAGCTTTATAAAATTGTCAAAGGTTTTTTAAAAATTATATATAAAGTATAGTTTTATCATTCGTGTACAAACTGCCTCATACTTATATTAATTAATATTCCTATACAAATCATCATTGTAATGGCTGATGAACCGCCATAACTTATAAAGGGCAAAGGCACACCAACAACAGGCATTAACCCCATCACCATGCCTATATTGATAATTGCCTGCCAGAATATCATTACTGTAATCCCGAAGGAGAGTATAATTCCAAAAGGATCCTTGCATACACGCGCCACATTTAAGCCCCATATAATCAGCAGAAAAAAGATGAAAAGAAGAAGACTTGCTCCGACGAGTCCCCACTCCTCCGCCATTATGGAAAATATAAAATCAGTATGATGTTCCGGCAAAAATGACAGAGCATTCTGAGTTCCCTTTAAAAAGCCCTTGCCAAAAATCATGCCGGATCCTATTGCGATTTTGGACTGAATTATATGATAACCGGCGCCCAATGGATCCCGTTCAGGATTTAAAAATGTTAATATCCGCTGTTTCTGATATCCTTTTAAAAAGAACCATATCATCGGCAGGGTGGTTGTACAAAAAACCATAATATATAAAAACGTACGCGTTTCAATCTTAATTAGAACGGTTATTGAAACTGCAATCAATAAAATCAGAAGAGCAGTGCCCAAATCAGGCTGTTTTACTATCAAGGCAAAAGGTATTACAGTCAAAATTAAGGGTCTGAAGAGTTCCCGGATGTTAAGACCTTCTGTATTCACAAGTTTTGAGAAGTATCTTGCAAGAACGATAATAACCGCCACCTTGGCAAGTTCCGATGGCTGCATTGTAATCGGACCTATTAAAAGCCAGCGCCTTGACCCTCCTACATATTTTCCAAACATAAGAACATAGATTAAAAGGAGTATGCATATAATATAGATTATATACGCCCAGTTATCCAACATTTTATAGTTTATAAGAAAAGACATGATCAAGAAGACAAATCCTGTAAAAATCCATATCATCTGTTTAACATAAAGCGCTTTTTGAGGATCAGGCTTGCCGGCAGTAACGGCGCTGTATAATGTTGCCAAACCAACTGAACAAAGAATAATCGTCAGGCAAAGCAACCACCAGTCAAAATATTGCACAAGCCGTCTATCGAACATCTTCAACCCCTTCCCCATGCAAACTGGAGGCTGTACAGGCAGAGGCTTTATCCTTTTTCACGTCTTGCAGATACATATTTATCAGTTCCTTTGCTATGGGCGCCGCAGCGCTTGATCCGTGTTCTCCATGCTCCACAATAACCGTAACTGCTATTTCGGGTTTATCAGAAGGCGCAAAAGCAGCAAACCATGCATGGGGCATTAAATGCACTGCCCTGTCTTTTTCATCTTCAGATTCACCCTCAACACGACCCACAACCTGAGCAGTGCCGGTTTTGCCGCTCATTTCAAACATGCCTGAACGCGCTCCCCAGGCTGTTCCTTTCCTTGTGTTAACAGCTTCCCATAAACCTTTTTTTATTATATCAAGGGTCTGCCTGCTTATGGGAAGATTCCCGGCAACCCTGCAAGAGCCGATTTTAATCAGCTCTCCCTGGGCAGTCTCAATGGTTTTTAATATTTGAGGAGAGTATATTATGCCCCCATTTGCCACTGCTGCAATTAAAACCCCAACCTGCAAAGGAGTTACAAGATCATAGCCCTGGCCTATGGCCACTGAAAGAGTTTCACCGCCATGCCACGATTCACCTGTATGTTTTCTCTTCCATTCAGTAGTTGGTATCAAACCACAGGCTTCATGACCAAGATTAATTCCGGTTGGGGAGCCAAGACCGCAAGCTTTTGCATAGTGTGCAATCCTGTCCACGCCCAGTTCCTGACCAAGGTTATAAAAAAACACATCACAGGACTCAGCCAAGGCTTTTACTACATTAACGCTCCCATGCCCCCCCCTTTTCCAGCAGTTAAAAGTACGATCTCCATACCTGTATGATCCAGGGCAGTTAAATGTTGTTTCTTCATCAATAACTCCTTCTTCAAGCCCTGCCATGACCGTTACAATTTTAAAAACAGATGCAGGGGGATATTCTGCCTGAATAGCCTTGTTCTCCATGGGTCGGTCAGGATTGGAGATCAGGTCATTCCACTGTTTGTGAGACATGCCGCTCACAAAAAAATTCTGATCGAAGGTAGGGCTGCTGACCAATGCCAGAATTTGACCGGTTGATGGATCCATAGCAATAACAGATCCTGCTCTGTTACCGATCAGGCTTTCAGCCTTTTTCTGCAGTCTCTGATCAATAGTTAAATAGATATTGAAACCTGGAACAGCATCAACTGTCCTTAAAATTCTCAGCACCTGACCTGCGGCATTTACCTCAACCTGACGTCCGCCTCTTTTCCCCCTGAAATACTGCTCATATCTCTTTTCAATACCAAATTTGCCCAAAAAATCACCTCTGCAGTATCCCTGTTCTTTTTTTTCAGAAAGTTCCCTGGAATTAATCTCACTTAAATAGCCTATCAAATGAGCAGCGCTAAACCTGTTAATGTAGCTTCTTATGGGCTTGACATTCACCACAACTCCAGGGAGATTAAACCTGTTTACCTCAATGGCCGCAAGAGCATTCCTGCCTATATCATTTTTAATGGAAACCGGTTTATAGAATGCAGCTGCATTTTTTGCAGTAACTTTTGCCATCAATTCCGTGAATGGAATATTCATATAACCGGAAAGCTTTTCCATGGTAGCTTCAAGATTCTTAACGTCTTTTACAATTACTCCAAGATTAAAAGACGGTCTATTATCCACCAAAAGTTTTCCATTACGGTCAAAAATCAGTCCTCGCGGGGCATCTATACTTTGAAGCCTTACGCAATTGTTTTCCGAAAGCCGCCTAAATTCTTGCCCTTCAATAACCTGCAGGAAAAAAAGTCTGGTCAGAAGCACAACAAAGACAGCAATGACAATATAGGCAGCAGTATTTAACCGCCGTCTGAACCAGTCGCTATCTGCGGATGATAAATATTTTCTCAAAAAGCACCAACGGGTTGTTTAAAAATTAAAATAAATATTGCCCGCTCTTTTATGCAAATTATTCTACGCGCCACTTAAGGTATCTTTCACGAATATAATTATACGACATAATAAACAGGGGAGCCGTCAACAGCGCCCATACA
This sequence comes from uncultured Desulfobacteraceae bacterium, assembly GCA_964482535.1. GTDB lineage: Bacteria > Desulfobacterota > Desulfobacteria > Desulfobacterales > BuS5 > CAYZXU01. Next base: position 11,383 of record CAYZXU010000021.1, on the reverse strand, counting down.
AGCTGGACAACAAATATGTTTAGCATATTTAAGGTCGGCTCTTTGTCCGGCGCCAGTATGAAATTCATACTGATAAATATAAAATTTTCTAAAAAAACAGCTAAAAAAACAAAAATTATTAAAAAAAAACGGCTGCCTGAATGCAAAAAAATAATAGCCCCTCTGACCCCTGCAAATAACCATAAATATGTGGTTGAATATAACCAGAACGGACAGCCGGAGAGGCCATCCATAATAAAACCAAAAATTATTACAACAGGTATACCCTCACCCGGATTATTATAAAGGCTAAGGCAGACCACAAAGGGAAGCAAAAGATCATAAAATCCGCCAGGCATAATCAGATCAGGCATAATTGCGGTTTGAATAACCACAAGGCATATACCCGTTAATATATGAAATATAAAAATCAATAGTTTATTTTAAGAGGGTTCTGAAAAATAATCCGGTTCAAGCTGTTTTTGGAGTTTAATTACAACGAGAACTTCTTCAAGCTTTTCAAAATCGACATAGGGCATAACAGTAATTTCCTGGAAGATTCCAAAATTCTTTTTTACTACACCGGTCACACTGCCTATGCGAAGCCCTTTTGGAAAAACGCCGTCTAAACCGGATGATATTACACTGTCTCCTTTAATAATATCATTTTTTCTTAATACATACTGGTAAGAACACTGCTCGGACGACCTTCCCTTTATTAAACCCCTGGCTCTTGTCCGCTGAACCACGGCATCCACAGCGCTGTTGCGGTCAATCATCAGCAAAACCTTGGAGTAATGAGGTGCAACATCTATAACCTGACCCACTATGCCTTCAGGAGAAACTACGGGAAACCCTTTCTCAACCCCTTCTGTTTTCCCCTTATCTATGGTTATTGTTTTAAACCAGGGGGACGGATCCCTGCCCACAACCTCTGCTGCAAAGCATTCAAAAGAAATTGTTTTACTAAAATTTAAAATTTTGCGTAATCGCTTGTTGGAAAGATCTGTTTCTATATAAAGATTATTCTTTTTTAACTCATTACTTAATAATTTTTTCAGCTTATCATTTTTCTTTGAAACAGATACAAGATAAAAATAATAACGCCATATATCTTTCACAGCTTTTATTGAACCTGCCGCTGCATTCTGAAAAGGCGCAACAAGAAAAACAGCAATTTTTCCGGGAATAAAACAGGAATGCCGGTTGCTGCTAAATAGTGAAAGAATAATAATGTTAACAATGATCAGAATGACCGTTGCAACAATAACAACCATCTTTTTTGAGAACATGGAGATTATGTTATTATAACCTGTTTTAGAATTTCTATGGAGTCAATGGCTTTACCGGAACCAAGGGCGACTGTTGATAACGGATCATCAGTTACAGTAATCGGCAGGCTTGTTTCTTCTTTTAATAATTTATCCAGATTTTTTAACAAAGCTCCACCGCCGGTTAAAACAATACCCCTGTCGACAATATCAGCAGACAGCTCGGGGGGGGTCTGTTCAAGGGATATCTTAACAGTCTCAACTATGGCCTCAATCTGTTCGGAAATTGCAACTCTGACCTCTTCTGAATCTATTGATAAAATTTTCGGTATACCTGATGCCAGATCTCTGCCCTTAACCTCTATGGTTTCCAAAGCCTCGAGATCAGGATATGCATTTCCTATGGTCATTTTTATTATCTCGGCAGTTCTTTCACCGATAAGGAGATTATATTTTCTCTTTATATGCTGAATAATGGACTCATCCATCTTATCACCGGCGACTCTAATTGATCTGCTGTGAACTATTCCCGCTAAAGATATTACAGCTACTTCAGTTGTTCCGCCTCCAATATCCACCACCATATTGCATGTGGGTTCGGTTATGGGAAGATTCGCACCTATTGCAGCCGCCATGGGTTCCTCGATTAAAAACACTTCCCTTGCCCCTGCGGACTCAGCGGATTCTCTCACTGCACGTTTTTCAACCTGAGTTATGCCGGAAGGCACTGCAATAATAATTCTAGGTCTTACAAATGTTCTTCTGTTATGAACCTTGTGAATAAAATGACGCAGCATGGCTTCAGTGACTTCAAAATCTGCAATAACCCCGTCACGCATGGGACGAATAGCAACAATATTGCCAGGAGTCCTTCCCAGCATATTTTTTGCTTCAAGCCCCACAGCCAAAACACGATTTTTTGTCCTGTTGTCCAAACGTACCGCAACAACCGACGGCTCACTCAGCACAATACCTTTTCCCTTCACATAAACCAGTGTATTTGCTGTGCCCAAATCTATAGCCAGGTCACTGGAAAACATACCCAGAATACTGTCTAATAATAGATTCATATCCCTCCATTTTAAT
>CAYZXU010000021.1:0-8947 GCA_964482535.1 uncultured Desulfobacteraceae bacterium | reverse complement strand
CCTGTAAATCCAAGATGTCCCACACTCTTTTTTGAAAACAGGCTGCCGCTGCTTGAATTCACAGCAGATGGCGTGTCAAACCCCACAGCCCTGGGGGATCCTTTATGCGATTTTAAAAAAAATGAAACCAGGTTTGTGTCAAATACTCCTGACCCAGGTTTTAAATAAAAATTTTGTAATAATTCGTAAAGCAGCCTGAAAATATTGTCGGCTGTCCCGAATAAACCTGAATGCCCCTCCACACCTCCCATAACATATGAATTTTCATCATGCACAACCCCTTCAACAAGGGTGCCTCTCCATTCACAAACCTCTGTCGCAGCAAATACTTTTTTGGGCGAGCTTGAACTCAGGGTTACATAAAACAGATCCTCAAGACCCAGCGGTCTGTATATTTCATCATATACAAAAACATCAAGGGGCTTTTCTGACAAATATTCAACAACCTGCCGTAAAATCATAAATCCGATATCAGAGTATATGACCTTCCGACCTGTGGCATATACCATGCTTTCCCGCAAAAGCATATTATATAAGGCTTTTTTTCTGTCTATAAACGGCAGTCCACATAGCTTTTTATAATAGGGCCGGTAATCAGGAAGGCCTGAGTTATGCACAAGAAGGTTGATTATATTAACTGCTTTTTTATCTGTGTCTTCAAATCCAGGCAACAGGCAACCAAGATTCTGCTCAAGAGAAAGAAGCCCCTTTTGCACAAGCTTCATAATTGCAAGGGTAGTTGACAAGGGCTTTGTCAGTGATGCAAGATCCAGCATAGTATCCCTTGTCATTGGAACCTGGGAAAAAACATTGGCCTTGCCATATGCTTCAAAAAAAAGGATGGAATCTTCCTTTGAAACAAGAAGCGCCGCACCTGGAAAGACATTATCAGAGACAGCCTGACGCATTAGTATGTCAACATGTTTCATTTTGCAGTATACAAGTATTTAAAAAGTTATTTGAAGCCTTATGGAACAAAAGCATTCTTTTGTCTGTATCAAGTTCTGCCCTGACCCCAACCGGAACAGTTAAATTATTATAACCATGCCCTATATCAAACCCTGACAGTACAGGTATGTCAAAGTCCGAAAAAATATTATTAATTATTTTAATAATATTTTTAAAATCACCGCAACTCTTAAATGTGCCAAGGGCAAGCCCTGCAATGCCGTCAAAACATCCCGAAAGCTTCATTTGTGTCAGCATCCTGTCGATTCTATAGGGAGCCTCGCCATACTCTTCCAAAAAAAGGATGTGACCGCTAAAATCAGGCTCAAAAAAAGTGCCGATAGTATGACACAATGTGGCAAGATTACCCCCACAGACAGGAGCAGATGTTCTTCCCTTATTAATAACTACTCCATTATCAGCTACAATTTTAAATTCCCCATCTGATCTAAGGGTTGAAAAAAGGCTCTCCTTTGAAACCTGAGAGTTTTGAGCCAATGTTGCTACCATTGGTCCATGAAAGGTTATAAGCCCGCATTTAAAATAGATGGAAGTCAAAAGAGCCGTCACATCACTGAATCCAATAAAAATTTTCGGATTTTTCTCTATTATTTCATAATTGATCAGTGGAAGTATCTTTAACGAGCCGAAGCCCCCCCTGGCGCAAATTATTGCATCAATCTCTTTATCTTCAAAAAGTCTGTTCAGTAAATCAGCCCTGTGCCTGTCAGAACCTGCAAGGTATCCTTTTGTTTCAAAAAGATCATCATAAATATTTGTCTTAAATCCCATGGATTCAATCTCTTTTATACCCTTATAAAATTTAGAGACATCAAAGGGGCTTGCAGGCGCAGCTATGCCTATTACATCTCGGGGCATTAATCTTTCGGGTATCAGCAGATCTTTTTTTTTTGTATAAATTTCAGCCATGGCAATAGGAATGAAGAATAATCAGATAAATTAAAATTTATGTTACCTGTTTTTTGATAATCCTTATTATTTTTTTTTGCAAAATAAATTTTAAAAAATATTAACCCCAAAACATTAACCCAAAACATTAACCCAGAACATTAACCCAGAACATTAACCCAGATGATTGAAATATTATTGACATAACATTTTTAAAGAATTATAAAAGCAGGAAGTGTCGGGGCGTGGCGCAGTCTGGAAGCGCACTTGGATGGGGTCCAAGGGGTCGGAGGTTCAAATCCTCTCGCCCCGACCACTTGAAATTAACCGGTGAAAAAATGCAGAAGTCTTGTTATTTAACCCGGCAGCCCCATTCTTTAAGATTATCAGATATAAAACTGATTACTTTTTGATTGACTTCCCGGGTATTGGAATCAACAGGGATAGGATCCCCGAACTTTGCATGCAGGGATTTTCCCGGAGAAATACTGCCAAAGCCTTTTATAAATTTCCCCTTCACATAAAAATCAGTCTTCAGGGCAACCGGAACAACTGGCACCCCTGCCCTACCTGCGAGCTTAACCCCCAGTGAATTAAATAAAGAAGCATCAAAAACTTCACTTCTTGTGGATTGTGGAAATATTATTATTGAATAGCCCTGTGAAATCAGACTTGTACCTTTATTCAGCACAGTTTTCAAATCCTGTCTTGGATTTTTTCTCGACACTGCTATAGGGTTAATCGCTTTCAGGAGCCTGCCAAAAAAAGGGTACTTAAGCAAGATCTCTTTTAATACAAAGGTAGCATCATGAAATTGCAGAATCAGGCAGGGAAAAATAAAGGTATCTATCATACTCATATGATTTGCGACATAGACTACAGGACCATTATTTTTCGCCAACCCCTTAATACCGGAAATATGCCACTTCCCTCCCGAAATCTCCACTGCGTTTAGAATGCCCACAGATGAGTTTGCCCATCTTTTTCTGTCATACTTTCCAATTGTTGCAAAAAAACTGCCTTTAAGTATGACAATAATTATCCGGAGATAATAGGCAAGGGTTGAAACAACAGGAATATAAACATCAAAAAAAGATCGGTTGGAGGGGGTATTATACCTGTACTCTCTTCTCAGTATATGCCAGAGCGCTTCTCTATCCATATTTTACATTAACAATTGACAGGCTGTTATAAAACGCTAATGTGTCCAATTTCTACATATATGCAAAGTGATTAAATTAATTTTCCGCCCAAAACTTGAAAAAAGAACTTGAAAAATTTTCATTCAGTAACAACCTGTAGCGTATAAAAAATTTGTTTTTTACGTTTTGAGGAGTTTATTAATTTTTTAGACTTATCTTTTTTTCAAGATTAATGCAAATAGAATTAAGGCGTCTCTTTTGTTTTTTAACACATGTGGAAAGGGAAGCAAGGTTCTCTCCCTTATATGGCTTTCCCTGGGCTATTTTAAAACAAAAATCCATCCCAATTTCAAGATTGGTTTTAAATTCATTTAAGGATTTAATTTCTCTTGGTGAAGCCGCTGTTTTTTTCACCTCTTTTTCAAAAAAATCCATATAAAGTTCAATCTCTTTTGCAAACATATGCGGCCTTTTTTCAGAAACCAGGGAAGACCTTCTTCCGTATATATGATCGATCATCTCCTCTAAACTATAATCCCTGTCAAACCAGGCAATGTTTGGACCCGGGCAGATTGACTGGGGAAAGTTTTTTCCCCTGGCAATACCAAGATTTATAAGAGCTCCATTGCCGAGATGACTGCAGATGCATGTTTTTTCCGTAATCTTTCTCCTGAAATTTTTTTTCTCTTCTTTAGAAATTGAAAGGGAATTGACCTCTTCTATCTTCTTTTGCTGATATTCATTTGAAGCCGTACAAATCGGTTTTTCTGAAAACTCTATGTTTGATTTTAAAAATCCCTTGGGGCATAAGGAACCTGGCTTGCCTTCCTTTATCATTTTATTTGTCTGAATTTCAGAACCTGTGCCGTGAATATTATTAAAAGAAATACCGAGGGGAGAAACATTGCTTAAATAAAGTTCTTCGGCATCAGAGCTGCCAAGCAACCGCCTGGTTTCATTATCAACACATGTTGCTTCAGGAACAAGAAGAAACGGAGTCGCCCAGCCGGTGCGGTCTATCCCGAAATAATCCATAAGCCTGAGCATCTCGCCATTAATGCCGATACCTCCCTGTACAGTAACAAGGGGGGGACTAATTAAAGCGGAATCAGGATATTTGAGCCCTGTTTTTTTATAATATTTTTTAATAAGGGGCTGAAGCTCATCAAAGAGCTCACTCCTTTTCACCTTAAATTCCTGAAGTATAAAAGGAAGCAGCCTACCGTTGGAAGAAAACGCATGACCTCCGCAGTTTAAGCCTGATTCAAGACGATATTCATAAACCTCAATGCCCATCTTGGCCAGAAACCTGCCCTGCACCAATGCTGATCGGAAGTCACTTACCTTGAGGATAATTTTTTTCTTTATCTCACCTTCTTTATTCCTGTAAAAATCAGGAAAACCGGTTATATACTTGAAAAGCCCCTTGTTTAACCCCGCTGAAAAAACCATGGAAGAATCAAGACTGCTTTTTGCAAAACCCCTTAATGCAGATTTTGCATCGCTGAACTCTTCAGGCAATGGTTCGCCGTCAGCAGTAAAATTTTTTCTATCCAGCTTTACCATAATATTAGCATCTATGGACCCCGGCGCAATCTCCTGCGTAAGCTCCTTTTCCAGAACTTCCCTTTCAGGACAGGGTTTCATGTTAAAAAGTTTTTTATAAAGATCTTTTAACGGGGATTCATCAGGAAGCAGCTCAAAATACCTTTTTTTATCGTTATTTTCAAAAAAAGGCTGCTCTTTAAGAGCCTTAATCTTAATATTGACGATGCTTTTTACTGCTTCAAAATACGCAGTAATCCTTTTAGCCCTGCCGTCTTTCTCATTTGCGGATATTCTGCTATAAGAAAGATTAAATTTATCAGAATAAAATTTTCTGATTCTTTCAAGCAACAGGTCGTCTACAAGTGAGATTACCGACGAAATGCCAAGGTGCGCCACACGTACAGGCGTGTCAACTGAATGACCGGTTCCCATAACAGGAATATGAAATAAATGATGATACTTTGTCATATTTTTTATATATTTAAATTCAAAAAATAAAAATTAATGATAATAAGCAAATGCAAACATTACGCCAATTCATTAAAAAAAACAACCGAAAGCAGAATCTACCCTATTCTAAAAAAAGATAAAAATACAGTTATCTTTATAAATTTACAAAAGTTTTACATTGAAAGCGATTTTAAAAAATGAATAAAACTAAATGGCTGTTTAATCCCATAATCATAATGGTCTTTTCCATCACAGCTTTGAGCACTTCTCTTTTTTTATATATATACTGGTATATAGAGGCCAGCAATCTGCTGAAAAGCCTTGTGCATAACTTCAATATAGACCCTGATCAGATTCTTGAACCCCAGACATGGGTTGTTATTCTGGTGCTTTCACTGCTGGTTGGAATTATACTCATGGGAATTTCTATTATTTTTGTATATAATCATAAAATTCTGCAGCTATACAGACTACAGCACAATTTTATTAATAATTTTACCCATGAGCTTAAAACGCCTGTAACTTCATTAAAACTTTATCTTGAAACAATGAAAAAGTATAATCTCCCGAGACCGGACAGGATAAAATATTTAGATTTTATGCTTTCAGATGTAAACAGACTTTCCGAGAATATTAACAGCATTCTCAACCTGGCAAAAATTGAAAGCAAGAGCTATAAAAAAGAATTCGTACAAACAGATCTTATTAAAACAATTGAGCGTTTCCTCAAAAGCAACAAGCATCTTTTTCATGACTGTAAAATTAAAATTCATAAAAGCTTGAACAAACCCTTATTATATCGTATCAACTTGCCATTATTTGAAATGCTTTTAATGAACATAATGACCAACGCAGTCAAATATAATGAATCAAAAATTCCTGAAATTAATATCGAATTTCAATTTAAGGAAAAAAAGCTGCTCATTTTGTTTATAGATAACGGCATAGGCTTGAATAAAGACGAAACAAAAAAAATTTTCAGAAAGTTTTACCAGAGCGAAAAATCTGCCCATATATCTGCCCAAGGCACGGGACTTGGCCTTTCCCTTGTGCAAACAATAGCGAAAATTCATAGAGGGAAGGTTATGGCCAAAAATAATGAAAACAGTACAGGATCTGTTTTCACTCTGATTTTGCCCGACAATAAAAAAAAATATGAAAAAATCAATACTTATAATTGAAGATGACAACCATATTGCCCAGGGTCTGAAGCTGAACCTCTCCCTCTCAGGCTATGATGTGCATATTGCCCAAACAGGTGTTTCAGGTCTTCAGAAGTGGAAAGAGCTGAATCCTGATTTAATAGTATTGGATATAATGCTTCCAGGGATGAACGGGCTTTCCGTGCTTCAGAACATACGCCTTGAAGATGAACGCCTGCCCATATTAATACTTTCTGCGAGAAACGCTTCTGACGATAAGATAAAAGGTCTTGCATTCGGCGTGGATGATTATATTTCAAAGCCCTTTAATCTTGAAGAATTTTTACTCAGGGTTGAACGGCTCCTTACCAAAACATCATGGTATAAAAAGGATCATGAAGCCGGTACAAATAAAAACGATATTTCATTAAACATATATTCTTTCGGCAGCAATATAATTGACTTTAATACCTTGTCAGCAAACTGCAAAAAAGGAAGAGTTGTTTTAACTGAACAGGAGATTAAACTGCTTAAACTCTTTATTGCAAACCGCGGCAAACCGCTTTCACGGAGCAGACTGCTGGAGATTGGCTGGGGTTATTCAGGAAAAATCACATCAAGAACAGTGGATAATTTTATTGTCCGGTTCAGAAAATATTTTGAGGAAAACCCTAAAAAACCGGTATATTTTAAGAGTATTCGCTCCGTGGGATATATTTTTGATCATTAAAAGGAAATTTCTTTATTAAATAATCAGCTTGCTTGTTGTATTGATTTCTGATAAAAATTAAAAAATTATGAAACAATATGTAATAGATGAACTAAGGTTGCCTGACCATGAAAAAATAAAGTCTTATTTTGATGAAAAATACGGTCATTCAGGCATTGACGGTCTTTACCATGTGCCTGTAAAAAAGGAGATACTCTCCCATGTTCAAGCTGAACATGTTGACTGCCAGCCGTTTGTTTTCAGCATACAGCTTGATGAAAATCGTCTGTCATGCGAACTCCTGATAAGAACTCAAAACAAAATGCGATGTGACTGCATGAATTATGCAAATGAAAGTCAATTTAAATGGATTATCAGCCTTGTCGACTCCATATTTATCGAGCTTGGAGTTATAATATAAATTATTTTTCCACGGTTTATTCACGCCCATTATTCCTTAAATAACATTACCCTTATAAAAATTGCGGGCGTAAGACTTTATTTTTTCTTTACATACATATAAAATATAAGGATACACATGCTAAAAATTATCCCATTAGGGGGTCTGGGTGAAATCGGACTTAATATGATGGTCTTTGAGTATAAAGACACGGCTTTTATTGTGGATTCCGGTTTGATGTTTCCTGAGGATTATATGCTTGGGGTTGATTATGTTATCCCGGATTTCAGTTATCTTAAACAAAAAAAATCTATTCTTGCAGGTATTGTTTTAACCCATGCCCATGAAGATCATATCGGAGCCTTGCCTTATCTTCTCAAGAATATTAACCTCCCTGTTTTTGGAACACCTTTTACCCTTGGTATTATAAAGCACAAGCTTCATGAACACGGTCTTCTTGCTTCCACATCATTATATGAGATATCTCCTGAAAAAAATCTCAGGTTCGGACCCTTCGAACTTGAGTTTATAAGGGTAAGCCACAGTGTTATTGATGGTGTGGGAATCGCTGTAAAAACACCTGTCGGGACAATTATTCATACCGGAGATTTTAAAATATCTCATACCTCCACAAACGGTATGCTGACCGATGTTAACAAATTTGCACTTTTTGGCGAACGGGGCGTGCTTGCCCTGCTGTCCGATTCCACTAACGTGGAAAAGGAAGGGTATACTCTTTCGTCAAAAAAAATAAGCGAAACACTTTTAAAAGTCACAGCAGAATGTACCGGTCGTATAATAATAGCTCTTTTTGCTTCAAATGTTGCACGTATACAACAGATTATTAATCTTGCAACTTCAAAAGGCAAAAAAATAGTTATAAACGGAAGAAGTATAGAAAACAGCGTCAACGTTGCAAAGGAGCTCGGCTATCTTACTATCCCCCAAGGGATGGGAGCAAATATTAATGAAGTAAAAAACATACCTGATAATGAAATAGTTATAATTACCACAGGAAGCCAGGGTGAGCCGATGTCGTCTCTGGCCAGGATGTCCGCAGGCAGCCACAAACAGATAAAAATAAAAAAAGGGGATACGGTTATCCTCTCTTCAAAATTCATTCCCGGCAACGAGAAGGCCATAGCAAAGATTATCAACAATTTCTACAGGCTCGGGGCTGACGTAATTTACGAAAAAATATCTGCTATCCATATATCAGGCCATGCTTTCAGGGAAGAGTTAAAACTTATGATCAGCCTGACAAAACCTGAATATTTCATTCCTATTCACGGAGAATTCAGACACCTTGTGCTTCATTCAAGGCTGGCCAAAGAGGCGGGAATCCCTGAAAATAATATTATCCTTGCTGAAGACGGCCAGATCATTGAATTTGATGAAACAGGGGGAAGAATTAATGGAACGGTTCACACAGGAAGGACCCTGATAGACGGAAAAGGGGTGGGTGATATTGGAAGAAGCGTGCTCAAGGAGAGACGCATCCTGTCCGAAGACGGAATTGTTACGGTTGAAATGGCCTTTGACGAAGAAACCGGAATTATTATATACGGGCCGGAAATTATTTCAAAGGGTTTTGTGTTTAAAAATATAACAGGTCATATCATAGAAGATGCAAAATGTGTTATACTTGAAATAGTTGATGAAATGGAAGCTGAAACTCCGAACCGTGTTGATGCAATCA
>CAYZXU010000020.1:0-29618 GCA_964482535.1 uncultured Desulfobacteraceae bacterium | reverse complement strand
GATAGATGCATAATAAAGGGTACGCCCTTTTCCAATAAAACAGGAGTGATAATGACAAACTCAACAGATAAACAAAAAGCAGTGGAGACAGCCATGTCCCAGGTGGAACGACAGTTTGGCAAGGGTTCAATCATGAAACTTGGCGACACCCCCATTGCTGATGTGCCTGTAATACCTACGGGATCTATTGCGCTTAATAAAGCGCTTGGCATTGGAGGACTTCCAAGGGGTAGAATCATTGAAATTTTCGGGCCGGAATCATCAGGGAAAACCACGCTTGCCCTGCATGCTGTTGCAGAAGCTCAAAAACAGGACGGCATAGCAGCATTTATTGATGCTGAGCATGCATTAGATATTTCATATGCAAAAAAGCTCGGTGTCAACTGCGATGAGCTGCTAGTGTCACAGCCGGATACAGGAGAACAGGCTCTTGAAATTGCAGATATGCTCATACGCAGCGGCGCAATAGACATAATGGTTATTGACTCTGTTGCAGCGCTTGTTCCAAGAGCGGAAATAGAAGGGGATATGGGTGATTCACACATGGGGCTCCAGGCAAGGCTCATGTCCCAGGCCTTAAGAAAACTTACCGGCACAATCAGCAAGACATTAACGACTCTTATTTTTATCAATCAGATTCGCATGAAGATAGGCGTGGTCTTTGGAAATCCTGAAACCACCACAGGCGGCAATGCCCTGAAATTTTATACTTCCGCACGGCTTGATATACGCCGCATAGGCGCTATTAAAGACGGCCAGGATATTATAGGGAACAGGACAAGGGTCAAGGTTGTAAAAAACAAAATGGCGCCTCCTTTCCAGAGTGCCGAGTTCGATATTATGTATGGCGAAGGCATATCAGCCACAGGAGACCTTCTTGATATCGGAGTTGAATATAATATAATAGAAAAAAGCGGATCATGGTATTCATATGATGGCGAGCGCATAGGCCAGGGCAGGGAAAACGTAAAGAAGTTTTTAAGCGCAAACAGCGAAATATTCAGCTCGATTAATAGTAAACTGCAGGATGTTTTGGGGCTTTCAAAAAAAAAGGAAGCCGGTGATGAAGAAGCTGAAAAGAAAAATGAAAAAAAATTCTAACTAATTTTGAATCTGGAGATATAAATGACGGGCAGTGAAGCGCGAAGGCTGTTTTTAGAATATTTTAAAAAACATAACCACAAGATAGTGAGAAGTTCATCTCTTATTCCTTCTGATGATCCAACTCTTTTATTCACAAACGCAGGAATGGTTCAGTTTAAACGCACTTTTTTAGGGGAAGAGGTTAGAGACTATTCCCAGGCCGCAACATGTCAGAAATGTGTGCGTGCAGGAGGGAAACATAACGACCTGGAAAACGTGGGCTACACCGCAAGGCACCATACTTTTTTTGAGATGCTCGGTAATTTTTCATTTGGTGATTATTTTAAGGAAAGGGCCATTGAATTTGCCTGGGATCTTCTTGTCAACGGTTTTGGTCTGCCTGAGGAGAAACTCTGGGTTTCCGTATACCTTGATGATGATGATTCATATAACCTCTGGAGCAAAAACACAGGGATTCCAGACAAAAGAATTATAAGATTGGGGGACAAGGATAATTTCTGGTCAATGGGTGATACCGGCCCATGCGGTCCATGCAGTGAAATACTCATTGACAGGGGCAGCGAGTATGGCTGCGGCAGCCCGGACTGCAAAGCGGGATGTGACTGTGACAGATACCTTGAAATCTGGAATCTCGTATTCATGCAGTATAACAAAGATGCCGCCGGCAATAAAACGCCTCTTCCAAGACCGAGCATAGACACAGGCATGGGGCTTGAACGGCTTGTTGCGGTAATACAGGATGTGCCCACAAATTATGAAACGGATCTTATCCTTCCAATAATAAAAGAGGTTGAAGACCTTTCAGGCAGGCATCTTGGGGGTTCATCTGAAGATGATGTTGCGTTAAAGGTTATTGCCGACCATTCAAGGGCAGCAGCTTTTCTAATAGGTGACGGAGTACTACCTTCCAATGAAGGGCGCGGCTATGTACTGCGCCGTATTATGCGCAGAGCCATTCGATACGGAAGAAACATAGACCTTTCCAAACCATTTCTCTATAAAACCGCAGCCAGGGTTATGGATGTTATGAAAGAACCTTACCCTGAACTTTCGGAAGCCTCCTCTTTTATTACCGGTGTGATAAAAAACGAGGAAACACGTTTTTCTGAAACCCTTGATAATGGTTTAAAACTTCTTAACGAAACACTTTTAGAGATAAAAGAAAGCGGGGGAACAAAAATACCCGGCGCTCTGGTTTTTAAACTTTATGATACCTATGGATTTCCGGTTGATATTGTTAAAGATGTTATCAGAGACGAAAAATTTTCCATTGATATGGAAGGGTTTGACGCTGCCATGGAAACTCAGCGTTTAAAATCAAGATCCACAACCAGATTTACAGGACTCAGTGATGCATATAAAACCCTTTCCGCTAATAATATAACTTCAAAGTTTGTCGGATATGAAACAGATACCTGCACATCAAAGATTCTTTTGATTGTGGAAGACGGTCGTGAAGTTCCTGACGCAGCAAGCGGGCAGACAGTTGAGATCGTTACCGAGGCCACCCCTTTTTATGGTGAGTCAGGTGGACAAACCGGAGATACAGGCAAGATAAGCTGCAAGGTAAGCTGCTGCCAGAATTTTGATATGACGGTTTATGATACTGTTAAAGATCCCACAGGTCTGATTATTCACAAGTGTAAAATTATTCTGGGGCTTATAGCAAAGGGTGATACTGTTACGCTTTCAGTGGACAAACCAGGGCGGTTGAAGATTGCCTGTAACCATACTGTTACGCATATTCTTCATTCAGTGCTTCAGAGTGTGCTGGGTGATCATGTTAAACAGGCAGGTTCCCTTGTGACACCTGACAAACTCCGTTTTGATTTTTCTCATTTTTCACAGGTGGAAGCAAAAACCCTTGATGAGATAGAGATGCAAGTTAACCGCAGGATAAGAGAAAACGTTCCTGTTGAAACCATGGAAATGGATGCACAGGAAGCTTTTAAATCAGGCGCAACAGCACTCTTTGAAGAAAAGTATGGCGAACGCGTAAGGGTTGTATCCCTTGGCTCATTCAGCAGAGAGCTTTGCGGAGGAACCCATGCCGGTTATACAGGTAATATAGGTCTTTTTAAAATTACAGGGGAATCAAGCATAGCTTCAGGTGTAAGACGCATAGAAGCTGTAACAGGAGAGGCTGCTCTTGAATATACCCAGAAGATTACAGCGATAGTCAGGGAAACAGCCGGTATGATAAAGGAGAAGCCTGAAGCCGTAACAAAAAGAATAGAAAAGATTCTAAGGGATCAAAGAAAGCTTGAAAAGGAGTTACACCAGGTAAAATCAAAGATAGCCTCCGGTTCGGCAGACGGATTTGAGGATGACATAAAGGTCGTTAATGGAGTCAGGGTGCTTGCAAAGAAGGTTCCCGTTGATTCACCTGCCGCTTTGAGGGAACTGTCAGACAGGTTCAAAGATAAAATAGGATCAGGAATTATTGTGCTGGGCTGTGTTTCAGGTCCCAAAGCATTCCTTGTTGCACAGGTTACCAAAGACCTGACAAAGCTGTACAAAGCCGGAAGCATAATAAAACATGTTGCAACTGAAGTTGGCGGCGGCGGCGGCGGGAGACCTGATATGGCCCAGGCCGGAGGCTCAAAGCCTGAAAATCTTGAGAATGCTCTGAATCAGGTATATGAGCTGGTCAATAATATGGGCAATAAAGAAAAAGGTTAGTCCGAACTTATAAATAAAAACTTATTATAATGACATCTCCAAAATTACTGCTTGCTTCAATAAAAACAAATGCAAAAAAACAGTTGGGACAAAATTTTCTAGCCGGTTCCAATATAGGAGAGATGATAGTCTCCAGGGCGAAAATTAGCCACCAGGATATTGTTGTGGAAATAGGCGCAGGGCTTGGAGCATTAACCATACCCTTAGCTGCTGCCGGGGGGAAAATTTTTGCTGTTGAAAAAGACAGGAATTTGATTCCATTATTAATTCATGAGCTTGAAATTCGTAATATTGATAATGTTGTTTTGTTAAATGAAAATATATTTAATATTGATCTTGCAGGGTTGTCTGAAAAAGAAGGAAAAAAAATTATAGTTGTGGGAAATCTCCCATATAATGTCTCATCCAGAATTCTTTTTAACCTTATTAATTCCAGGCAGGCTGTGAGCAGGGCTGTCCTGATGTTTCAAAAAGAACTTGCCCTGCGTCTTACTGCCGAGCCGTGTTGTAAGGATTATGGAAGAATTACCGTAATGCTCAAATATTGCGCTGAAATCAAAACACTTGCAACAGTTAACAGAAATAGTTTTTTCCCCAGACCTAAAGTCGATTCCCAGGTGCTTGAAATACAATTTAGACAAGAAAACAGTTGTAGAGCAAAGAATGAGGAACTTCTTTATAAGATAATCAAGGCTGCATTCGGTAAAAGAAGGAAAACTCTGAAAAATGCACTGTCATCCAGTGAACTCACAATTACAGGGAAAACCGCTGTGCAGATATTGGAAGAAGCCGGGATTGCCCCTGTCAGGCGAGCTGAAACTCTTACAGTTTCAGAATTTGTAAAACTAAGTAATGTCTTTACCGAATTACAGGACTCAGAAATATTTTAATTGATGGTTTTTTATAAAAGAAGCGGATAAAATATATAATATGACAAAACTTAAAATTTGTTTTCTGGTTTTACTATTTTTGTTCACCTGTATTTTTTCGGTATCTGCTGAAGAGATCAGGTATAATTACCTGCGGCTGCGGTATGAAGTGGGAAAAACAAATGACGGCAGAGGATATAATGCCACATCAAATCTGTATGAAAATTATAAACCCAAATATGCTATCCTAGGCTTCAGGGTTATTACAAAACAAAAGGGTTATAATATAATAGTTCCCCATGCCTATTACAAGATAAATAAAAAATTTATGATTGGGGGAATGTATATGTTCGATTCCGAGGATAATGAATGGATGGGTCCGTCGATCCGTTTCCACGGAACTTATAAAAAGGCAAAATGCTTTGCTTTGTACACCTATTTTTTCGACCTGCATGAAAATAAAAATTTTCACGATCTATGGTTTGGTGTTTCTAATGCAGCAAAACAAGGCTGGATTTATGGTGCGGAAATCTATTATTATAATTTTAAAAATGGCATCGAAAACATCAAACTTCGACCCCTTAGAATCGAGTACAGGTTTAAAAACGGCATTCAGCCGTTTATTATGTTCCAGCGTCATTTTAAAGATAACGGTTACAGGGCTGATGCACTGCAGATAGGGTTAAGATTAAGGTATTAGCCCTTTTTTTTATCTAAACACGCCTTGATAAAAGATATAAAAAGCGGGTGAGGAGCCATTGGTCGTGATTTAAATTCAGGATGGAACTGACATCCGAGAAACCAGGGATGGTTTTTTATCTCTATTATTTCAACAAGTTCACCGCTTGGCGAAAAACCGCTGAAATTTAGCCCTTTTTTTTCTAAAACATCCTTGTACTTATTATTAAACTCATACCTGTGTCTGTGTCTCTCTGAAACATTTAAGGAACCATACGCTTTAAATGCCAGAGAGTCTTCTTTTAGTTTACAGGGATATGCCCCGAGACGCATGGTACCCCCTTTTTCTGAAGTCTTGTCTCTTCTTTGCACAGTATCGGTTTTTTCATCATACCACTCCTTCATAAGATAAATAACAGGGGCGGATGTCTGTTTATCAAATTCCAGACTGTTGGCATCGGTCAGACCTGCGCCATTACGTGCAAATTCAATAACGGCAATCTGCATTCCAAGGCAAATGCCAAAAAAAGGTATGAGATTTTTTCTTGCATATTCAGAAGTAAAAATTTTTCCCTGAATTCCCCGTGAACCAAAGCCTCCTGGCACCAGGATGCCGTTAATATCAGAAAAAAGTTCACTGCAGTTTTCCCTGCTAATTGTTTCAGAATCTATAAATTTAAGTTTTACGCTACAGCTATTTGGAACACCTCCATGGCAGAGAGCTTCATTAAGGCTTTTATATGATTCAGTGAGATCTGTATATTTACCTACTATGGCAATTGTAACGAAATATTCCGACTCCTTGATTTTTTTTACAAGATTTTCCCAGCCTTTAAGTCTTGGCGCTCTCGTCCAGATATGAAGCAGTTCTACGATTCTGTCATCAAGCCCCTCTTTATGGAATATAAGAGGCACTTCATATATGCACTCAACATCTTTTGCTGTAATAACAGCATCAACCGAAACATTACAAAAAAGAGCTATCTTTGATTTGATTTCATGGGACAGATACTTAGATGTGCGGCATAGAAGAATATCAGGCTGTATACCTATGCTGCGAAGCTCCTTAACACTGTGCTGGGTGGGTTTTGTTTTAACCTCTCCTGCTGTGGCTATATATGGGACAAGCGTTAAATGGATATAAATGACATTTTCTCCACCCATGTCAGCTTTGCATTGACGAATGGCTTCAAGAAAGGGAAGGCTTTCAATATCCCCTATGGTACCCCCTATCTCAACAATAACTACATCAACATCATCAGCAACGAGTTTAATAGATCTTTTAATTTCATCTGTAATATGGGGAATAACCTGTACTGTTCCTCCAAGATATTCACCCTTTCTTTCCTTGGTTATTACTGAATAGTATATTTTTCCCGTTGTAAAATTATTATTTTTCCCAAGCCTGGCACTTGTAAAACGTTCATAATGCCCAAGATCCAGGTCCGTTTCCGTTCCGTCATCCGTAACAAAGACTTCCCCGTGCTGGAAAGGATTCATGGTCCCAGGGTCTACGTTAATATAAGGATCAAGTTTTTGGATCGTCACGGTTAGACCGCGACTTTCAAGGAGCGCACCTATTGATGCCGAAGCAAGCCCTTTTCCCAGGGATGATACAACCCCTCCTGTGATAAATATGTACTTGGTTTTAATACCCATGTTTTTCCTCAATATTAACCCTAATTTTTATTCAAAAAGTCTGTTGAATTCTTCTATGGTTTTTTCCACTTCACTCATGTCGTCTTCTTTATTATCAGAGTCGACTGAATCTGCATGGATGTATAAAGACCTTATATGCTCAATATCAAAAAGATCAACCGGAAATACTGTGTTAACGGTTATGCTGTTAACATCAATTTTACGCATTAGAATAGAATTTTTATAAAATTCAATATGTTCTGGATACCAGACTTTTTTTGTCCTTTTCCATTCAAAATATCTAAATTCAATCAGACTGTTTTCGTCAGTATTTACCTTTACTATCCATCTTAAAGGCAAAAATGTCTCTTTCTCAATCCATAGCTGAGGAACAGATTTATCAGGATATTCTGCTCCTATCACAAATGCTGTTTTATCTTTAAAAATACCAAAGCTTGAAACAGATACATCAACTCCAAGATGATAAAGCCTTTTTTGAAGCAGCTCTCTTTTATTATAGAGTAGAATATCCTTGTACAAATCGAATATTTTTTCGGATTCGGAAACTATCTTTCCATCAGCCACAGTAATAGAAGCCCCTTTTGAAACAACATGTGTCTTTTCAGTATGTTCTGAGACTATTTCTGAACGGAACTCATCAGGAAAAATATATTTTAAGGTCTCTGCAAATTCAACCTGTGCATTATCAGGATTTTTTGTAAATATAATTAATTTTTGAGAAACCGACAGACTTTCAACTCCTGTGATTTTTTTAGTCATAAGGTCAAGAATATGTGGGGCATTAAGCACATATCCCTGTACCTGTTGGCAGAAACATACGAAATAAAAAAAGCTTAAAAACATTAAAAATTTTTTTTCAACTTTATGCAGCATAATTTTACAAAAAATAACCTCAAGGTCACAGACATCTCTATGACCTTTTTGGTTACACTTTTATTAGTTGATGGTCTCGTAAAAAGTCGAATC
Organism: uncultured Desulfobacteraceae bacterium; assembly: GCA_964482535.1. Taxonomy (GTDB): domain Bacteria; phylum Desulfobacterota; class Desulfobacteria; order Desulfobacterales; family BuS5; genus CAYZXU01. Next base: position 21,660 of record CAYZXU010000020.1, on the reverse strand, counting down.
TTGCCTCTGCGCTGTCATTCCCATGAAAATGGGAATCCAGTCTTTTTAAATAGTTATATACTACATGGATTCCCGCCTCCGCGGGAATGACGACTTTTTACGAATTCATCATTAGTTAGTCTTTTAAATTATTGCTTCCGGAAATATGGCTGATTCACCAAGCTCTTCCTCAATCCTGATCAACTGGTTATACTTGGAAACCCTGTCACTGCGAGACATTGAGCCTGTTTTAATCTGACCTCCGTTAATGCCGACAACAAGATCAGCGATAAAAGTATCTTCAGTTTCTCCTGATCTGTGGGATATTACTGTTGTATAGCCTGCCTGTTTTGCCATTTCTATTGTATCAAGGGTTTCCGTTACAGTGCCGATCTGATTTAGTTTTATAAGAATCGAATTTGCCACTTCTTTTTCAATACCCCTGGCAAATATTGCTGGATTTGTAACAAAAATATCATCTCCAACAATCTGAATGAAATCATCAAGCCTTTCAGTCATTTTCTGCCATCCATCCCAGTCCTGTTCAGCAAGACCGTCTTCTATGGAAATAACAGGATATTTATTAATCAATTCTTCCATATAATCTATCATCTCGTCGGCTGTCAGTTTTTTATCTTCAGAGGCAAGAAGATATTTACCTTTAACATAGAATTCACTTGCAGCTATATCCATTGCAAGCCCTATATCTTTGCCGGATTCATACCCTGCAGATTCAATGGCCATCATAATATATTTAATTGCATCTTCATTGGATTTAAGATCAGGAGCAAAACCCCCTTCATCCCCCACGGCAGTATTTAAATTATCATTTTTCAGAATCGTTTTTAAGGCGTGAAAAATCTCGGCGCCCATCTGTACAGCCTGCACAATAGTTTTTGCGCCCACCGGAACGATCATAAATTCCTGTATGTCGAGATTATTAGCAGCATGTGCTCCACCGTTGATTATATTCATCATGGGAACTGGAAGGCATCTGGCATTAATGCCGCCAATATATCGATAAAGAGGCAGAGAAAAAGCCTGTGCTGCAGCCCTTGCTGCAGCCATGGATACTCCAAGCATGGCATTTGCGCCAAGTTTTGCCTTGTTTGATGTACCGTCTAACTCTATCATGCGCCTGTCAAGGGATAGCTGATCTGAAGCGTCCATGCCAAGCACTGCCGGAGTAATCTCATTAATCACATTTTTTATTGCTTTCCTTACGCCCTTGCCTCCGAATCTTTTTGATTTTTTGTCGCGAAGTTCAAGGGCCTCCCGTTTTCCGGTAGAAGCGCCTGATGGCACGGCTGCACGCCCGGCTGCACCGCATGCAGTTATAACATCAACCTCAACAGTAGGATTGCCCCTTGAATCAATAATCTCTCTTGCCTTTATATCAACTATTTCAGTCATTATAACCTCCCATTGAAAATGATTAAAATTAACAAAAATCTAAGTGTTGTCTTTTTAAAAGCGCTTCTGCCAGTATTAAATCCTGCTTATCTGTTATTTTAATATTATTGCGGTCGCCGTTGATTATTTTAACTTTTTTACCAAGCCTTTCCACAAGATATGAATCGTCTGTGCCACTTAAACCTTCCTCCCGCGCAACTTCATGTGCTTTCTTGATAAGAGGATATTGAAATGCCTGTGGAGTCTGGGCAAACCAGATATTATCCCTTGCAAGGGTTTTGTCAATATATCCGGTTTCGTTTACTTTTTTTATTGTATCCACTGCAGGAACACCGAGTATGCATGCGCCTGACTTTTGGGCATTTAAAATGCATGCCTCGATATGTTCATTGCGTACAAAGAGTCGTACCCCGTCATGTATCACAACTATGCTGCATGTTTTTTCATCAAGAGACATTATGCCGTTATAAACGGAATCCTGACGTTCATTGCCGCCATGGATAACAGAAACCTCTTTTACAAGGTCAAGTGGCCCGATTATCTTTTTTCTGCAAAAATCTTCATCTTCTCCGGGGATTACAAGGTGAATTTTATCTATCATCCGACATGCGTCGAATAAAAGGAGTGTATGCCCAAGTAGCGGTCTGCCCATGAAAGATATATACTGCTTGCGCACCGCATTATTCATCCTGATGCCTTTTCCCGCAGCCACAATAATTGCTGAAACCATAAATAAAAGTTAGATAAAAAATTCAGAAAGTTTATTTTAAGTAGTTCAATTCACGAGGCAAAGGAACCCCCTTGCCAATCAAATCCTCACCATAGTTTACGTCGGCCAGTATTTTTATATCATCCAACGCTCTTGAATCGCCTTCAAAAATCACCTCTTTGATATTCTCTTTCTGAATTTTACCTCCTGCCCATTGTATATCAAGCACACTGCTTGCATCAAACCTGTCTTTACCGATACACAGCTCTACCTTGCCGCCAAAGTGCTGGGCTATTTTTGCCACCAGCATACTCGGTCTGCTGTGAAAACCGAGTTTTTGAGGTATACCCACCGTAATAGCGCCGAGTTCTATGTTCTCATTGAGTATGTCTCTGGCCAGACTTTTTCCCTTTGAAAGGAAATAACAAATATAGTAAAGCCCGTAATTAATCGTTCTGTCTAAAAGTATTTCAGGGTCAACAAGAAGCGACAATCTTTCCCTGCTCTTTTTATAGGTGTCTTTAAAATCTGATACAACGAGATGCCTTTCATAAAAGTGGAGAAGCCTGCTCATCATTTGAAGAAGATGGAACACAACTGAAAAAAAACTCCGAAGATCTTTGAGCTTTCTATTCCCATATCTATAACCTCCATGTATGACATATGTGTCAAATGTTGACTGCAGGTTATGAACAAGCATCTCAAAGCGTCTTATTTTTACCTCATTGACCTTATCTCCGACTATGGCTTCTGCCTCTTCAAGACTATATGGTTCATAAAATTCAAGCCGCTCAAAGGTTCTTGCAATGCTTAAAAAATCGTTTGCAATGTTTACAATATATTTTTTCTGTTGAATTTTGGACATGTCGTCAATATCATATTCAAGCATCTCATTGGTTGAGACTTCCGGAAAATCCGCCGGGGAAAAATCATCATCGGGTATTTTAATATTAAGTCGCCTGGCTTCGTCAAGAATAGCCTGGGATAAATTTATCAAGGTTTTTGTCAAAAAATCCAGGGTGATAAATCCTTCTTGTTGAAATTCAAGGGTATCACCAAGGGAATAAAAGACAAGACGGTTGGAAATATGTTTCTGGGAATAGCTTCCCAGGCTAAGATGTCTTACAGCAGCTGAAAGTTCTCTGAAAAAAAACCAGTTTTTATTGTTTTTTGCTCCGTGAAAATCAAGAAAATCTTCCAGAATTTGAGAGCTTGATATAAGTGTTGAATAAAGTTTTTTAGTAAAAACATATCTGGAGACATCAAACTTGGCTATATATTTACAACACTTGAGATATTCATATGTAAAGATACGAACCTTTTCCTCAAAACAGGTATTTGTATATATATTTTCCATAATCTTGATAAAAAAAGGCCAAAGAGATACATAAGCCGAATTTTGTGCCCGGATCCGGTTCCCCTAAAATCCGGTTAACGATCATTCATCTATGGATACAGGTTGCCCTGCACCTCTTGCGACCTACCCGGGAGTTCGGGCGGACAGCCCTCAAGCACTCCTCTATTTGGTCTTGCACCGCATGGGGTTTACAAAGCTTTTCCGGTCACCCGAAAAACTGGTGCGCTCTTACCGCACCTTTTCACCCTTACCGGAATAATTATTCCGGCGGTATACTTTCTGTTGCACTTTCCTTCACGTTGCCGTGACTCCGTGTTACGGAGCATACTGTCCTGTGGTGTTCGGACTTTCCTCTGGAATAAAATTTACAAACCAGCGATCGTCTGTATCTCTTTAGCCGATTAACTTTATATTTTTAATAGTTTCAAGTGGTTATAAAAAATCTACTATTCCTGACTGTCTTTATCCCAGTAGATCATTCTCTGACAATTGGGACAAAATTTTAAACTGTCACACCTTTGCAGTTCATTGAAAAGCTGAGGAGGCATATTGACATTACAAATTTTACAAACTGAATTTTTAACCGATGCAATGGCGACACCTCCATGCATCTGTTTTTGTGTTGCCAAAAATATTTCCAGCATTTTAGGCTCAACAGTATCCATTAGTTCTTTGCGTTTTACATTCAGATCAATAATTTTAATATGATACTTTTCAGATTTTTGCTCTACAGCCTTTTTTTCATCTTTTATATGCAGGCTTATTTCTTCAAGTTTAATTTTTTTATCCTTGAGCTCATTTTTTACCTGATCAATATCGTCAAGATACTGCAACATCTCATCTTCGATCTTTGAGTTTATTTTTTCAATGCTTTCTATACTTTTTAGTAATAGTTGATACTCTTTATTGGTTTTAATATTTTTCAGCTTTTCTTTACTTTTATTAATATTAGACAGGTTAAGCTCTGTTTCTGATTCACAGGAACGGTATTTTTTGCCAAGCTCTTCTATTACGACCTGATTTTCGTTATAACTCTCTTCATATTTCTTGAATTTTGAATCAAGTCCGTCAATCTCTCCGGATATATTCCTTAAAATTAATTTTATATCAAAGATTTCCGTATCCATCTTCTGCAAATTAACTAAAATTTCAATCTGTTTTTTCATAATTCTATCTGTTTAATCCCAATCCGGTATTGAACAAAAATGGGGTTGTGTAAAGCTGTTAAATTGTCCAAAAAGGGTCAACCTCCAGTTCACAGGCTTTCACGTTAACATCAAAACTCATTTTGGACAGGATCTCTTTCAGCCGCTTTACAAGAGCATCAACTATTAAATATTCGGATAAAAAATGTCCGATATCTATAAGCCCGCGATGAGAATTTTGTGCATCTCTTGCATCATGATATCGAAGATCTCCACTGATATAAACATGGGCTTCAGAAGAAAAAAAATCTTTCATTAAACCTGAACCGCTGCCGCTACAAACCGCAACACAGCTTACAACCATTTCAGGGTCTCCAGATACTTTGACATTTTTTATATTAAACTTTTTTTTTATATCCGATGCAAATGAAACAAGGCTGGTTTTTTCTTCAAGGTATCCCACCCTTCCCAATCCATGACAATTCTGAGAATCTAAAACAGGATAAACATCATATCCCATTGTTTCATATGGGTGTTTTTTTCTAACGTGGTTAATAATATTATTAAGATCCCCTTTTTTGACAACTGTTTCTATCCTTATTTCATCAACATCTGAAACTTTATCTTTATCACCGGCAAAAGGGTTTGACAAATCGCCAGGTTTAAATGTTCCTTTGCCTTTATTTCTGAATGTACAGTTTGTATAAGTATCTATTGCTCCGGCGTTTGTTTCAAAGATTGCATTAAGTACCGCCTGCTCATATTCAACGGGAACATTTATGACTAATTTATATAGCTCGGATTCCATGCCTGGGCACAAAACTTTTAATTTTTTAAGACCTATTTTATTAGCGAGGATATCGTTTATCCCGTTTTTTACGCAATCCAGATTTGTGTGGGCAGCAAAAATTGCCAGGTTGTTACAAACAGCCTTGTTTATCAATGCCCCCTCAGGCGTGGAAAAATCTATTGAAGACAAGGGCTTAAACAGTAAGGGATGATGAACAATTAAAAGGTCGGCCTTTTCTTCACATGCCAAATTAACTACTTCGGGAGTCGGGTCGAGGGCAACCATAATATTTGCTATTTCACTTTCCCCTTGCCCTATCTGCAACCCTGAATTGTCCCAGTTCTTTGCAAGATATAAAGGTGCAATACTTTCCATTATATCTATTATATCATTTAAGGTTGCTTTCATAAAATAATAAGGCAAATCACAAAAAAAAGGCGTGGTACTGTAAAATAACCACGCCTTGATAGTAGTATTGATTTAGGGCAAAGCAAAATCATCCATTTTCTGTCATCTCTATACACATATTTTTAAAAATGGGCCCGCCTGGAATCGAACCAGGGACCTACCGGTTATGAGCCGGTGGCTCTGCCAGCTGAGCTACAGGCCCAGAAAAATAGTTGCTGCCTAAACAAGACATTTGTAAAAAAAATTTATTTTTGTCCAATTTGATCTTACAGGGCAAAATTGAACCTTTTTTTCAAATGCCTTTAAGTAAAATTGTAAATTAACTTCAAAAAGATTTTTTTGTCAAGCATCAATAAAACTTTTTAATTTTCGACTTCTTGTGGGATGCCTTAATTTCCTTAATGCTTTTGCTTCAATCTGTCTTATTCTTTCACGTGTAACGGTAAAATCCTGCCCCACCTCTTCAAGTGTATGATCAGCTTTTTCCCCTATTCCAAAACGCATTCTCAGCACTTTTTCTTCACGGGGCGTTAATGTCGCAAGAATTTTTCTGGTTTGTTCGGCAAGGTTCATGCTGACTGCTGCATCAGATGGAAGTACAAACTTCTTGTCTTCTATGAAATCACCCAAAGAACTGTCCTCTTCTTCTCCTATGGGAGTTTCAAGGGATATGGGCTCCCTTGCTATTTTTAATACCTTGCGGACCTTGTCAAGGGGGATCTCCATCTTCTCTGCGATCTCTTCAGGTTTAGGCTCCCGTCCAAGCTCCTGCACGAGATATCTTGATGTTCTGATGAGCTTGTTAATTGTTTCTATCATATGTACGGGAATGCGGATAGTCCTTGCCTGATCAGCAATCGCTCTCGTTATGGACTGTCTTATCCACCAGGTTGCATATGTTGAAAATTTATAACCACGCCTGTATTCAAACTTGTCAACAGCCTTCATCAACCCTATGTTGCCCTCCTGAATTAAATCCAGGAATTGAAGACCTCTGTTTGTATATTTTTTTGCTATGCTCACAACCAAACGTAAATTTGCCCTTGTCAATTCACTTTTGGCAGCTTTCACTCTTAAATTTTCTTTAAATATATCTGATAAAATTTTTTTTAGGCTCTTGCTGGTTATTGCAAGCTCTTTTTCCTTTTTTTTTATCAAATCTTCAGTCTCTTTTAACCTTATAAAAGCCTGTTCTGTCTCTTCTTTAGTTAAATCAGATTTTTTAATTACAAATTCTACAAAACTGTTTTTGTCTTTTAAATTAATAAACAGTTTTTTTGTTGATATCTTAATAGTATTCGCAAAATCTGTAAATTCATCATACATATGATTAAACCAGTCAGCCTGTTTTTTTAAAATCGCTTCATTTTTTTCAACAACATCATTCTCAAATCTCCAGTTTTTCAAAAGAGTAAAAATCTTGTTATTTCTTCCAGATATCTTTTTTTCAACAGCAAGATCTTCATCCTGGCTTAATGAACAGGAAAATAGTTTTCCTCGGTCTTCTTTATTTTTTCTATGGATATCCTGTATTATATAAATTGTTTCCGTGAATTTTGTGATATTAATATATTCATCTGTATAAGAATCACTGTACTCAACATCTTTTAACACATGCTTAACTCTTAACTCTCCGTTTTTAATCTTATCGGCCAGTGATATAATACAATCTACACCCGTGGATGTTTCAAGAATTGTTTTTAAAATTTGCTGTTCGCCTTGTTCAATTTTTGTCGCTATTTTCACCTCTCCTTCTCTGCTGAGCAGGGCAACAAGACCCATCTCTTTCAGATACATCTTTATGGGATCGGTTACACTGCCAAAATCAGAAATTGAGACGGCTTTGCCTGCGGGCTTCTTTTTTTTGATATCCGGCAGTTTTGTTTTTTTCTCATCAATGAGCTGGATATTCTTTTCACCTATAACAACAAGAGCTGCATCAATAGCTTCTGCGGTAAACACTGTTTCAGACAGAGCATCGTTAATATCACTATATGTCAAGAAACCCTTTTTCTTCCCTTTTTGAATCAGCTCTTTTAATAGCTTTTTTGAAATTTTTTTCTTAGCCTTTTTATCCGATGAGGTATTTTTTTTTCCTGCCTTTGTCATCTTTTTATCGGATTTTTTTGCCATATAATTTATCCTCCTGCAAAATCAAGGTTGTTTGCTGCGATTTTTTTTTCTGCCTGGTTCTGTTTTTGCTTTAATAATCCCAAAAGTAGTTCATAGTCACTCTCTTTTTCAGCTGCTTTAATTTTATTTAATAACGTATTATTTGAACGCGTTTTGTTTGTTTCAAACTGCTGCAAAAGTTTCATGCATCCGTTATACTCCCAGGCTTCATCTACTATCGCCAGAGATGCTACTGTGTTTCTTATAAGCTTATCGTCAGTTAAGGAGATTATGCCGGCAACATTTCCATGTATCACAGCAAAATTTTCAATAATTAAGTCGCCTATGGCTTTAAACTTTTCATCTCTAAAATAACTGATAATATTTTTCTTTTTAATTTCAGGTATAATATCGGAAAATTGAAGCATCATTGAAATTATTTTTTCTTCCAACCTGTTTTCTCTGTCAGCGCCTTTTTCTTTTTTAAAAGTACCGGTTCTTTGCATATCCGGCATTGCTTCTTTTATGCTTTCGTGGATAACTGCTTCATTGATACCTGCAATTTCAGCCAATTCCTTTATATAAAGTCCTCTTGCAACATAATCATTAACTGCTGCAATGGAAGACCTTACATCTGAAACTATTTTTATTTTCCCTTCTGTGGAAAGACCGTGTTTGTTAACGGCCGAGCTTATTATAAAAGGTATTACGCCCTGAGCTTTTTTTGCATGGTCAAGAAAAGAATATAAGCCGAATTCGGAAAGGTAGGAGGCAGGATCATGTCCTCTGGGAAGCACCAGAATACGGGTATCAACATTTTTTTCTTTATTAAAGCTGGTATCTCCAGCTTTAAAGTTGATGTGTTTTTTCCAGAATAATTCTATGCACCTGTGTGCCGCTTTTATGCCTGCCTCATCCGAGTCATACACCAGTACTATTTTTTCAGCATATGCTTTTAAAAGCTGGAGATGATCTGCAGTGAGTGATGTCCCAAGAGTGGCAACTGAATTATCAATGCCGTTCTGATAAAGGGACAAAAGATCAAGATATCCTTCAACAATATAAACCGTTCCTGTTTTTCTGCATTTTTCTTTAGCCATGTTAAGGCCGTAAAGAGAGCGGCTTTTATTGTATAAAATGGTTTCAGGTGAATTAAGATATTTTGGCAGTGAATCGTCTAAAACCCTGCCTCCAAAACCTGTCACAGCGCTGTTATTGTCAAAAATTGGAAAAATTATCCGGTTTCTGAATCGATCGTAAAAGCCCCCTCCATTTTTTTTTGGAACTATAAGACCCGCCTTTTGAGCAAGAGAATCGCTAATGTTTTTTTTACGTAAAAAATTTAAAAGATTGCTCCAGCCATGAGGTGCAAACCCTATATTAAAATTTTTAAGTGTTTTTCTATTGAACCCTCGTTTTTCAAGATAATATAATCCTTTTTCACCTGCCTTGGTGTTAAATAAAACATGACTGTAAAAATCCATGGCAAGCCTGTTAATGGATTTTAAACCCTCAATTTCACTTATTCGTTTTTTAGCTTCCCCTGAAATTCTTTTTTCAGGAATTTTTACCCCATATTTTTTTGCAAGTATCCTGGCTGCTTCAGGAAAGGATATTCTGTCTTTTTTCATCAAAAAGCTGATTAAATTTCCACCTGCACCACACCCGAAACAATAAAAAATCTGTCTATCAGGGCTTACTGTAAAGGAAGGAGTCTTTTCAGAATGAAAAGGGCAAAGCCCTACATAATTTTTACCTGCATTTTTAAGGAGAACAAATTCCGAAATAAATTCAACTATATCGGATCTGCTTTTTATTTCTGCAATCTTGTCTTCAGGAATGAAAAATGCCAAGAAAAGTATCCTCCGCATCTTAGGCGCATCTTGAGGACTCGCTAAAAAACAACTTTACATTTTAAGCGAACCCTTAACAAAAGATAAATTATAAGGATGCACTGCTGCATAACCCTTATTTCTCAAATTTATCAAAACTATGAATTATAATCTATAAAAATTAGTTTGTCAATTTTTTTAAACTGTGCGGCTAATTTTTTTGCCTGACGCAAAGATCGGGCAGGTAAGCGCAAACTTCGCAAGGAGGCGTTTTAAAATTGGCTCGGAATACGATTTTTTAAGATTCAGCCAATATAAAAACTGTTTATTTCAACATTTTAAAATCCTGTGCCGTAAGGTTATGTTTTTTTAAAAGCACATAAAAATCAGCCCTGTACTTTCCTGCAAGCTTTGATGCCTGGCTCACATTTCCGCCGGTTAATGAGAGTACTTTGGAAATATAATCCTTTTCAAATATGTTTTTAGCCTCTTTCAACGGTTTTATTTTTTCATCTTCCACTGTTTTGGTCTGCAGGATAAAATCTTCAGAGATAATATCCGATGGAGTCATCACAGCGGCATATTCTATTATATTTTCCAGTTCTCGCACGTTACCCGGCCAATCATAAGACATGAGCTTTTTGAAAGCCTGGTTTGAAACACCTTTTATATCCTTTTTTGTGGCATTGGAAATTTTTTTCATAAAATGATCAACAAGCAGGGGGATATCCTCTTTTCTTTCCCTGAGTGGAGGAAGATATAAGGGTATTACATGTATACGATAAAAAAGATCTTCACGAAACCTGCCTGCCTTTACCTCCAACTCCAGATCTTTATTTGTTGCCGCCAATATTCTTATGTCTACTTTTATCTCCTTTTCGCTACCAAGGGGATAAAAGCGCTTTTCCTGTAAAACACGCAGAAGCTTTGCCTGCATTGCTTCAGGCAATTCTGAAATTTCATCTAATAAAATTGAGCCCTTATCAGCCTGGGAGAAAAATCCTCTTTTTTTTTTAAAAGCGCCCGTAAAAGCGCCTTTTTCATAACCAAACAGCTCCCCTTCAAACAGACCGTCAGGGATAGAAGCACAGTTTATGGTTATAAGGGATTTGTCTTTTCTGGAGCTGAGCAGGTGAATAGACTTGGCAATAAGCTCTTTTCCTGTGCCGCTTTCTCCATAAATACATACATTAGAATCCGTTTCAGCCGCCCTGGCAACCTGGTCAAGGCTTTCCTGCATTTTTTTGCTTTTGCCTATTATATTTTTAAAGCCGTATCTTTCACCCAAAAGAATCTTAAGCCTTCTAACTTCCCTTGAAAGGATGCTTTTATCAAGACCGTTTTTAATCTGCAGAAGAAGTTCCCTGCTGTTAAACGGCTTGGTAATATAACCAAAAGCTCCCTGCTGCATTGCTTCCACGGCTGTCTTTATAGTCCCGTAGGCAGTCAGGATTAAAACAGGCATATCCGGTATTATCACATGAAGTTCCTGCATTAACTCTACTCCGTTTTCATCTCCTATTTTTAAATCTACAAGAGCAAGATCAAACAGGGTGTTTTTTGCCATATTTAATGCAGAATTTGAATTGACAGCAGCAAAAACATTATATCCATTAGACTCAAGTCTTAATTTGAGTACTTCAAGAATATTTTCATCATCATCAACGACCAAAATGTTGGCAGGCAAACCAATACCGTTGGAATGATTTTTATTTAAGAAGGCTTTCTCTCTTTTTTTTTTCAATTCCTATATCTATCTCCTTTAATTTTCTTTGGGTATCTTCCAGCTTTTTTTGTTTCTGTTTCAAACTTTTTATTTTTCCCTCAAGCCTTGAGATATTTTTCTTTTTTTCAACAAGCTCGGTAATCAGGCGAATAAATATTTTAGACTCATCCTTAAAATCAGATTCAGGATAATCCTTTATGACAAGCCTGAAATATTTAAGTGCCTTCACACGACTTTTTTCAGGGTTATCAGGGTGCAGCCAGAGCAAACCGGCGTAAAAGCAGGCTTTGGCACGGATGATATTATTAGAGTGAGACCCCATAATATTATTATACTCCTGAACAGCCCCCACATATTTTCCCTCTTTTGTTAAAATTTCAGCTTTTTCAAATTTATTTTTTTGGGGGCAGCCCATGCTTTTTGGATAAAAACAGCCACAGACTGTCAGCATAATGAAAAATATTAAAAAACAGGTACTGTGAAATAAAAACTGCTTCCTTTTCCGGGTTTGCTTTTTGACCATATTTCACCTCCGTGAGCATTTACTATGTGCTTTGCTATGGAAAGACCAAGCCCCGTGCCCTTGCCCTTAACTTTCATAAATTTACTGAAAATATGTTTCATGTCATTAGCGTCAATGCCGCAGCCGGTATCAGAGACAGCAATTTCAATAAATTTTTTCTTTTTTCCCTTGGAATAATAAGCGGCAACAGTCACTTCCCCTCCTTCAGGCGTAAATTTAACTGCATTTCCCAACAGATTGCCTATTACCAGACCAATTTTTTCCATATCAACTTTGCCATGGGGCAAATCAGATGGAACTTTGTTTGTAATTATTATCCTTTTTTTTTCGACAACAGGCTGTATTTTTGAAATATTTTCCCTGATCAAAGATGCTATGTTGCACTTTTCCAGCACATATTCCATCATCCCCGCATCCATTTTTGAAAGGTCAAGAGTTCTGTTGACAAAACCTATTAACCTTTCACATTCTTCGCTTATTATGGTAAGCAGTTTCACCTGCTTATCTTCCTGTGTTTCTGCCATACCTTCAAAAACCATACCTTCAAAAAGAAGATCCGATGCCTCTCTGATTACAGTTAGAGGGGTTCTGAGTTCATGGGAAACATGTGCAATAAAATCATCCTTCATCTCATCCAGTTCCTTTAATCTGTCAGACATAAGATTAAAGGCATCGGCAAGTTCATGAATCTCAGGAGGGGAATCTATTTCCAGGTGCTTTTTAAACTCGCCTCTTGCTATTGCTCTTGTTCCTTTCATGAGATCAATAATCGATCTGTTAATAATTCTGGCATTAAAAAATGCAATTATAAATGCCATAATCATGGCGGTTGCATTAATAATTACTGTAAGTTTCAAGGTGTTAACGCCCAACTTTTCCGACTCTTGAATCTTTTCATCAACGTCTGTTTTGGCAGTCACTATTATTTTTTCAATACTTCCAACAATCCGGTTAAGATAATACTCCTTTTCAGCTTGATTCTTTTCAATATCAGGTGAAACTCTGGAGCTGCTTTTATCAAACTCCTTTTTAATTATATCTAAAAAAAGGTCATGCATTCTTTCAATTTTAGAAATCAGCTCGTTCTTTTCATCTGAGCTTAAAAGCACCCTCAACTTCAAAAGATTTTTTTGAATTGACTCTTCCGCTTTAAAAAACTGATCATAAAAATCATGATCACCTGAAATAATATATTTTTTACCAAAACCCGTCTGGGAAATAAATGAATCTCTTAGAAGGTTGGAAAGCCGGATTATCTTAATATCACTTGAACTTATTGAACTGGTTATTTTGTTCAACTGGATGAGCTTGACAGTTATGTATCCACCAAAAGCCACGACAACAACAAAAATTGCTATATAACTTAGCACAAGCCGCTGGAAAATCGTTAAATTTTTCATTTATAATTTTTCCTGAAAATATCTTGAACCCCTATATAATTTTGTTTGTCATCAGATAATCAAAAATTTTGAATTTAAAAAGAAGTAAAAAAAATAAAACCTGCTCTGCATTCTCATGGGGAATCATGCAGCGAGATAATTTGTACATTCTGCGCAATAACCTGTCAAGGCTCTTGCCTTTGGATAGTATTTATGTTAATAAATTTAATAGCAGTATTTATATACTAAAGTATTTTCACCCCCAAAGTTTACTCCCATGCCGTGGCGCGCACAAGCAGCTTGAGAGGGTCAAGCAAAAACAATATCATTCCACAACCATGCAGACATACGAAATTAAACCTTTTTTCAAAGGTTCCGCTGAATATTTAAAAAAAAGGAGTTGTTTCTATGAATAAAACGAGCTTAAAAGCACCCTCAACTTCAAAAGATTTTTTTGAATTGACTCTTCCGCTTTAAAAAACTGATCATAAAAATCATGATCACCTGAAATAATATATTTTTTACCAAAACCCGTCTGGGAAATAAATGAATCTCTTAGAAGGTTGGAAAGCCGGATTATCTTAATATCACTTGAACTTATTGAACTGGTTATTTTGTTCAACTGGATGAGCTTGACAGTTATGTATCCACCAAAAGCCACGACAACAACAAAAATTGCTATATAACTTAGCACAAGCCGCTGGAAAATCGTTAAATTTTTCATTTATAATTTTTCCTGAAAATATCTTGAACCCCTATATAATTTTGTTTGTCATCAGATAATCAAAAATTTTGAATTTAAAAAGAAGTAAAAAAAATAAAACCTGCTCTGCATTCTCATGGGGAATCATGCAGCGAGATAATTTGTACATTCTGCGCAATAACCTGTCAAGGCTCTTGCCTTTGGATAGTATTTATGTTAATAAATTTAATAGCAGTATTTATATACTAAAGTATTTTCACCCCCAAAGTTTACTCCCATGCCGTGGCGCGCACAAGCAGCTTGAGAGGGTCAAGCAAAAACAATATCATTCCACAACCATGCAGACATACGAAATTAAACCTTTTTTCAAAGGTTCCGCTGAATATTTAAAAAAAAGGAGTTGTTTCTATGAATAAAACGAGATCGGAAACCACTCACATTTTAGTTGTTGACGATGATCAACACATTAGAAGTCTGCTTAAGATATTAATTGTCTCAGAGGGTTACATCTGCTCGGTAGCTGAAAATGCCACCGAGGCGTTAAGTATTTTGAAAAAACGATCTGTGAGTTTACTTCTCACTGATATTAAAATGCCAGGGGTTAGTGGAATTGAATTAACAAAAATTGTAAAAGAAAAATATGGCACTGATATTATTGTGATGACCGGATATGTAGAAGACTATAATTATGCAAAAATCATAGAAGAAGGGGCAACTGATTTTTTAAAAAAACCCTTTAGCAACAAAGAATTACTATTAAGAATAAAGCGGGTTATAAATGAACAGGCAGTGCGCGAAGAGCGCGACCATGCAGAGCAGGACCTTAAAAAAAGTTTTAAAAACATAAAAAAAGCTTTTTACGGAATTGTTAATACAATGGCGGCAACGGTTGAAATAAGAGATCCATATACAGCGTTTCATCAGAGAAGAGTGGCCGATCTGTCTCTTGCCATAGCCAAAGAAATGGGGCTTTCCAAAAACAGCGTTACTGGGATTTACCTCGCTGGAATGGTTCATGATATTGGCAAGCTTTCTATACCTGCAGAGATTCTAAGCAAGCCGGCACGATTAACTGACATAGAGTTCAGCCTGATCAAAAACCATCCAAAGGTCGGCTATGATATTTTGAAAAGAATAGAATTTCCCTGGAGGATTGCCGATTTTGTTTATCAACATCATGAGAGGCTTGATGGCTCCGGATATCCACAAGGACTTTCAGATAAAAACATCCTTTTAGAAACAAAAATTTTGAGTATCGCCGATGTGGTTGAAACAATGGCTTCTCACCGTCCATACAGACCAGGGTTCGGCATTGATGTCGCCCTGGGTGAAATATCCAAAAACAAGGGGCTACTCTATGATCCTGAAGCAGTGGACATATGCATTAAGCTTTTTAGAGAAAAAAAATACTCATTTACCATTTATTCAACCAGTTAAATGGTCTATATCTGTTGATTGCATCAACCCTGAATAAAATAAAATTTGTGAGAAAGGAGGATATGCTTTGGAAAAATCGATCTTAATAGCCATTGATGGATCTTTTTGCTCAAGAAAAGCGATGGAATATGTTGCAGAAATGAGATTAATTGTAAAAAGTCTCCATTGCACACTGATAAATATTCAGCCGAAAATCTCGGATTTTATTCTGGAAGACGCAAAAAAAACCCCACAGGCCAAGGCAGCATTAAAGAGAGTTACACAAAAAAATCAGGAAAACTCAGACGGGTTATTATATGAGTCAAAAAACAAGATGATAGGTTTGGGAGTAGATGAAAACCGTATCAAGACAGTCAGTAAGCAGCAAACAATGGGTATTGCAAAAAGTATTTTGGATTATGGCAACGAGTCGCTGTTTGACGCTATTGTTCTGGGCAAAAGGGGGCTCTCCCGTTTGGCTGAAACCTTTATTGGAAGCACTACAAACAGTGTGCTTGAGCATACCGGAACAATCCCTGTCTGGTCAGTGGCAGGAGAGGTAAAACCTTCCAAAATTCTGCTTGCAATAGACGGCTCTGAAAGCGCTTTGCGCACTGTTGATCATGTTAGCTTTATGATGGGAGATAATCCTGACAGCAATATAACTTTGCTGCACATTACCCCAAGACTCAGGGATTATTGTTCCATAGAATTTGACAAAAAAGATGAAGATATCAGCAATCTGATTTATAGTGGGGATAAAGAATGTATTGACAGTTTTTATGCCCATGCAGCAAACAAATTTAAAGATGCAGGTCTTAGGGAAAGCCAAATAAAAATAAAGGAAGTTAAAAGCAAATTAAACATCGGTAAAATTATTATTAAAGAAGCGGCAGAGGGTGATTTCAACACATTGGTCATAGGCAGAAGAGGCATTAACAGGTCTTTCTTTATGGGCAGTGTGTCGAGATATGTTCTTAACAATGCAAAGGATTGTGCTGTCTGGCTTGTTCCGTAAAGGCTAACCGCTCTAAATCCTCGTTTAGAAAAAAAACTAAAAATAATCATTTTATCAACATGATAGATAGTTTTCGTTCCGGCACTAATTAAGCTTGACAAATACTCTTATACTTATTAAACAACTTAGAAAATTTTACAATTTAATCGGGCTTTATAATAGCGTGATATTATTAAAAATTAAAGCCTTGCCGCTTGGCATAAAACATACAGTATAATTTTCGAATTTACACACAAGCGTTTTTATTTTTTAACATTGATAACACCATTAGAAGGAGAATAGCACATGACAAAATTAGTTGCACCTCATGGCGGAAAAGGGCTTACATGCTGCCTGCTTGAAGGAGCAGAGCTGGAAGCTGAGAAGAAAAAAGCAGAAGGACTGACCAAAATAACAATATCTCCAAGAGAAGAAGGAGATCTTATCATGATGGGCACAGGTGGTTTCAGCCCATTAACTTCTTTTATGACAAAGGCAGACTGGAAAGGTGTATGTGACAACTTTTTGCTCTCAGACGATACTTTCTGGCCCATCCCTGTTACACTTTCAGCCGATAAAGCAGATGCTGACGGCATCAACGAGGGTGCTGAGATAGCCCTTGTTACGGAGAGCGGCGAAGTAATGGCCACCATGACAGTCACTGAAAAATATGAGATGACTGACGCAGATAAAAAATACGAGTGCGAAAAAGTGTACATGGGAGAAGGCACGCCGACTGCTGAAGAATTCTGGAAAATTGCAAAAGACGATCATCCTGGCGTTCAGATGGTAATGGGTCAGAAAGATGTTAACCTTGCCGGTCCTGTAAAGGTCTTGAGTGAAGGCGAATATCCTGTTAAATACCCCGGAGTTTATATGAGACCTGAAGAATCCCGCAAGATTTTTGAGGATAAGGGCTGGTCTGAAATTGCAGCTCTTCAGCTTAGAAATCCCATGCACAGATCCCATGAATATCTTTGCAAAATTGCTGTAGAGGTTTGCGACGGTGTATTTATTCACTCTCTGGTCGGAAATCTCAAACCAGGTGATATTCCTGCAGAAGTTCGTGTAAAATGCATTGACTCTCTTGTTAAAAATTACTTTGTTGAAGATAATGTTGTGCAGGGCGGATATCCTCTTGACATGCGTTATGCAGGACCCAGAGAAGCCCTTCTGCATGCTACTTTTCGCCAGAACTATGGATGCTCACGCATGATAATAGGTCGTGACCATGCAGGCGTTGGTGATTTTTACGGAATGTTTGAAGCTCAGACAATATTTGATAAAATTCCTACATCTTCAGATCCTGGCAAACAACTTCTTTGCGTCCCCTTAAAGATTGACTGGACATTCTATTGCTACAAATGTGACGGCATGGCTTCCCTGAGAACCTGCCCCCACGGCAAAGAAGACAGAGTTCTTCTTTCAGGCACAATGCTCAGAAAAGGGCTTTCCGAAGGAACTACGATTCCGGATCATTTTGGAAGAGAAGAGGTTCTTGAAATTCTTCGTGAGTACTATGCAGGACTTACTGAAAAAGTTGAGATTAAGACTCACGCAGCAGCAACAGGTCAGTAAAATTAAAACCAGTAAAATTATTTTTTAAAACAAAAGGGAGAGCTAAAAGCTCTCCCTTTTTAATGCTGAGCCGATTCCAAAATGTTCAATTTCGTTCGAGGTCAAGAAAGGCGAAAATTTTAACCACAGGAATACATTGAGTATTTCGAGGATTAAAATTTTTTCCTGACGCAGAGATCGGGCGAAAGGGGGCGTTTTGAAATCGGCTCATGCTTTTAATGATCTTTTTTCGGCGCCATATATGTGTAAGCCTCATCAATACGCTGCTGAATATACTCTAAAACAGAGTTGTCTTCTTCTTCAAGGTCAAAGCAGCAGGCATCCTCGCCAAGCAGGCCTTCGGGTACAAAATCACCATTATCATCGGGGTCGGTAATCATTTCTCCATAAAAGCAGACTGACAGCCACCTGTTTTCAGGATCATCATCTATTATATCCACCATTACAAACAAGGGTTTGTCTGTTTGGGGGTTTTCTTTCACGGTGGCTCTAAGGGAGTAAGTGATGCCCGGACGGGATATAAAGTTAACAGTTATATTATCTTTTTTTAAAAGATTATCTTTGAATTTAATAAAAGCCTTTTTAATATACAGGGAATCACTGGTCCACTCTTCAAGCAGATTACACATATCTTTATATTCATCCTGATTGCTAAACATATTAAAACCTCTCGTCTTTTGATTAATTTTATAAATATTTGCTGAATAAATTTTTCAGCAGGCCTTTTTTATCATTATTTTTTCCATGGCTCTCAAGCGAAATCGATTTTTTTTTCTTTTCCACATCATAACCATGATTATTCTTTTTTAAAAAAACAAATTTTTCTTTGAGAAATGAATATTTTTGTAAAAGTTTATCGCTTCGCCTGCGCTCAATAAAAAGAAGTTTTTTAAGATTCCCTACAAGTTCATCTTTAAAACCATCTGCTCTTTGCTCAAGTTCTCCGACCTTATGATTTACCTGAATTTTAAGCTCAAGTATATCCCCTTCCAGAGCATGCAGCCGATGCAGAATCTGATTCTCAGTCTCTTTGCCTTCGTCGGCAGTCATCTCTTTGGATACCTGACGTTCAAGAGAAAAACCTATTTGTCCATTATCCTGCACCACCTGTTTAACGATTTCAGCGCTTATAATATCAATTTCATCAGCAAACCCATATACAAGGGCTGCATCGCAAATCAAATTTATAATTCTTGGAGTGCCTCCTGAAACTTCATAAATTATATCCACGGCATCAGGATCAAAGAGATCCGGATCCCCCTCCGCTTTTTTTAACCTGTAGGTAATATATAATCCTGTTTCGTCTCTGGTTAATGGAGACAAATGATAGTTTGCTATTATTCGCTGGGCAAGCTGGGCAAGGTTCGGGCTTTTTAATTTTGCCTTAAGTTCAGGCTGACCAACAAGCATAATCTGTAAAAGTATCCGGTCATCACTCTGCAGATTAGAGAGCATCCTTACCTCTTCAAGCACATCTTCGGAAAGATTCTGAGCCTCATCAATAATAAGCAAAATTCTTTTTCCATGAGCGAACCTGTTTATGAGGAACCTGTAAAGCGATTCCAGGGCATCTGCCTTGTTTTTTTCAGGCGCAAGCTCAAACTCTTTTAATATCAGAGCCAAAAATTCATCAGAAGTAATATTGGTATTAAAAACTACTGCTGCTTCAATATCGGATTCAATCTGGTTAAGAATGTGCCTTATGAGCGTGGTTTTTCCTGTTCCGATTTCTCCGGTAAGAAGGATAAAGCCAGTTCCCTCGGTTAACCCATATTCAAGATAGGTTAATGCCTTATTATGCTTTTCACTAAGATAAAGATAGGAAGGGTTGGGCACAATATTAAAAGGTTTTTCTTTTAAATGGTAAAATTTTTCATACATATTTTTTATCTGTCTTTGGCAGAATCAGTATAAGTTTATTGACCCTGTAAAAACTAAGATGATAAGAATTAATTTTTAATTCTTAATTTTAAACAAGGTTCTCATGCGCACAGTTATATTTGCAAATGGCGTTTTTAAGTCTTCCCGATATATTCAGTCAGCAATAAACAAACATGAGTTAATCATTGCAGTTAATGGAGGGACAAGGCACTGTATATCGCTGGGAATACAACCTGATATAATTATAGGCGATATGGATTCCATAGACAATGACAAATTGCAAATATTTAAAAAAAGAGGGACTGAATTTTTAATTTTTCCCAGGCACAAGGATCAAACAGATCTTGAACTTGCTTTAATTGTGTCCATAGAACGCGGAGCAGATGAAATTATTATACTGGGAGGGCTTGGGAAAAGGTGGGATATGACACTCGCAAATATTTTTCTTCTTTGTAAACCTGACCTGAATGCTGCTACTGTTCGTATTTTAGATGCAGATTGTGAAATAATACTGCTGCGTGGGGGCACAGCCCATACAATTCACAGTGAAAAAGGAGACCTTTTATCCCTTATGCCTTTAGGAGGAAACGTCTATGGTGTAACATTATCAGGGCTTAAATATCCTTTAAAAAACGAAATGCTTAACCTGGGATGCACACGCGGAGTCAGCAACCTGTTTTTGGGAAAAACAGCAACTATTGCAATGAAGAAAGGCTTGTTACTCTGCGTAATAGAAAAAGATAAAGCCGTGTCCAATGTGAAAGAAAATCACAAGAGGACACGGCTTCCTCGATAAAGAGACTCGTGGCATTGCATATCCGCTTTGGGAGTAACGGATACGACTTATTCGGTCTCTGGAGAAGCTGGGCAGAAATTGCTGGCACAATACTGCTCAACCATCATGGTTGAGGGATGCCAAAAACAAGGTAAAAACCATATAAATTCCAAAATGGTGGGAGATTAGAATTTATAATCTGTTGAAATATAACGGTTGTTACCAGCATCCCCCATGGGGCATTTTATGGCAAAAAAAAACCCGCATCGAAATTATATTCGATCCGGGATATCCCTTTTTTATCCTTTAAGATCACGCACAGCCCCTTTTTCCTCGAAGGGTTGCTCATAACTACAGGCAGGTATTCTGACTTTCGGATCATCCTACTAACCGCGCCTTCCCATTATAAAATAACAGTGGCATAATGCGGCAATCGTCCCCGATCACAGCGACGGGCTCGTCTCCGATTTTAACGGAGTTCCCTTTCAAACTCAAATTCCTGAGTACCTGTATTGTTTTTTTTTATAATTAACCTGTTATCTAATGTCAACATGTTTTTTATCAAAAAACAAAACAGTAGAAGCATGGCATCTTAAAAAATACTTGCATTTTATATAGAACTCATGAAAAAATTGGACTAAAACAGGTGCGTTGCAAGGGCATCATACCTTATATAAACAAATTAAGAATAAAAAAATTGGAAAAAATATAAAATGATGGAGAAAAAAGATACAAAAAATAGTAGCGCCCATAATAATCATACAACCCTTCGTCTTGTGGCATGGGAAACCACAAGAAATTGCAATCTCACATGTAAACACTGCCGTGCATCAGCATCAATGGGTCCTTTTACGGGTGAACTTGACACAAAAAAGTCTCTCCGTTTTCTCGATCAGGTAGCTGAAGTCGGCAGTCCAATAATTATTCTGACCGGAGG
>CAYZXU010000019.1:12007-29837 GCA_964482535.1 uncultured Desulfobacteraceae bacterium | reverse complement strand
AACAAGAAGTTCATTGACTGAAAAACCCAAAACTCAAAACCTAAAACTCAAAACTCAAAACTGCGGCTTTGCCGCTTTAGAGCCTTTGAAATAACACGGGGTTTTTATGAAAGAATTTTATGTTGCCAGGTTAAAGCACGGGATGATTCTATCCGAACCCGTTTTTGATCTTCACGGGTTGCTGCTGCTTAAAAAAGGGGCAAAACTGTCAAAAAAAAATATTTCCATGTTAAAATCATGGGGAGTTGTCAGCGTTATTGTAGACGGAGAGTTTGAAGAAGATTACAAGCAACTCTACTGTTTTGATAAAAAGGTTAAAGAGACAATCGACAATGAATTAAAAGAGAAGTTTTCAGGAGTTTTGAATAACCCGGTTATGGAAGAAATAAAGAGAGCGGCTTGCAGGCTGCTTGTTAAAAAGGCTGTGGGTAATGAACAAAGAGAATAATGATAATCTGAGTCTGAGAAAAAAAATCAGGAGGGTTCAGGACCTTCCGACTCTTTCAAAAACCGTTTTCAGGATAACTGAGCTGGTTAATAACCCGAAATCATCGGCAAAGGATCTTGCACTGGTAATTACCGAAGACCAGGTATTGACGGCAAGGCTTTTAAAACTGGTAAATTCTGCTTTTTACGGTTTTCCGAGAAAGATTTCCACTATTACAGAAGCTGTTGTTTTACTTGGGTTTGATGCAATAAGAAGTCTGCTTTTAACAACATCCGTAATGGATCTGTTTTTCAGACAAAAGGAAAACAGATTTAAAAGTGAAGGATTATGGGATCACTCACTGGGCTGCGCTGTGGCTGCAAAGGTTATAGGAAACTTTTTGAGATATGATAAAATAGAAGAACTTTTTGTTGCCGGTCTTTTGCATGATATCGGGAAAGTGGTAATGCTGATGTATATGCCGGAGGATTTTAACATGGTCGTTGATGCGGCTGCAGACAGAAATATTCTTATGATGGAAGCCGAAGAAGATCTTTTGCCCTATAATCATGCCTATGCAGGGAAACTGCTTGCGGAAAGATGGAGACTTTCTTCAAAACTGGCAGAAATTATAGCATGCCACCATGAACCTGAACTTGCCGGAAGGTATACACAGGAATCAGCGATAGTACACCTTGCTGATATCTTTTCCAGAGCATTGAATATCGGTTTTGGAGGAGATGATAAGATACCGCCTTTAAATGAGAATGCCTGGGATATTTTGCAGCTTAAACCGGAAAATATTTCAGTTTTAATGGAAGAGATTCAGAATGAATTTGAAGATATAAGCATGTTTGCCAAAAATATATAACAGCGGTTGGGTTGAACAAAAAATAGAAATTATGAAAAAAACAACTGACAGTAAAAAAAAATTTGCCTTAATTGAAGAGAATTACTATTCTATTGTTGATTTTATTGAACAGATGGATCAGGTTGGTCGTTTTCAGAATAAACTTGATATTACTGCAAGTATAAGCCGGATATGGGAGCTGCTGCTGGAAGAGATTCAGAATCTGATTGAAACAGAAACCTGTGCATTATTTTTGGTGGATAAGACTTCGAGAGAATTTGTTCTGGAAAGTGTTTCGCCTGAAAATCAAAGAAGTTTATGTGAAAAAGAGCTTGAAGCGCAAATAGAAAGCGGTATGTTTGCCTTGATAATAAATAGAAGACTGCCAGCCTTAATCCCTTCTTTTACCTTAAAAAAGAATAAACAGATAATAATGCTTCCTGTCGCCACTGTAAAAAGGACTCTCGGAGCTGTTATGGTTTTTACTCCTATAAATGAGAGCGCCTTGAGACAGGAAGAGATGAAACTTCTGGCAATGCTGATCAGACAAAGTTCGATTGTTATGGAAAACAGACTGTTGTACGAGGACTTAAGGCATGAGCATGAAGCGCTCCAAAAAGTCCGGAAACAGATATTTATGGCTGAAAAGATTGCCTCACTCGGCAGACTCACTTCAGGCGCTTCCCATGAAATATTAAACCCTTTAAATGTTATTTCAGGAAACATTCAACTGCTTTTAATGAACAAGGATATTAATTCAGACATAAAAAAACGCTTTAATATAATATCTGAACAGGTGGACAGAATAGATAGAATAATTAAAGGGCTGTCACGATTTTCCCAGCATGGCGGCACAAAAACGGAAAAGATAAATATCAATGAAGTATTGGAAAACGCTTTATCTTTTCTTGAACATCAAATCAGGTTGAATAATGTGCAGATTGTAAAGGATTATGGCGATGATCTCCCTGAAATAACGGGTGACTCCAAAGGGCTTTTTCAGGTTTTATTCAATTTTATCTCCAATGCCAAAGATGCCACGCCAAATAATGGAACCATCAGTGTTTCAACCAGATTTTTTTCAACACAACCTGAAAACCCTGGTGTTAAGCCTGGCAAAAAAGGATTTGTAGAAATAAAATTTTCAGATACCGGATGCGGCATATCAAAAGAGAATATAGATAAAATTTTTGATCCTTTTTTTACTACTAAAGAAAACGTGAACGGAACCGGTCTGGGACTTTCAATCAGTTTTGGAATTATTCAGGACCAGGGAGGAAAAATCAGTGTCGAGAGCGAAGTTGACAAGGGAACATGTTTTACCGTATCTCTTCCTGTGTAATATTTTTGTCCATGATAAAAATATAATGGACTCGTAAAAAGTGCCGGGAACACCTTTTTTTTGTCATTCCCGCGGAGGCGGGAATCCAGTAAAAGCAATGAATTCTGGACTCCCGTTTTCACGGGAGTGACGGGGTTGTGACTTTTTACAACGTCATCAAAATATACATTAATATGTTTTATTAAAAGAATCTATCTGGTTAAAAATTATGGAATACGTTGTTTCAGTGGGTGATATGAAGTTGGGAAAAGAAGGCGATTTGATCATAACCCATGCTTTGGGAAGCTGCCTTGGTCTTATGGTGTATGATCCTGTGGCAAAAATAGGCGGGCTGCTTCATGCCATGTTGCCAATATCCAGAATAAACATGGAAAAGGCCAGGGAAAATCCCTATATGTTTGTGGATACAGGCGTGCCGTTATTGTTTAAACTTTTATACGAAATGGGATGCCAGAAAAAGAGAATGATAATTAAGGCTGCAGGATGCGGCAACCCCATGGGAAATAATGAAATGTTTAAAATAGGTAACAGGAATTACACTGTGCTAAAAAAACTTTTATCTAAAAACAG
The DNA here is from genome assembly GCA_964482535.1 of uncultured Desulfobacteraceae bacterium. GTDB lineage: Bacteria > Desulfobacterota > Desulfobacteria > Desulfobacterales > BuS5 > CAYZXU01. Next base: position 26,648 of record CAYZXU010000019.1, on the reverse strand, counting down.
TCTGCTGATTGAGTCGGAGAATATTGGCGGAACGATCAGCCGCAGTGTGAATTTTAATATTTTAACGGGCAGCATAATAATAAGAAGCGCCGGAACGGAGATTGAGTTGTGAAAAATAAACATTTACACAAAATTTTTGCCAACGTAAAATCGTTTCCCTCAATTCCTTTTGTGGCATCTAAAATTTTTGGCATGCTTGATGATGAGGATGTGTCTGCTGAAGAAATTGAAAAGGAAGTAAAATATGATGCCGGCCTTACTGCCAATATACTTAAAATGGCAAATTCGGCCTATTTCGGGTTTCCCGCAAAAGTAGGTTCCCTTAAACAGGCTGTTGTTTTAATGGGCGCAAACAGGGTTAAGCAGCTTTTGCTTGCTTCTTGTATGAATGCTATTATGGATAAAGAAATTGAAGGATATGATCTTCCGTCCGGAGAACTTTGGAGACACTCTATTGCAGTTTCTGTGACTGCGGAAGAGATGGTTAAGGAACTGAAGTTCAATGATTCTGAAGATGTATTTACCGCTGCTTTGCTTCATGATATAGGAAAGCTTGCTTTGGGCAGATTTGTAAAGGACGAGATAAAAGAGATTGAAGAGGAATCGTTAAAAAGCAAATCATTTGTTGAAGCGGAAAGAGTTGTCCTTGGAACAGATCATGCCGAAGTAGGCGCTCTAATATTAAAAGAATGGGCATTCCCGGATGATATAATAAATACTGTAAGATGGCATCATGCACCTGATGAATCTGAAAATTCAAGCAGAATGCTCGACATTGTTCATGTTGCAAATGTTTTGTGCCTTATGATTGGAATCGGTTCCGGCAGAGAAGGTCTCAGGTATGAAGTGACGCAATCTGCTTTGGAAAGGCTTGGATTGAAATTGGGTCATCTTGAGTCTATTGCCAGCAGGACATTGCATTCTATAGAGAGCTTGTTTATAGAATAATTTTTTTAAAGTTTTTTATGAGATTGACGATAAGAAAATAAAATTATGTTTAAGATTTTATTTGGTAAAAGAGCACATATTGATGAGCCATAGTTATCTATATCAGGAGAAAACTGTATGAGCAAAATTGATGAACTGAATATTAAGGGCTTTATTGTTGGTGCGGTAAGTGATGTTTATGATACGATGCTTTCCATGGAAGTTGAAATTTTGGCTTCATCCATAACTCCAAAGATTGGAAAAAATCTTATTATAGGTTCGGTAAGTTTCAGCGGTAAAGCAATGGGAAGTGTAAATATTATGATGGATTTGGAATATGCATTTCGCATGACATCCGTTATGCTGGATATGAATATTGATGAAATCGAAAATGAAGATGCCCATGATGTTGTTGGCGAAATAACCAACATGGTTGGAGGTGATTTGAAATCACGTCTTTGTGACGCAGGCCTGACATGTGAACTTTCGATTCCGACAATAATAAGCGGGGGGGATTTTAAGATTGAAACAGTGGGCTGGGTGAGAAAAGAACGCATAGCTTTCAGGTTTGAGAATTATGATGCAATAGCCTTTATATATATTAAATAATTTGGAGGATGATCATGGCCTTAAAAATACTTACGGTTGACGATAGTAAAACCATTCGTATGATTGTAAAAAAAGCCTTTAAACCTTATGACTGTGAACTTATAGAAGGAGAAAATGGAGTTGAAGGTTTATCTCTTGCTGCAAAAGAAAAACCGGATTTAATTATTCTTGATATAACCATGCCTGTTATGAACGGTATTGAAATGCTGGAAAAATTAAAGGCCGAGCACTCTTTGAAAAACATTCCTGTTATAATGTTGACTGCAGAGTCAGGAAAACAAAATGTTATGCAGATTGTTAAAATGGGAGTAAAGGACTATATGGTTAAACCTTTTAAGGGTGATCAACTCATTGAGAGAGCAACTAAAATTGTACAGCTTGAACTAAAAAAAGATGATAAAATCAGCGATCCTGCAACCGCTAAATGTTTTTTGGAGGATGGAGGTGTTCATATTCTTGATATGCCTGAAAATATTGACAGAATAAAAGCTGTAAGTATAGAAGAGGCTGTTAAAGGGAAGGCAAAAGAGATGAATGCTTCGGGTCATGAAAAATTTATTATTGATTTGAGTAAAGCAGGCAAAATAAGTGTGGTACTGGTTGAGCTGATTGCAAAACTGGTTTCAACATGCAAAAAATCAAAAATTAAAGCGAGGATTTTGTGCCAGTCTTCAATGGAGCAGGAATTAAAAGGATTCCAGGAAACAGGTGATATACCTATAGATTTATCCTTAAAGGAAGCAAAAGAAGCATTTTAGCTGAAATACAAAGTCTGCTCTCTTTCATGGCTGTTGCCCCTTTTTGCAAAATGCAAATTTGGTTTTGCAAAAAGAAATATTCATGTTATTTTAATTGGTTATAAAATATGTTGCCCTTTTTTACAAAAAAAACATATTGTTTTTTGCAAAAAAAGAATAATTATTAATATAAATTTGATCTGCCTGTAAGTTTAAAGTTTGTAACTGGAGTTTTTTCCATATTTATTTAATCATAAACTTTCCCCTCTGTTGTTATCATCATACAATATATAGTAAAATTTATTGAATTTAATACAACATATTTGATTAAAAAATAATATTTATTTTTTAATCAAATATGCCAATATTTTTTTATGTTAACATATAACAAGTTGGCATACTCCTTGTAGGGTCATTATGCTAAATTCGTTTAATGTCCAAAATCAAATTTAATTTTTTTCTACCATTTTAGAATGGAGGCATAATGATGGCTTTAGCGGAAACTAATTTTACAGAAGATATATGTGTGGAAAATGATAATGTTATTTCATTAATAAAAGGAGAAAATAGCCGCAGATTCCATGATATCATCGGTAATAGTGAAGTAATGCAGAACATCTTTAAAATGATAGAGAAAGTAGCTGAATGCGAGAGTACGATAATTATTAATGGAGAAACAGGAACGGGAAAGGGCATGGTTGCAAAAGCTATTCATGAAACTTCAGCAAGGAAAAACAAGCCTTTTATTCAGATTAATTGTGGAGCTATCCCCGAAAATTTACTTGAAAGTGAACTGTTCGGTCATGTCCGAGGCGCATTTACAGGGGCCGCAACCACTAAAACAGGAAAGTTTGAACTGGCAAACGGCGGCACAATTTTTCTTGATGAAATAGGAGATATGGGAGCTGGTTTGCAACTGAAGATATTAAGAGTCCTTGAAGAAAAAGAATTTGAACTTCTTGGAGGCAGTAAAACAAAAAAGGTGGATGTAAGAATAATTGCAGCGACTCATAGAAACCTCGAAGAAGAAGTAAAAAAAGGAAGATTTAGAGAAGATTTATATTACAGGCTTTACGTTATTCCCATTGTTATGCCACCGCTTAGAAACCGACAATCAGATATTCCTTTAATAATCAAGCATTTTTTCAATTCGTTCAAGAAAAAAAACAAACAGGATATTGCAAAGATTTCAGATGAAGTAATGGAATTATTTGTTTCCTATTCATGGCCAGGTAATGTAAGAGAGCTGAGAAACACTGTTGAACGTCTCGTGGTATTGAATGGGAATGGAGAAATCAGCAGCAATGAACTGCCGGAAAAAATAAAAAAGTGTAAAAATGCAAACATGCCGTTTCCCAGGGTAGAAATATTAAAGGATGGTATTTCTCTTAATACTGCCGTAAGTGAATTTGAAAAAGCACTAATAGTTCAGTCTCTTGAAAAAACAAAATGGGTCAAAAATAAAGCTGCAAAATTACTTCAATTAAAAAGAACCACTCTAATAGAAAAGATTAAAAGGCATCAACTTCAGCAAAAGGAGATGAAGCAATGCCCCATTTTCTAAAATAAAAGTCAAAAAAATGACCTATAGTAAATTAGAATTGACTTTATTCTTTAAAAATCAATTCTTCCATAGCTGTTTTTGCTTCTGCTTGAATATATGTTAAACCCGTCCAAAATCTATCAGTAATTTTTTTTGAAGTTTTCATAATACTCTTCCATTTTGAATATGCGCTTTATCTGCCTGATTTAAAAGCCTCATGCTCAAATTTTAATCCGAAGATTTAGAGTTATTAGATCTCAATGCTGTATTTTTTTTATAGACCTTTGCACAACGCCCCCTTTCGAAGTCTGCGCTTATCTGCCCGATTTTGGTGTCAAACTAAAATTTTAATCCTCAAAATACTTAATGTATTCCTGCAGTTAAAATTTTCGCCTTTCTTAAACTCGAAGGAAATTGAACATTTTGCAAAGGTCTCTTTTAATACCTGATAACAATAATACTTTGTTTTATTTTGATTAATAGGCTTCCCCCTTAAGGCGCTAATTCAAAATTCATCATTTTCATATATAAAGTCAGAATAACAGATTCTGGATTCCTGCTTTCGTAGGAACAGTAGTAAAAATATACTTTCTATAATTTTTTTTATTAATTTTGTATTTAAATATAATGGCATATTTCTTGAAATACCTTATGTGAATCCAAGTTGAAATAATTTTTTTTGAGTTCATATGGAGGTAATGTTTTGCAGCTCAATAATATTGAATCTGATTTTATAGATAGCAGTAATGTATATGAATTTTTATCATCAGAAAAAGCAGCTGATGAATTTGATTTTAAGGCAGACAAGTTCGATTTACACTATATGCTTCTTCAAAAAAGGATTGATGAACTAAACAGAGAATTACTGACAAGTAAAAGAAAGTTAAAAATTTCCACTAAACGATATGAAAATATTGAGCGGAGCGCCCGTTTGTCGGTAATGGAAGAAATGGCTGTCAATATTGCCCATGAAATCAGGAATCCCCTTGGAAGCATAGAACTCTTTGCAACTTGTCTGCATAAAGAACTCAAAGATAATAATGAACTGAAAAACATAGTTGAATATATTTCTAAAGGAGTAAAGAGTATTGATGCAATTATATCGAATCTTCTTTTATTTATTAATTCAGAAAATACGCCAGAATTTGAAGTTGTTAATATAAATGATATAGTAAAAGATTCGATATCTTTTTCAACTCATCTTGTCGGTTGCAATGATGGTCTGGAAGTTGTTTCTGATTTTTATGACAAACCTGTTTTTGTCAGCGGTGATCATGAATTGCTTAAACAGGTATGTTTAAATATTATTTTGAACGCTATACAGGCTATGTCAAAGAAAGGAAGTTTATTTATTAAAACAGGCATAAAATATAACAGGTTTAAAAAAGAAGAAAATGTTTATATAAAATTTTCAGATTCAGGAGAGGGGATATCAGAGGAGAACATAAAAAAAATTTTTGACCCCTTTTTTACTACTAAAAAAAAAGGCACAGGCGTGGGTCTTTCTAATGCCCATAGTATTATTAAAGAACATGGTGGAAGCATTGATGTTAAGAGTGTCTTCGGTAAAGGCACCGATTTTACCTTAAATATGCCTTTGATTAGTAGGAATTGAGAGGAAGTTTTTATGAGTTTAGAACCTATCCTTGTAGTTGATGATGAGGCGGACATGAGGGCTGCTCTTAAATATTCACTTGTTCAAAGTGGTTATATTGTGGAAAGCGTTTCCGGGGGCGCTGAAGCAATAGATAAAATCAAAAAGCAAAGTTTCAGCGCAGTTATTACCGATGTTATGATGCCTGAAGTATCAGGCATGGATTTGCTTAATGAAGTAAAGAATTTCTCTCCGAAACTTCCTGTAATTATGATCACAGGGCACGGGACAATCAGCAATGCCGTCGAGGCAATGCAAAAAGGCGCTTCCGATTATATAATCAAGCCTTTTTCCTCTGATGTTATTAATAATGTTTTAAAAAAAATTGATTTCTATTCAACCGGTTTAAGCAAAAGAAAAGTTTCCGACAAGATTAGTAAAAAGTATGGTCATAAAAGATTTGTAACAGGGGATAAAAAGCTTTTGAATCTTTTTAAACTGGCTGAAAATATTGCCCAGAGTAACGCAACTGTTCTTATTCAGGGTGAAAGCGGCACAGGCAAGGAGCTCCTTGCGTCTTTTATTCATTATAAAAGTAAAAGAAAAACTCAGCCTTATGTGGCAGTAAATTGTGCTGCGCTGCCCGAGGCTCTCGCTGAGAATGAACTTTTTGGCCATGAAAAAGGAGCATTCACTGGAGCTTTTTCAAAAAAAATAGGTAAATTTGAAATGTCTCATCATGGAACTATTGTTTTAGACGAAATAAGTGAGATGCCTTTGCCTCTTCAGTCTAAGCTCCTGAGGGTCATTCAGGAAAGGGAAATAGATCGGGTGGGTGGACAGAAGCCTGTTCCCATTGATATCAGGATAATTGCTATCAGTAATATTGATTTAAAAAAGGCAGTTAAAGAAGGCCGATTCAGGGAAGATCTTTTTTACAGAATTAATGTTATTCCCCTTACAATACCGCCTCTGCGTGAAAGAATGGATGATGTCCCGCTGCTTGTTGATTATTTTATTGAAAAACAGAACCGTGACAAGAACAGTAACAGTATCAGTATTGCGCGGGAAACGCTTTCTCTTCTTTTGAAATATGAGTGGAGGGGAAATGTAAGAGAGCTGGAAAATGTAATTGAAAGAACCGTGCTGCTTAGTGAGGGCAATATGCTTTTGCCTAAACACCTGTTTTTAGAATCACCGGAAGATAATTCAGACAAAATTTTTAAGGCGAAAGTAGGTATGTCGGTAAGGGAAATGGAAAGAGAGCTGATTGTTCAAACATTAAAAGAAGTCCATAATAATCGTACACATGCTGCTGATATTTTGGGAATAAGTATAAGAACACTGAGAAATAAATTGAGAGAGTATAAAAACGCAAACCACTCTTAGGCAATTATTGCCCCTTAATCTATGCTTGATGGTTGTTTAAATTTTTATAAATAGTTTTATTAATTAAATTTTTTTGTAAAAACAGCAGGTTGCGTTAGCGGGGTAGTTGTTTTATTTTACATGGTACGTTTTTTGCTTTTGTAATATAAAAAGGAAAGATTAATATGGAAATTGATGGATTATATAATAAAACTTTTACAAATTTAAGCAGCTCTATGGATTTAAGAGCTGCCAACCACAGGATGATTTCATCAAATATAGCAAATATTGATACCCCCAATTACAAGGCGTTCGACTTTGTGGTTAATGAAGAAATGAAAAAACTTGAACAGACTCCAAATAATATTAAACCTGTTACTACACATCCGGAGCATATTTCTTTAGATGATAGTGGGTTTAATCAATATAACTGCAAGGTAAGGGAGAGTTCGGAGCACAGTCTTAGAAATGACGGTAATACAGTTGATCTGGATAGAGAAATGGCAGAAATGTCAAAAAATAATTTAATGTATAATGTCTCGGCTCAACTGCTTTCAAAGAAAATTCAGCAATTAATGAGTGTAATTCAGGGAGGAAGGTAGATTATGAATGTTCTTAATTCGCTTGATATAAGTTCATCAGGCTTGAGCGCACAAAGAATTCGAATGAATGTGATCTCAAGCAACCTGGCAAATATAAACACTACCAGGACACCTGAAGGCGGGCCTTATAAACGAAAGGATGTTGTTTTTGCCGCCTCAAATGAAAATGGTTTGTTTAAAAATATATTGAATTCCTCTATGGATAAAAAAATTTCTGGAGTCAATGTTGTGGGGATTACGGAAGATAATGGCGAACCTTTGCTGAAATACGACCCTGATCATCCTGATGCTGATGAAAACGGCTATGTTTCAATGCCAAACATTAAATTGATGGAAGAAATGGTGAATATGATTTCAGCAACAAGAAGTTATGAGGCCGGGGTAGCAGCCATTAAAGCAACGAGAAGCATGGCTTTAAAAGCTTTGGAAATAGGAAGGTAGGAGATAAATCATATGAAAATTGGAGATTTTGCTCAGTTTGATAATTCCGTTTTTAAAATACAAAATATTCAAACTGTTAATAAACAGGATACTTTCGGTGATATGCTCAAGACTGCTTTGGGTGATGTGAACAGTCTGCAAAATCAGGCAGATGATAAAATTGGAAAACTGGTTTCAGGAGAAGATGTGGATATACATGGTTCTATGATAGCAATGCAAAAGGCAGAAATATCTTTACAGCTTGTTATGCAGGTAAGAAACAAAATTGTATCTGCTTACGATGAAATAATGAGAATGCAGGTATAACCTCTGGTGAAGAATTGATTTTTAAAATGATATAAATCATCCGAACAGAGTGCGTTGGATAAGAGCCACCCAACTTTAGGGGTGGAAACTGGAAAGAAACATATGGCATCTGATAAAAATATATTTTTAAGTTTAAAGGTTCTCTTTAAAGAGCTGACTCCAGGCAGGCAGATAGCATTGCTTTTACTGGTTGGTGCAACCATTTTCAGCGCTATCCTTATTACATCATGGGCGCAACGACCAGAATATCAATTGCTTTATTCCGATCTTGATTCTGAAGATGCCGGCGCAATATTGACAAAATTACGTGAACAAAAAGTTCCTTATAAAATAACTGCAAGCGGTGGATCAATCCTTGTTCCAAGTGAAAAAGTATATGAACTAAGACTTGAATTTGCCACAAAAGGTTTGCCCATGGGCAGTTCGGTCGGGTTTGAAATATTTGATAATATAAAACTTGGAATGACGGAATTTGTTCAAAATATAAATTATCAAAGAGCATTGCAAGGTGAACTTACAAGAACAATAAACAGCTTTTCTGAAGTAAAAAATTCAAGAGTCCATATAGTAATGTCTTCGACCAATCTTTTTCTTGATGAGGATAAACCTGCTTCAGCCTCCATTGTTTTAAACCTTAAGGCAGGCAGATGGCTGAAAGATGATCAGATCAGAGGGATTGTTTATCTTGTTTCATCAAGCATTTCAGGATTACTTCCTGAAAATGTTACTATTGTGGATAGTAATGGTAATATTCTTTCTGGCCTTAAAGAAAAAGAAGGAAACCGTAAAATAAGTCTGGATCAGCTTGAATACCAGAATAAGATTGAAAAAAATTATGAAAACAGAATCAAGACTATGCTTGAAAGAGCTTTGGGACAGGACAAGGCAGTTGTAAGAGTTGCTTGTGAAATGGATTTTAAAAAATATGAAATGACAGAAGAAAAGTATTATCCCGATAATCAAGTTGTCAGAAGTGAACAGCAAGCCAGCACAACGACAAATGAAATAACTCAAGTTCCCCAGGGGATACCTGGTGTTAAATCAAATGTTTTATCTTCAAAAATTGAATTGAATAAAACAAATGGTGCAAAATCCGTATATAATCAGAGTAATAAAACCTTAAATTATGAGATTGGCAAGATTACCAGCCATCTGATTGAACCGGTTGGAATGATAAAGAAAATATCAGTGGCAGTTATGGTTGATGGTTCATATAAATTTAAAGAAGATTCTGTTATTGCTACAGAAACAAGATTAAAAAAAAATTCGAAGGATAAATCAGAAAAGAAAAAAAGCTATTTTCCAAGAACTGCCGATGAGATGCTCCAGCTTGATAAAATAGTAAAAAGCGCAATTAGTTTTAATAAGGCAAGAGGGGATAATGTTGAGATAGTTAATATGCCTTTTGAAGGCAGAGTTCCTGTTGTGGAATATGAAGAGCCTGAAAAAACTTTTATTGATAAAATATCTCCATATAAACCATATGGCAAGTATGTTTATGCGGTTATTGGAATTTTGTTTTTATACATTTTTATATTAAGACCCGTATTAAAGTGGGTTACCGATACGTCAATAGAGGAAATGGAAATATTTAAACAGCTTCCGAAAACTGTTAAAGAAATTGAAGGTGAATATACGCGTAAAACCATGAGCCTGCCTTTTACGGATAAGGTTTCAGGCATGATTGCATCTAATGATAAGGATTCAATGAATCTCGTGAAAAACTGGATAGGGGATAAATAAGTTTTTATTATAAATTTAAGTAAAAATTTTTAATGAGCATAACCTATGGAAATTAAAGATTTGGCAGGTTCAGTAAAAGCGGCGATTTTAATTCAATCTCTCGATTCTAAATCAGCAGAGATAATGCTCAACAGTATGGATGATATGGAAAAAGTATTTATAAAAAAACTTATGTCACAGCTTGGTGAGGTATCACAGGATCTTACAGAGAGGGTAGCCCGGGAGTTTATAGAAAAGACTGATAACTTAAAGAACCTTAATAAAGAGGTTGTAGAGAGTGAAAATAACGATGAAAAAGAAGATGAAAAAAAAGATGATAAGACAAATTTTGAAATTCTCAGGTCATTACCTTCGGAAAGAATAAATCAATTAATAAAAGATGAGCATCCTCAAACCATTGCCTTGATAATCGTTCATTTACAGCCTAATAAAGCTGGTGATGTTTTAGACATGCTGCCGGATGAAATAAAAACGGATATTGCCATTAGAATAGCAAATTTGGACCCTGTATTATCCGGTCTGGTTGATGAAGTAGAAAGTGTAATAGGAGATGTTTTGAAGCAGGGTGAATCAACCGATATTAAGCAATTGGGGGGTATCTCATATCTCGCGGATATTTTGAACCAGATTGGAGGAGCTTCCGGCCCATTGATTATGGACGAGATTGAAGAAGAGGATTCTGAACTTGCTGAGAAGATAAAACAGTTAATGTTTATTTTTGATGATATTATTCTGGTTGATGATAGAGGGTTACAGCAGGTGCTTAGAAGCGTTGAGACTTCTGAACTCGCTTTGGCCCTGAAGGCATCATCCGATGAAGTCAAGGAAAAAATATTCAGGAATATGTCAGATCGGGCAAGAGATATTTTAAAAGAGGAAATAGAATCACTGGGCGCTGTGAGGATGAAAGATGTTGCCAATGCACAAGAGACAATAACGCGGATCATACAGGACAAGGAAGCTAAAAATGAAATAATTATAAGCGGCAGAGGAGGAGAAGATTTCATTGGATAACTATAACAGCTTTAACGAATTTAATAAAAAAGATATTATAGAGCAGTACTCTTTCCCTGATATTAATATGGAGCAGCATTTGGATATTAATCAGAACAATAAGAAGGATAATGCTTTTCAACATATTTATAACGGCGTTAAAACAGATGAAATTAATTTTATGTCTGCCGGTTCTTATGCTGATTCAGGAAGTGTTGAGAGAACTGTTGATGAAGATTCTTATGACAGGGGTTTTTCTGAAGGCAAAAAAGCAGGATCGGAATCAGAAAAAAAGCTTGCCGCTGTAATTAAAAATTTTCAGCAGTCTTTGATTGATCTGGAAAAAGCGAAAAAAGAGATGATCTTAAATGCTGAAAAAGGGGCAGTCGAACTTGCACTTGCTGTTGCAAAAAAAATCATCTGCCATGAAGTCTCTATAAACAAGAGCATTATTGTAGATATTGTCAAGGAAGCCTTAAAAAAAATTCTGGATTATAATAATATTAAAATTAAGGTGGGACCATCCGATTATGAATTTATTAATAAATCTAAAGGCGAGTTTTCCGATTTTTCTAAAACAGCCGGGAATATGGTTTTTGAGCAGGATGAAAGCATTCTTGACGGCGGATGCCTGATAGAAACAGATTCAGGCCATATAGATGCACGAATAGAAAATCAGCTTCAAATTATTGAGGATGGGTTTAGAACAGAGTATGACAAAAAAACTTAAAAGGAAAGATTGTGAGCCAGATTTTAAATTTTAGGAAATTTCATTCAAGATTAAATAGTTTGTCCCCTATTACCGCAAACGGAAGGGTTGTAAAAGTGGTTGGGCTTGTGACTGAGGCTGTTGGTCCCTCATCAAGACTGGGAAGTATATGTGATATTTATCTTAAGAATGATGAAAAAAATGTTCAAGCTGAAGTCTTAGGATTCAGGGATAATAAAATACTCCTGATGCCCCTTGGAGATATAAACGGCATAGCGCCTGGAAGCAGAGTAATTGCAAAGGAGCAAGAGGCTTTTGTCCATGTCGGTGATGAGCTTCTTGGAAGAGTATTGGATGCCCTTGGCAATCCCATTGACGGCAAAGGATATATTCATGCTGAAGGCAGATATCCTGTTTATGCCGAACCTGTAAATCCACTTGATAGAAAGAGAATAACCACGCCTCTTGATATGGGTATAAAATCCATAAACGGTCTTTTAACCATAGGCTGCGGACAGAGAGTTGGAATATTTGCAGGGTCGGGTGTGGGGAAATCTGTTCTTCTCGGAATGATAGCGAGAAATACTTCTGCAGATGTTAATGTAATTGCGTTGATAGGAGAACGCGGCAGAGAAGTTAATGAATTTTTAAAAAACGAACTCGGCGAGGAAGGTCTGAAAAAATCGGTTGTTGTTGTGGCAACATCCGATAACCTGCCTTTAATCAGGATGCGGGGCGCTTTTATGGCAACTGCCATAGCTGAATATTTTCGCGATCAGGGAAAGCATGTTAATCTGATGATGGATTCTGTAACCAGGTTTGCAATGGCACAAAGAGAGATTGGTCTTGCACTTGGCGAGCCTCCTGCGACCAAGGGGTATACTCCTTCTGTTTTTACTCTTTTGCCTAAACTTTTAGAAAGAGCCGGAACTTCATTAAACCGTGGCACCATTACAGGCTTGTATACTGTGCTTGTTGAGGGTGATGACATGAATGAGCCGGTTGCAGATGCTGTAAGATCAATACTTGATGGGCATATTGTGCTCTCCAGAGATCTTGCAACGCAGAATCATTATCCTGCAATTGATATATTAAGAAGTATCAGCCGTGTAATGGATAAAATAATAGATGTAAAGCATAGAAAATATGCCGGCAAACTCAAAGCAGTATTAGATACATATAAAAAAGCGGAAGACTTGATTAACATCGGGGCATATGTAAAGGGGGGTAGTCCTAAAATTGATTACGCAATTAATATGATAGATAAAATAAATAATTATTTAAAGCAGGATATGGAAGAAAAAGTTTCTTATAATGACAGTCTCAGGCAGATTGAAGCATTATTTCCCAGTGGATGATTTTTGAATTAAGCCATAAAAAATTTTATGATTCGGGATTATAATTTAATATGTATAAATATGTATTCGAACCTTTATTGAATCACAAAAAATTTATTGAAGATAATATCCAAAAAGACTTTTCCATAGTAAAAGGTCTGTTAAATGATGAGAAGACGAAGTTAAAGGAAATCATATCAAAAAAAGAAAAAACTTTAAAGAGGTTGCTGAAAAAGCAGGAAGAATCAATTGCGGCCTCGGAGAACAGATTATATTTCAGTTATATTGACAGATTGTTCAAAGATATAAAGAGTCAGAAAAATAGAGTTGCAGTAGCTGATAAAGAAGTAAAAAAAAAGCATGAAGCTTTGGTTGAAGCTGTAAAGAAACGCAAAATTTTAGACAAATTAAAAGAAAAAAAAAGAATAGCGTATAATAAAAAATTAAATAAAAAAGAGCATGAATTTTATAATGAGGTGGCAATAACTACGTATATGAGAAAATCTGATAATTACGAATAAAGAGGTTAAAATATGCTTGCTGATACTATTCTGCCAGTTACAAAAAATAGTTTATTAATGAAAAACAGTACTGTAGATAATTCTGAACAGGGATTTTCAACTTCAGATAGTTTATGCGGTCAATCTGATAAAAAAATCTGCTTTCTTTCTTTTTTGTCCGGAATGGATAAAGAAGCTTTATTACAGTTAGAACCTGATGAAGCTGAACTATCGGTGTTTAAAAATTTTATTCAAAAGATTGATTCAAAAAAAGATAAAGACCAGACTGTATTGAATAAGGTACAGACAGGAATAAATCCTGTAGATGTTTCTGGTAATATTATTTACGACCATGAACTGTTAAATAATAAGGTGGATGCACAGGAGACAAAAGGTGCGTCATGTGAAGAGCTGAAGAACGATTTGATTGAAGAGCCGGTTTTAGAGCCTGTTGAAAAATCAGTTGCAGAGCTTGTTAAAGAGCCGGTTTTAGAGCCTGTTGAAAAATCAGTTGCAGAGCTTGTTAAAGAACCGATTTTAGAGCCTGTCGAAAAATCGGTTAAGAATACAAAAGAGCCTTTGAATGGAAAAGACTCTATGCATGATTTAAACTCCGTATCTTATAAAGAGTCAGGCATCGAATCGAATAATGGGATTTTTAATAAAGTTGTGCCGGTTGTTGAATCTGATGAGCAAAGCACGGCCGATTTAAAACTGAAGGCTTACGGTTCGGTAAAGTATAATCTATTAGATAAAGAGACTGCCCCTGATAGTTCAAATGAGAAAATATTACAGAAAGAAAATCATATTCACTTAAATACTGAGAAAAATAATCAGGCTACTGTTGAAGAAAGTGAGACTGAGCAAAGCACGCCCGATTTAAAGCCGAAGGCTTACGGTTCGGTAAAGTATAATCTTTTAGACAAAGAGACTGCCCCTGATAATTCAAAAGAGAAAATATTACATAAAGAAAATCATGTTTACTTAAATACTGAGAAAAATAATAAGGCTGCTGTTGAAGAAAATGAGAATGGGCAAAACACGGCAGATTTAAAGCTGAAGGCTGCCGGTTCGGTAAAGTATAATCTTTTAGACAAAGAGACTCCCTCTGATAATTCAAAAGAGAAAATATTACATAAAGAAAATCAGGTTCACTTAAATACTGAGAAAAATAATCAGGCTGCTGTTGAAGAAAATGAGAATGGGCAAAACACGGCAGATTTAAAGCTGAA
>CAYZXU010000019.1:0-11907 GCA_964482535.1 uncultured Desulfobacteraceae bacterium | reverse complement strand
CTGTTGAAGAAAATGAGAATGGGCAAAACACGGCAGATTTAAAGCTGAAGGCTGCTGTTGAAAAAAATGAAGTGGAAATTGCCGATAAAGTTTTTTCAGATGATAAGCAGTCGGACGGATTAAGTTATGTAAAAAAATTAAGCAGTCAGGGAAAACAGCCTGTTTTAGTGCCTGAACAACATGATGTAAAGAAAAACGGGATAAATTTTAATGGGCAGGTGGATAAAATCACAGATAGTTTAAGACCGGAAAAAACTGAAGCATTAAAAACCGAAGACAATATTGTTAAAGATTCTGAAAAAATTGATCCGGATGTTCCTCCATTTGTTAAAACAGAGCTGGCTGCCTCCAAAGAAAGCATTAAAGTTGGGACTAATAACAGCTTGAAAATTTTTGATGGAAAAATAGAAAATAAAAATATGGAGAGTAAAAACGGGAATGGTGATTTAAATGAAAACAAATTTTCACTCCATAGCGGTCATGATTTTGACAATATTGGAGAGGTGAAAACAGTTGAAAATAAAGCTGAACCCTTTAGCAGAGTTCTGGAGAGTAAAATTTCTGAACAAATTATTGAAAAGGTAGGCTTTAATATAAAAAACGGTAAAAAAGAGATAACAATCAAGTTAAAGCCCGAATCTCTTGGGCGGATCAGTATGAAGATTTCCACAGATAATCAACAAGTCATGGTTAAGGTTATTGCGGAGCATTCCCATGTAAAGGAGCTTATTGAAAATAATCTGAATCAGCTTAAAACCGCTCTTAATGAGCACGGACTTGAGGTGGACAAGTTTGATGTTTCTCTTGCTAAGGATTCAGGTCAATCTTTTGACGAATATGAGAGCAATCTTTTTAATAAATATGACCATGAAGCTGATGCCGATCTTATGGGTAATCCTGAGCCTGATGAATTTGAAAATGAAGAAATAGTACCTGATTTATCCACAGGAAACGGTTCAATCAGTTATTTTGCATAAATTCTATTTTTTTTAAGGAGGTGAATTCAATGAGTATGGGAGTAAATACAGTAATGGCCGGCACTGCCGGCACATCTGCTGCAGCTTCTAAAAATGTTTCAGGAAAAGAAGATTTTTTACTTATGCTTATTACACAGCTTAGATGTCAGGACCCATTAAGCCCAATGGAAAGTGCTGAATTTACAGCTCAACTGGCTCAATTCAGTTCCCTTGAGCAGCTCCAGGAGACCAATGAACGGCTTGAAAATATACAGCTATATCAGGCATCACTTAATAATTCCCAGGCGGCAGGTTTTATCGGTAAAAATATTACAGCCATGGGGGACAGAATAAGCCTGGAAAACGGGACAGCCCCTGAAATAAAATTTACCCTTGATGGTGATGCAGCAAAAGTATCTGTTAATATCTATAATGAAAATGATGAACTTGTAAAAAATATTGAGACAGGAGCTTTAAGTTCAGGTGAACAGACAGCTGCCTGGGACATGACGGACAATAACGGCAACCTGCTTTCCCATGGCATTTACAGGTTTGAGGTAATGGCATCGGATTTAAACGGAGAATTTGTCAATTCACAAACATTTATGTCCGGCAAAGTTACGGGCATAGAATTTAACCACAACGCTGCTTATCTTGTAACAGATGAACAGATAATACCCATGAGTTCGGTTTTGAGTATCAGTAATTAAAACAATTAAATAGCATTTGAACGAAAACCGCCGGTTTTTTTTTAGATGTCAACTGTAAAGGAGGGTTGTACTATGATAGGCTCATTATATGCAGGTATTTCAGGTTTGAGCGCCAATGCTAAAGCAATGACAGTGGTAGGCGATAATATTGCCAATGTTAATACCACGGCATTTAAATCAAGCAGATCAAACTTTGCCAATATACTAAGCCAGTCTCTTGGCGGGGCAACAGGAAATGAAATAGGCAGGGGTGTCCAATTTTGGGGCGTTAATTCTTTGTGGACGCAGGGAACATTAGAAAATACAAACAGTCCCACTGATTTGGCAGTTAACGGGAAAGGATTTTTTGTTTTAAACGATGCTGCAGGATCAGTATTTTATACAAGAGCCGGTGTTTTCAACTATGACAACTACGGGAATCTTGTGAACCCGGACGGCATGTATGTACAGGGTTATCAATTTGATAATATTACAGGGGAATTGGGAAATGATCAGACAAATATAACTATTCCAAGTGATGTGGCATCGCCCCAGGCCACAGATGAAATGGCCATGACTATAAATCTTAATGCTTCGGCTCTGCCTGATGCCCAGGCATCTGTATCAGTTGACTGTACAAACGCCAATTCTGATGTGACATTTACTGCTATTAATATTGGGACATCAGGAAATGATATAGCAGTTTCATATGTTGACCCTGGCGTTGCAACCGTTGCAACCACTGCTGTGGTTACAAATAATAATATTGTTATTACCCTTGCACATGACGGCACAAATATTACAGCAACAGCGAGTGACGTGGCAGCTGCCATTGCCGCAGATCCTTCTGCCGCAGCTCTTGTAACGACTGCAGTTGAAGGGACAGGTGCAGGAGTTGTTGAGACTGTGAGCCAGACAAACCTTGCCGACGGTTCAAATGCGGCAACATATTCGAACAGTATGACCATATATGATTCACTGGGGAATGCAATCCCATTGACAATAGATTATACCAGAACGTCAACAGGCTGGGACTGGTCGGCAAACCCGGCTGACGGAGTTTCAACCTCTTCAGGTTCTATTCAGTTTGATACATCAGGAAATCTTGTTTCTCCTGCAACTAATCCTTTGATTGCTATTACGGGTGTAAGCAGCGGAGCTGCAGATTTGAATATAGAGTGGAATCTGACAGACAATGATAGTGGGGGAGTTACCGGATTTTCAGCATTGACCGACACCTCTTTCCAGTCTCAAAATGGTTTCAATTCCGGAACTCTCCAGGGAGTTTCGGTGGATGAGAGCGGTATTGTTATGGGCATGTACACTAATGGTCAGATAGTGCCTCTTTACCAGATAACTCTGGCTGATTTTTCAAGCTACTCCGGTTTAGGCAAGCTTGGAAAAAATCTTTATACTGAAACTCTTTCATCAGGAACTCCTCTCGAAGGGATACCAGGCAGTGGCAGGCTGGGAAATATTGCTCCGAGTTCACTTGAAATGTCCAATGTCGATCTGGCTTCAGAGTTTGTAAAGATGATAACCACTCAAAGGGCTTTTCAGGCAAACTCCAGAGTTATAACAACCAGTGATGAAATATTAAATGAGCTAATTAATATTAAACGGTAATAAACATCCATGAAATGAGCAGTGGGCACGATGCATCGTGCCCACTGTCGGTACCATCAAAAACAAAGGAGGTAGTTGTGATAAAGGTAACACGTCTGGATAATTCAAAACTATTTATCAATGTTTCAACTATACAGTCGCTTCAATCCACGCCTGATACGTTGATTACTTTTAATAATAAAATAAAACTTATGGTTAAAGAGCCTCTCGAAGTGATTTCGGAAAAAATCGTTGAATATGAACGTAATATTAACGAAAAAGAGCATGCTCAACCAGGAAATTTTTATAATTTTGTCGCTGCACACTAAGGGCTCGCTCAAAAACAACTTTACATTGCTAATTTATTTTTAGGCAAACCCTAAAAGTAATGGGTTCGTAAAAACTCGCATTTTGCCTATAGCGCTGTCATTCCCATGAAAATGGGAATCCAGTCTTTTTTAATAGTTATATAATACCTCTTTAGCCCCCTAAATTAGTTGGAGACCTTTGCTCGTAATTTAGTACTAAAAAACTAAAAGGAGCAAGGTCTAAATGGGAAAAGAAAAGTCAAAAATTTTTATTTGTTTTGTTAAGTAAAAAATGAACATTTTTCTATTCTTTTATCCCATTTAACATACAAAAACTTAACTTGACACTACTGCCTCATCATACACTATTCATTTTTTAAAAAATTATTTATATTGCTTGACGATAAATCTTTTGCTAATAGGTCTGCTTTAAATATGCGCCTTTATTTTTGATAGGTCTCATGAAGTAACCACAAAAAACAAGAGGAAAAACAAAATTAAGCAAACAACTTTATGGAAATTCTTTGCATCAGTCAGGCTGACGGTAATTATTTTGCTGGCTTTGGCATTTACATCGATTTTCGGCACCATTATTCCCCAAAACAAAAGTTTTACAGTATATTCACGAGAGTACTCTGAATTTTTTTTCAAACTTTGTAAGGCTCTTGATCTGTTTGATATGTACCACTCCTGGTGGTTTCAACTGCTATTTTTTATACTTGCCTTAAATATAATTGTCTGTTCAATAGACAGACTTTCAGGTACATGGAAAATAGTATTTAAAAAAAAGAGTTATAATCCTTCAAGTTTTCAAAGCCGGAAACCCATGGGGTCATTTGAAAAAAATATTTTGCCGGAATCTTTAAAAGACCAACTTGTGCCAATAATTTTTAAAGGTTTCGGGAAATGTGATATTAAAAAAACAGGCATAAATTATTCTATTTTTGCCGAAAAGGGACGTTGGACAAGACTTGGTGTTTATGCCGTACACCTTAGCATTATTATTATGCTTGCAGGAGCCATTGCAGGTTCTTTTTTTGGTTTTGAAGGATATGTTAATATCCCTGAAGGAGAGATTAGGGATACTATTATTTTAAGAAATTCCAACAAAGTTCAAAAGCTTGATTTTGGCATAAAATGCAATGATTTTAAAATAAGTTTTTATAAAACAGGTGCTCCCAAAGAGTACCGTTCCAGTCTGACAATAATTGAAAACGGCAAGCCGAGTTTTAATAAAGATATTATAGTTAACGACCCAATGAGATATAAGGGGATAAACATCTTTCAGTCCAACTATGGCAAAGTCCCTGCCAAAAAACCATCTAAGGAACATTTTGACAAAGATGGTATTAACCTGAATTTTATCTACAAAAAAACAGGAAAAAAATATAATAAAAAAATAAAAACAGGGGAAAGATTCGATCTTCCTGAAGGCGCAGGGGAATTTGTAGTAAAGAGTTTCACGGATTCACATCAATTTATGGGGCGCAGCCTTGGCGAGGCATTTATCTGTTATATATACCCTGAAGAAGGTGAACCTGAAGAAGTGATACTTCCTGTCGGGTTTTTAAATTTTGACAAAATGAGAAGGGGAAAATTCTTTTTTTCAGTATCAAATCAAAATTTCATTTATTATACGGGGCTTCATATCACAAAAGACCCTGGCGTATGGATTGTCTATGCCGGCTTTATGTTGATGATTGCAGGATGTTTCATTACTTTTTTTATGTCACATCAGCAGTTGTACGTTGAAATTGTGAAAAAAGGAAAGAAAACCACAGTAACTGTTTTCGGCAAAGCCAATAAAAATAAAACCGGAATAAAAAACAGAATTTTCGGAAGAATAAGGAAAATTAATGAACAGCTCTAACCTGTTGTCAAACGTTACATTTATCTATGGTCTTGCAGCCATGTTATATACCGGCTCATGGATATTTAAAAAAAAACTGCCCGGTAAAATAGCCGTTTATGCCGCTATGATAGGGATTCTCGGCAACCTCGCAGGTATGATTTTACGCTGGGTGGAATCATACAAACTGGGCATCGGGCATGCTCCGCTTTCAAATATGTATGAATCCCTGGTTTTCTTCGCATTTACCATTATAACTCTTTGCCTGATATTTGATCATAAAAATAAAAAAATGTTTACCGGCATCTTCGGGTCGTCATTTGCTTTCCTGGCAATGGCCTATGCCTCCCTGTCTCCCAATGTGAATGATCGCATACAGCCCTTGATACCTGCATTAAAAAGCAACTGGCTTATTGCCCATGTTATTACCTGTTTTTTCGGTTATGCGGCTTTTGCTGCGGCCTTTGGCATCAGCCTGGTCTATCTTATAAAACAAAACAGCAAGGGCAATTTAAAAAAAACATCCTCATCCCTGCCGAACTCTGATGTTATGGACGAGTTAACACACCAGATGGTTATGTTCGGATTTCTTTTTCTAACCATAGGGATAATCACAGGAGCTGTATGGGCAAATTCAGCGTGGGGAAGCTACTGGTCATGGGATCCAAAAGAAACCTGGTCTTTGATAACATGGTTTATATATGCAACTATGCTGCACGCCAGAATTACAAGGGGCTGGGCAGGAAAAAGAATAGCCTGGCTTTCCATAATAGGTTTTATGGCTGTAATTTTTACTTATTTCGGCGTAAACCTTTTGCCCGGACTTCACAGCTACAGTCAGTAAAATATTAAACCTCGTTCCCGGGTTATGCCAGGGAACGCATAAATCTCAATCAATTATATCCCAATACTCTGGGTCAGATTTTTCCATATACTTTTGACCGCCTCACAACCTTTGGAATGCTCATCAAATTCCACGATGGTTTTGCCCTGAACCATTGCCCTGGTAAAGGCAGGATCAAAAGGCACCCTTCCTATAACATCTATATTTTTTTCTTTTGCAAAAGCTTCAATGGCTTCTCCCTCAGCCGGATTAAGATCAAACTTGTTGACGCAGAGCATGGCAGGAATCTTGAAAAAAGCGGCTAATTGGGCAACACGTTCCATATCATGCCTGCCGGAAACCGTTGGTTCGGATACAATAAGCACTGCCGCTGCTCCTCCAAGGGATGCAATGACCGGACAGCCTATGCCGGGAGGCCCATCCGTAAGAAGTAAATCCAGATTTTTTTCTTCGGCAAGCTTTTTGCCTTCCTGACGAATAAGGCTTACCAGCTTTCCGGAATTTTCCTGGGCAATATCAAGTCGGGCATGAGCCATTGGGCCGAAACGGGTATCAGAAATATACCATTCTCCACAGGTATTTATAGGAGATTCAATGGCCTTTTCAGGGCAAAAATACCAACAGACACCACACCCCTCGCATTCAATGGAATCCACAACAAAATCCTCACTAATTGAATCCCACCTGCATAAATCACGGCATAAGCCGCACTCGACACATTTATCCTTATTAATAAGCGCTGTGCGCCCGGATTGGAAATCATGACGTTCTTTGATATCGGGTTCCATGATCAAATGAAGATCAGCCGCGTCCACGTCTGCATCACAAAGGACCTTATTTTCAAATAATGAGGCAAAGGCTGCAACAATACTGGTTTTCCCAGTTCCTCCCTTACCGCTTATGATGACAATCTCTTTCATTAATATTATTCCTTTTTTTATTTTACTATTTTTTCAATAGAATTATATAATTCCAGGAAATTTTCTTTCCACTCGGGCATCGCCTCCACAATCATCTCTCCCCTTGAGTAAACTTCTGCAATGCGTCTATCAAAAGGAATTTCCATCAAAATGGGTACATCCTTTTCTTTGGCATATTGTTTTACCTTATCATCGCCTATATCCGAACGGTTAATGACCAGCCCGCAAGGAATGCCGAGGACATTTACTGCTCCAACGGCCAGCTTGAGGTCATGGAGACCAAATGGAGTCGGTTCCGTGACTAACAAAATAAAATCTGCATCCTTCATGGAAGCAATCACAGGACAGGAAGTGCCTGGAGGAGCATCTATAATGGTCAGCATACCCGGTCTGGTATATTCCCGGACTTTTTTTATCAAAGGGGGAGACATTGCCTCACCGATTCTCAATTTTCCATGGACAAATTCCAGTCCGTTTCTATGCCCCTTTTCTACTATGCCCAGCTCCCTGGCTGTTTCCGTGATGGCTTTTTCAGGGCAAATCTCCATACATCCACCGCAACTGTGACAGAGCTCATGGAATGGCAGGACAATCTTGCCAAGCACAACAATGGCCTTGAACTGACATATTTCCCCGCACTTTCCGCACAAAGAGCATTTGTCCATATCCACATCGGGAACAGGAGTTGTGATGGTCTTAACCTCTTCAATAACCGGCTGTATAAATAGATGAGCATTAGGTTCTTCCACATCACAGTCCAGAATCTGAACATCGGTTCCAAGAGAGACAGCCAGGTTGGTAGCCACAGTTGTCTTTCCTGTACCCCCTTTTCCGCTTGCTATACTGATTATCATACCACAACACTCCTCTTATTATTTGATCATATAATTATTCATGGCATCCTGAAGAGCATTCACGGATAAAAATGCGCAATGTTTATCCTCTTCAGGAAACCTGTCAGTTTTTTTCAGGATAGATTCTCCAGTGATATCCAAAATTTCGTCAGGATTCTTACCAATTGCCAGTTCTGCCGCAAATGATCCACACACAGTGCTTGCTCCGCAGCCATCGGTTTGAAATGACGCATGACTGACTTTGCCATTTTCAAATTTCAAAAAAACCTGTATGGTATCACCGCATGAACCCGTGACACATCCATATCCGTCGGGGTTGTCCATGCTGCCCATATACAGCGGGTCTATCCACCTTTGAAAGGCTGTCTCGCCATAGGCTTCCCTTGTTTCCTCATAAATCTGATTCTGTAAATCTTCAACAAAATTATCGAGCTCCATGCTCATTTTTTTCCTCGTTTTTTGTATCTATTTTTTTCCTAAAGCCTTTATACTTGATTCAATAGCTTCAATCTGCTTGCTTAACCCGGTTACCTGATCTTTCAGGCTCTTTAATTCATCTTCATTTGTTGATCTGGAGGGTAGTGGTGCCGGTCGGTCTGAACCAATGGAGGTTGAACCGCCCATGCCTCCGCCCATTCCACTTCCGCCTCCCATGTCTCCGCCCATTCCCATACCGAAATGGCTTTGCACATTAGAAGCGGTTGTGCTGGATAACATATTAGATTTATATTGTTCAACAGCCTGGCGAATCTGTCCGCTTACCCCTGTTATCAGTTTTACTCCGGCTGCTTCGAAAGTTTGAAAAGCGTTTGGTCCGCAGTTTCCGGTCAGCACGACCGATACATTTTTGTTTGCCAGAAGCTGGGCAGACTGGATCCCTGCCCCCCCGCCTAAACTGATATTTGGATTTTCAATGGCTTCAAACTCCAAAGTATCTGTATCAATAACCAAAAAATAAGGGCACCGCCCAAAACGCGCCTCCACTGTATCATCAAGTGCAGGGCCTGTAGATGTAACAGCAATTTTCATGTCTGTCTCCTTTCTTAAAATCTATTAAAGTGTAACCTGTCGATTATTTGCACTTTATCAGTTTTTACCTCCGGCTCAGGTTTTGCATCCCGGCATTCGGAATTTTGAATCACAAAGTTTGTCTGTTAAATAAGCCTCAATCACCTCTTCAACAGCGCCCGCAACAAAGGGAATAATTTTTATGCCACGGGTCTCAATTATATGGGCAAACAAATTTGAAACAGCGCCGCAAATCAAAATCTCTATTCCCAGATCAGATAACTTTGCAGCTCGAGAGAAAGGCGACTCGTAATGCAAGGGTTCAAAATATCTTGCGGTTTCCGAATAGTCAACAATATCTATAACAAGCAGCATGCGTGCGCAATCGAAAAGTGGAGAAATACGCTTCTCCCATACAGTCAAGGCCAATTTCATTTCAAATATTTCCTTAAGGACTCGACAGGCTGTCGAGCAAAATAACTTTAACCAGCATTTCACAGTTTTTTAGCAAAAAACAACGAATATCTGAAAATTATATACTATATCTTGACTATAGCTACAGCAATGCATGTGCCACTATTGAGGGGAAATTTTGATATAACAAAAAATATTATATTTTCAAAAGGTTAAGTGAAATTTTGAGTTATGGGAAAGGAATATAAGGTGGCGTTATTGCGATGGTATCCATTGACAGAGTTGCCATTATGCAACTCTGTCAAACCTGCTTTCGGTTAGCGCGTCCATCGAGATTGGGAAGATCGATACCTAATTTTTTGATTTTTCTAAACAGCGTGCTTTTGTGTATGCCGAGATACCTCGCAGTGGTTAAGCGATTGTATCTATTGCGTTTAAGTGCATCTATAATCACCTGAGTTTCCACCGAGTGCAATGCTTCATCAATTTTTACATGTGCAGCAGGCTGTCTGGAAAGCGAGACTCTGAGTTTGTCCGGCAAATAATGGATTTCAATCTGCCCTTCATGACAAAGTACAAAGGCGTGTTCAATTATATTTTCCAGTTCCCGGATATTGCCCGGATAATCGTGCAATAAAATCAGCTTAAGGGCATCATGGCTTATTCCTGTAATATCCCTGCCACGCAGGCGGTTAAACTTTAAGATAAAGTGCTGCACCAGCATCGGGATATCTTCTTTGCGATCACGCAGGGGAGGTAAATTTAGATTGACTACATTAATGCGGTAAAAAAGATCCTGGCGGAAAACTCCTTTTTTTACAAGTTCACTCAGGTCTTTATTTGAAGCAGCTATAACACGAATATCGGCCTTGACAGGTTTTGTGGCCCCAAGGGGCTGAAATATCAGATCCTGCAACACCCTGAGAAGCCGGACCTGAAACCCAGGGCTGAGTTCTCCAATTTCATCAAGCAGGATTGTGCCGCCTTCAGCAAGAGCAAACAGGCCAGGTTTATCCTTTACAGCATTGGTAAATGCCCCTGCCTTGTAACCGAAAAGCTCCGATTCCAGCAAAGTATCTGGAAAGGCGCCGCAGTTGATTGCTATAAAAGGCTTTTCCCGTCTGGGACTTAGATCGTGGATTGCCCGCGCCAGAAGCTCCTTGCCGGTGCCTGTCTCTCCCTGAACAAGCACTGTGCTGTCACTCTGAGCAACCTGGGGTAAAATTTTAAATATCTTTCGCATTGACAGGCTGCGGCTGACCATGTCGCCCACCTGATAACGAGCAACAAGTTCTCGGCGCAGTTCCTCCACCAGGCTCATATCACGGAAGGTTTCAACACCGCCCAGCACCATGCCGTTTTCATCCTTAAGCAGCGAAGTAGAGACCGCAACCGGAATGCGGCGTTTTTCGCTATTTACTATATAAGTCGATGTGTCAATAAAGGGTTTCCCCTCTTTCATTGTCCGGCGAAGAGCACAATTTGTTTCACATATGTGGGAGCGGAAAACTTCATGGCAATGTTTGCCTATGGCCTCATCGCGCGGGATTCCCGTAATCTTCTCGGCAGCATGGTTAAATGAGGTAATGCGCCATTCATGATCCACTGTGAACACGCCATCTGAAATACTATCGAGAATAATGTCCGTAACGTGGTAAGGTATCTGATATGATTTATTTTTTTTCATCGTATATTATAACACTGACAAAATATTTTTTTAATCTTTAAAAAAGCTGAAAATTCATTTATCCTATTCTTATTATACTAATCAATACAGTATAAATGTCAATATGAGGCCTTTCCAAAATTAAATGTCACTATGCATTTTACCCTCCCCAGGCGGTTTTTTTTGTACGGTTCAGGGGATAAAGGAACATCCCGTTTTTTAACAAGTCCCATCAATATTTTATTTTTGGTTGACATTTACTGCGTCTGTCATTTAAATTTTACGATGGATCAGGAAATGCTGTATGTCTTTAAGCAAATATCGGAGTAAAACCTTAAAAAAGACAGGAGATTTTAAATTATGATGGATGAAAAAAGACGTTTTACACGCATACCATTCAAGGTCAAGGCTGACTTAGAGGTGGGAAGCGATAAATTTCAAGCACCTGTGATTGATGATTTAAGCATCGGCGGCTGCTGCCTTCCTGTTAATACAGGTTTAGAAGCAGGGGCTGAGTGCAGGGTTGGAATAATTATGGAAAATGCGGAAAATACCCTGAAGGTAGATGTTTATGGAAAAATAGTTCGCTGCAGCCCTGATAAAGTAGTAATCAAATTCACAAAAATCGATCCTGACAGCCTTTTTCACCTTCAAAATATAATCCGGTTTAATTCCCCTGATGCTGATATAATTGACCAGGAAATTAAAAAACATCCCGGTCTTATATAATTGGTTTTATATAATTGATGTACTCGTAAAAAGTCACAAACACATATCCAATTGAAATAATTATA
>CAYZXU010000018.1:0-30143 GCA_964482535.1 uncultured Desulfobacteraceae bacterium | reverse complement strand
TAGACAAGACAGGCATAATAAACAAACTGGTAACACCTGTGCTGCGTATTGCAGGCAACAGCACTTCACGTGTTATTATCGCAATTTCATTTACCGTGGCCTGCATCTCCAGCTTCATGCAGAATATAGGCGCCGCAGCTCTCTTTCTTCCGGCAATTCAACGGGTCAGCAAGACGCTGAAAATTCCCATCAGCCGTCTTCTTATGCCCATCGGTTTTTCAGCCATTTTAGGCGGAACCATAACACTCGTGGGTTCCAGCCCTCTTATACTCTTAAATGATCTTCTGGTTCCTTTTGATTTAAAGCCATTTGGCCTTTTCGATGTGGCTCCCATCGGGTTAGCACTTGTTGCAAGCGGTATACTATGTTTTGTCTTTTTGGGACGTTTTATTCTGCCACAGGGCACAACCGATGCTGGTGATGAAAAAACAGGTGCTGTATTGGAAGAAATAATGGAGGATATAGGCAACGTCTATGAACTGCATACTCCGGATGATTTCACTCACTACCGGGAACCGATAACAGTTAAGGATTTAAGACGGCGCTATATGCTAAACGTGATTGCCCTTACAGAACCTCCTGACTTTAAGGTGATGTCGCCGGGCCCTGATCTTGAAATACGATCAGGAATAGATATCGTGCTGTTCGGCAGCAAAAAAAACGTTATGCGCATGGCAGAAAACGAAGGAATGTCAATCAAGGAGCAGCCTGAGGTTTTTAAGAATGAAATAGCTGAAAGTATTTCAGGAGCTGTGGAAGCTGTAGTGGCGCCAAGATCATCTCTTGCAGGTAAAACCTTAAGCCAGGTAAATCTGCAGGATCGTTTCAGAGTCACGCCCTTAGCTGTTTTTCGTCATAATGAAACCTACAGGGCCAAAATCGGGAACCTTGTTCTTGCTGTGGGCGATGCAGTTCTGATCCACGGCACATGGTCAAGGCTGAAAATTTTACAGGAAGAAAAAATCCTGTTATTTACCACACCTGTTGACGTGGATATAATACGTCCTGAAAAGGCTGTATTTGCCGCAGGCTGGTTGTCCCTTGCGCTTATAATGATAATGGTTTTTAAAATTCAGCTTTCAGTCTGTCTTATGACAGGCGCTCTTGGTATGATAATAACCCGCGTACTGAGTATAGACGAGGCATATGAGGCGGTGGACTGGAGGACAATTTTTCTTCTTGCCGGTTTAATCCCCCTGGGCATTGCAACCGAAAAGACAGGCACTGCAGCCTGGATTGCCCACGAATCTTTAAGGCTTATCGGTGATGTCCAGCCCATTGTGTTGTTTACGGTAATAGGCATTCTTTCAACAATGTTTACTCTTGTTATTTCCAATGTGGGAGCAACAGTGCTTCTCGTGCCTCTCGTGGTAAACATGGCACTTGAAGCACATGCCGACCCCCGTATGGCAGCTCTTATTGTGGGCATTGCAACAAGCAATTCTTTTATTCTCCCAACCCATCAGGTCAATGCCTTATACATGGGGCCGGGGCGTTATAAGAGTACGGATTTTATGAAGGCCGGCATAGTAATAAGTCTGCTTTTTATAGTTGTAATGATAGGCATGATCTATCTGTTCTACGGAATATAACATTCAGGAGATATTAAAAAAATGGCAATTATTACGATTTCCAGAGGTTCATACAGCATGGGGAAAGAAGTAGCTGAAAAAGTGGCCGGGCGGCTTGGGTACGAGTGTATAAGCAGAGAGGTGATTCTTGATGCCAGTGAGCATTTCAAGATACCTGCAATAAAGCTTTCCAGGGCGATTCATGATGCTCCTTCCATATTAAATCGAATCAGTGGCGGCAAACAAAAATATATTGCCTATATCCTCAGCGCATTTGCCAGCCGTGTAGAAAAAGATAACATAGTTTATCATGGTCTTGCCGGTCACCTTTTGCTGACGGATGTGGCTCATGTACTTAAAGTAAGGATAATTGCCGATCTTGACTATCGTATCGGTATAGTAGCAAAACGCGACAATATTACCAGAAACGAGGCGCGAGGGCTCTTGCTTAAGGATGATCAGGAACGTCGAAAGTGGACAAAAAGCCTTTATAAAACCGACCCGGCAGACAGCTCTCTTTATGACCTTGTAATCAACATCAATAAGCTCACAAAAGATCACGCTGTTGATTTTATCTGTCAGGCAGCCGGTTATAAAGAGTTAAATACCACGGAATCGTCACTGCAAAAGGTGAAAGATCTTGCCCTGGCATGCCGGATAAAGGCAACATTTCTGGAACATGGCTTTGATGTGTCTGTTACCAGTGATTATGGCAATGTTCTGGTTTATGCAAAGGCTGGTGACAGATTAATGCACAAGCTTCAAAAGATAATAAAAGGTCTGGATGGAAAAACAAAAGGGATAAATAATATCGAAATTCATTCTGGAGTCCCTTTTCCACACAACGCAGTATGATATACTTGTAACGGTTTTAAACGTAAAATAGCGAGGATTTAATTTATGTCGATTATAACAATATCTTCAGATTCATATGAGGTGGGTCGGGAGATTGCCGAAAAAACAGCCAAAATTTTAAATTATAAATGCCTTGGCCGTGAGATACTATCAAAAGCAGCGGAAAAACATGGGATTCCGGAGGCGAATCTATCAAAAGCATTGGACGAAGTCCCATCACTGCTGGGAATATCTGCAAAACTCAGGGAACGGCACCTTGCATATATAAAAGCATATGTTTTAAACCTGTTATTGGACGATAATACGGTTTGTTACGGACTGGCAGCTCACCTTTATCTGACCGATATTTCCCATGTGCTTAAAGTGGGTATTATCTCTAATCCAAAAAAAATTATAAGCCGGATTGCCTCGGAAAAAAACATATCAGAGGAAAAAGCTGAAAATTTTATTAAAAAAAGAAAAGAGCAGTGCAGGCGCACATCTCTCCAGGTTTTCCATGTGGATGAAACCGATGCATCCCAGTATGACCTGGTAATCAACCTCGGTCAGATTGATAGAAAAAGAGCGATGGATATTATAACAGAGACTGTAAATGACCGCAAATTCAAGCCCATTACATATTCACTTAACTGCATAGAGGATATAGAGCTGGAGAACAGGGTTAAAGCTGTTCTTCTTGAACATTTTTCCAACATTAAAGTCCTTGCAAAAAGAGGAACCGTGGTGGTGGAGACAAAGGCGTTTAAGTTTAAAAAAGAAAAAAAATGCAACTCTATTAAAGAGATGGCAGGCAAGCTGTCCGGGGTTGTTAATATAGAAGTACATACAAACAGTTATATTGTGGGGAATTGACTAATACTATGCAGCGCAATAAAATAATTGTCGTTATTTTTGAAGATCTCAATATTCGTGAGGTTGCTGTTCATTATGCGGCAGTATTGGCTCAGCGTATTAATGCCAAGATCATATTTCTGCTTTTAATGGAATATAATTCGGACTCAAAAGATGAACTTGAACTATTAAAACAAAAATATAAGGATATTATTTTAAAACGAATTCGTGAAATAATCGACAATAATATTCCTGTACAGGCAAAGGTTGTGGTTGGTGATCGGCGTTCTGAATTTTACAAGTTTATGGCGTCCCATAGATCGTTTCATACAGCTGTCTGGGGAGGGGATGAGAATGCGGCAATGGAAAAAACCGGCAGGTCAGCGAGACATTGGATGGTCCATATAAAGGATGAGCTGCCATGCCCTTTGGTTATCCCTAAAAAAAAATATAAATTAAGATAAATCAAGGCAAATCATCCCGGCATTTTTTGTTTTGCAATCACTTTACAGGAGACAAATATTATGGAAAAAAAAATAAAATTACTGGTTGTAGATGATGAGGCAATAGTCGGAAAACGTTTAAAGCCTTCATTGGAAAAACATGGCTATGAAGTTGAAACACTGGGAGACGGCAGGAGTGCAATTGATCGTATCGGCCAAAAAGATTTTGACATAATCATAACCGATGTCAGGATGGACGACGTTGACGGCATGCAAATACTGGAATATGTTGCAGCAAAATCTCCCCACACAAAAGTTATTATTATTACAGGTTATGCCACTGTGGAACTTGCCAGGGAAGCTTTAGTAAAAGGAGCTTTTGATTTTATAGCCAAACCCTTTAAGCCCAGTGACCTTCGTGTAATAATTGAAAAAGCGGTAAAAGAGTTAAAGCCTTAATTTTTAAACAACCTATAGGTTTTCAAAGGAGAAGTAATGAACTCACACAAGTCAGGTTTGATAAAAGATAAAGCTGATTTTTCTTTCCGCTATCGTTATGAGACGTTTCGATCTGTTCTAAGAAAAAACAGCATGGTTCTACAATCAATGGCAGACCTTGAGGCCGATCTGAACTTTATGCGCCAGTCAAATGTCCTTATTAGAAATCCTGTAAAGCGCCTTGTGGATGAATCTCTTCTTATGGTACAAGAGCTTAATATTCTTACAGGAGATCGATACAAAAAGCTTTATGATGCAGTTGAGGCAGTTCGCCGGAAAATTTTTTCAGCCTTTAAAACAGATACTCCTTCTATTAGCAGTCCCCTTGCTGTTTTAATCGGCAGTGAAGACATTATTGATTCCCGTCTCATTGGAGGGAAATCCTTTGGGCTGGCTGCCTTGCACCGGTATTTTCCCGAATTGGTACCACCGGCATTTACGCTTACAACCGAAGCTTATCGTTTGTTTATAAAAGAAAACGGGTTAAATAAGCATATCCGGATGCTGGTCAATGACCTGGATGTCATTAAGGATCAGGATCTATTTAATTTAAGGGTGGAAACACTCCGCAATCTTTTTTTAAAAGGGACTGTTCCGGAGACTGTTTGCGATTTGATTTCAAAATATGCTCTGAAAATGGACGCTGAAAATTCCATGCTTTGGGCGGTTCGTTCCAGCGCAGCCTGCGAAGATGATATGTTTACATTTGCCGGTCAATTTGACACTCAATTGAATGTCTGTGCATCCGATTTAAAATCGGTTTACAAAAAAATACTGGCAGGCAGGTTTAGTGATCGTGCTGTAAGATACAGAATTCATCACGGTATACGTGAAGTAGATACACATATGGCTGTTTTGTTTATGCCCATGATTGAGCCGGTTTTTTCAGGTGTGATCTATACATGCGATCCCCTTAATCCTGCTTCTGAAAACATGCTGGTTAATGCTGTCCCAGGTCTGGCCAATGAGATGATACAGGGCAAAAAAGAAGCGGATATGTTTTCCCTTTCCAGGGAAAAAATGCCGAAATTGCTCAATGAAACCCAGGCCCTTGATTCTGAATCCATGCAGCCCGTTTATTCAACACACCCGTCAGAATCAGTTTTAAAAGAAATCGCAGGCATTTCCTTTAAATTAACACAAATGTTCGGCCATGATATGGACATTGAATGGGCTGTGGGAAAAGACGGCAAAATATGGTTGTTGCAGGGCAGAAAACTTCAAATAAGCAAAGCCGAAAGGGAGCCTGGAGGCGGCGCAAAGAAAAAAAATATACCGGTTATAGAAGGCGGTGCCACTATTTTTCCGGGACGCGCTGTGGGACCTGTGGAATATATTAAAGATGAAGACAAACCCGCTTTAGAGCAAAAAGGGGCTATTCTTATTGTTAAACAGGCTTCTTTAAAACTTGCTTTACTATTGCCGGATATTGGCGCTCTTATTGTGGAAAAAGGAAATCCTGTGGGGCACCTTGCAACATTGGCCCGTGAGCTGTCCGTTCCATGCCTTTTTAAAGCCGGAGAGGGTGTCCTGCTTTTTAAATCAGGAGAAATTATTTCCATTGATGCAACAACCAGAAAAATATACAAGGGTACACAGTGGGATGACGT
This sequence comes from uncultured Desulfobacteraceae bacterium, assembly GCA_964482535.1. GTDB lineage: Bacteria > Desulfobacterota > Desulfobacteria > Desulfobacterales > BuS5 > CAYZXU01. Next base: position 24,335 of record CAYZXU010000018.1, on the reverse strand, counting down.
TCGTGAAAGGGTTCTTGTTAGAATCAATTCAGGCAAAAAGCGTATTTCTTCCGGGGCGTTATACGATCTTGTCCTGAAACTTAATTTGATTGACCCGAATTCTTCAAATTTTAAACCTCAAAAATGCATGTCTATCCATGATGTAATAAGATTTATCCACGAAATGTCTGTACGCTCAATGTTTTCCTTTGGGGATAGCCAAAATCGCATGTGGAGAAGAAATGCAACTGCTCTTAAGACTCCGATTCCCATAAAGATAAAACTGCTTGATCTTGATGGCTCAGTTGAGGAAAAAGAGGAGTTAGACCCTTTACACGTCAAAAGTATTCCGTTTCAGGCTTTATGGAAAGGCATATCCGATCCAAAGGTTATATGGGATAAACGCAGAATAGGAGGGACTTCTTTTTTAACACCTGATCTTGAAGAACAGATTATGGGGGGAACAAAAGGGCCGAGACGCCGTAAAGATACAAATTATTTTATTGTAGCCAAAGATTACTTGAATTTTAATGCGCGCTTTGTTTACCACTATGCCTTAATCGATGCTGTTACAGGTCCCTGGTCTGAAAATAACTATGTTAATTTCAGATTCCGGGGAGGCGCTTCAACCAGGGACGCTTTAAACCGCAGGGGATTATTTTTAGAATCTGTACTACGCTTATCAAATTTTGAAGTTAATCGAAGAGGAGATCTTGTTACTTCCTGGTTCAGGTATAATTCCCAAAAGGATTCCGAAGATGCATTGGAAATGTTGGGAAGGCTGATGGCATGCTCAAGGCAGCTTGACATGTTATTAACAAACGATGAAATGGTTAAAACATATGTTGATAATTTCATCTCAAAAAATTTCAGGGCATTTGCATAAAATCAGGAATAATAAAATGAGAAAAACGCAAAAAAAAGTCAGGCGTTATTTGAAAATGAGTATTCGCTCACGTTTAATAATGGCGTTTTTACCCATTATAACCTTTAGCATAGTAATAAACGGCTGGGTAATTTTTATACTTTATAAACTTGAGCACAAGAATCATTTTTTGGAAGTAACCGAAAGTTATATGAATGAAATCCAGCAGGCCAGGCGTTTTGAAAAAAACTATCTTCTTTATGGAACAGATCTAAATAATGCTCTTGAACATATACATATTGCAAGAATACTGCTTGAAGATAATAGAACAAAAATAACAAAGATACTTAAAGCCAAAAATCTTAACACATTGCTTAATCATGCAAATGATTACGAAAAGTTTTTGCTTGATATAGGAAAGACGGCAGACCCCTCAGCAAAAAAGAAAATTGAAAAAGAGCTTAGAAATCACGGCTCAAAGATGATCACCATTGCAGCGGATTTTGCAGAGAAAGAAAAAGAATCGGTTAATAGAAATTACAAACTGGCAAGGAAGATAACCCTTGGCTTTCTTATAATTCTGGTAGTAATGCTATTTGGTATTTCTGCATTTATTATGCGGGGACTTTTAAATACATTGGGCAGATTATTGGGTTATACTGAAAAAATAGCAAAAGGTGATTTTACCCGAATTGATATTGCCAATGAATTCCATGATGAATTTTCCCCGCTTGAGGTAGCGATTAACAAGATGATTGACGAACTGGAAAAACGTCATAAGATCCTGGTGGAAAGCCATAAGATACGCGCAATAGGCAACCTCGTGGCAGGCGTTGCCCACGAGTTGAATAATCCTCTTAATAATATAATGCTGACTGCTTCTTCCTTGCAGGAGGATTATGATATTCTGGATGAAAAAGACAAGAATGAAATGGTCGATGATATTATAGGAGAAACTGAGCGTTCACAAAAGATCGTAAGAAACCTTCTCGATTTTGCCAGAGAAAGCGAAACAGCAGTTGTGCCCCTACACCTTGAAAAAGTTTTAAAAAAATCTATTAATCTGGTTGCCAATCAGGTTAAACTCGCAAAAATACAACTGAAGGCAGACATTCCGTCGGATCTGCCTCCAATACACAGTGACCCTCAGTTGTTAAGTCAGGTTTTTGTTAATATCATGCTCAATGCCGTTGATGCCTTGCCCAAAAAGGGGCAAATTTTTATTTCTGTTGACAGTAACAGGGAGGATGGATTTATATGTATAGATATTAAAGATAATGGCCCTGGCATGCCCGAACATGTATTACAGAGGGTTTTTGAACCGTTCTTTACAACCAAGCCTCAGGGTCAGGGAACAGGGCTTGGTCTTTCTGTTTCCCGTGGAATTATCGGAAAACTCGGAGGGCATATCCGGGTAAAAAGTGAAGTAAACAAAGGCACTACCTTTACACTAATGATACCTAAAACAGATATACCATTTAAGTGATCTTCTGCCATCCTTTATAAACCATAAAAAGCAGTTTGCACTTCTTGAAAACTATATTTGATTATAGCTTTAAGTTTTCGGTTTTTGTTGACAGATCTGTATAACGCATTTTCTTTTGTCAACTATCCTGCCTATGCCTTAAAAAACCTCGTTGACCTTATAAAATCAGGATGATAAATAAATTTTATAAAACAATATCATTTTCATCAATAAGAGACTGAAATATAATACCGGAGGCTGATTATATGCCGAATTCTGCAGAAAAAAAAATTGGTTATAAACCTGAGAAACCTGATAATATTAAAATCAATGTTTTGGAAGTTATAGATTATCAATATAAAGAATCAAGAGATATTGATATAACCATAAAGCAGCCTGAGTTTACATCTGTATGCCCCATGACGGGTTTGCCTGATTTCGGCACAATTACGATCAGCTACAGACCTAACGTCAAGATTATTGAATTAAAATCACTGAAATATTATCTTTTGCAGTACAGAAATGTGGGGATTTTTTATGAACATCTCGTCAACCGCATATTAAATGATCTTGTCAGGGCTCTTCAACCAAAGAGGCTTGAGATCAGTGGCGATTTCACCGCAAGAGGAGGGATCAGCACAAATGTAACCGCAGGATACACGGAAGATTCAAATTAGAGTCGATTAAATTCTGTTTTAAGGAGAGTTAATTATTTTATTAGATTCCTGTTTTTTCATCAGCGGTTTATGTTTGCTTTTTTTTGGGGCGGGGTGGCTTGTTAAAGGGTCATCGGATCTTGCAAGAAGCATGGGCATGACTCCCCTTGTTATCGGCCTTACAGTTGTGGCCTTTGGAACCTCGGCTCCTGAAATGCTGGTCAGCGTTGTTTCATCACTCAAAGATAAGAGTATGATTGCAGTGGGAAATGTTGTGGGCAGCAATATCTGCAATATAGGTCTTGTTTTGGGGGTAACGGCTCTCTTTAACCCCGTAAAAAGCAACACATCTGTCGCGAGACGGGAAATGCCGTTAATGCTTTTTATATTATTATACTTTATTTTTTTAGCTCTGGATTCAACAATAAGCAGGCTTGAAGGAACAGCGCTTTTCACAGGAGTTATTCTATATACGATTTTTAATTATTATACGTCTAAAAATAATTTTTCCAATGAACTGGAAAAAGAGGCTTTTAAAACAAAAGCCGCAGGCTCTGAAACTGTTTCTTCCAGATCAAAGCAGATCTTGTTGATTATAGCAGGCATTGCAGGGGTAGTAACAGGCGCTGACTTTGTTGTGGATTCTGCAGTAAAAATCATGAAAATTCTGGGAGTAAATGAAAAATTTATCGGTTTAACGGTTATTGCCTTTGGCACTTCTTTGCCGGAGCTCTCTACATCGGTTGTGGCTGCCATAAGAAATGAGCTTGAAATAAGTCTGGGCAATCTGGTGGGAAGTAATGTTTTTAATATATTAGGCGTACTCGGTGCAGCGGCTATTGTTAGACCCATCTGTATACAGGGAGGTTTTGTAGAAAGCGGCCTGTTGATAGATTGCCTTGTAATGGTTTTTATAAGTTTTTTGCCCATACTGATGATGATAAAAACCAGTACTATATCCAGGGGAAACGGTTTACTTCTCCTGTTATCCTATTCAGGATATCTTGCTTACCTTGTCTACGGGGCTTGAACAGGTAATAGGGGTAAAACTGTTTTATTGTCATATGTCACGCCTATTGAACTATAAATAAGTTAAACAATAATAAAGTTGCACAACAATTTTATCAAACAAAAATTCCGACTCTTTTTTCAAGCTGGTCCTGAATTGGGAATATAGGGGAGTACATTTTCCTTCTTAAATATTAAAGATTCGATTTGTTGTTGACTTTACTCTATAGTTTTGTTTTAAAAAAATCGATTATACGTTCAGGCGCTCGTGTAGCTTAATAGGGAACCCCGTTAGAATCGGGGGCGGGCCCACCGCTGTGATTGGGGACGAACACCGCATTTTGCCACTGTCTGTTTTAAATACAGATGGGAAGGCGCGGCAAGTAGAATGATCCAAGAGCCAGAAAACCTGCCTGAATAACATAGGCCTAACCTTCGCGGACAGGAGGCAGCCTGAGGATCTTGAGGATAAAAAAGGGAAATCCCCGGATTGATTAATTTCGATTCGGGGATTTTTTATTGGGCTTTCTATAGCTTGATTTTTATAGATGTGACCATAAGAAACAAAGATGTTAAGGAGGTGACAACAAATTAACTGCCAATGGCTAATGCATATTTTAAGATAATGAATAAACAAAAATCTCAACACTAATGCACGATGATTCAAATTAATTAAAGGAGTACATAATAATGAAAAAAGTTTTTGTTAAATTTCAAAGCACATTTATGTCTATTTTGGTTCTTTTTCTGACTATCTCTCTTTGTTCAATAACTATGGGTTCGACAACTCTGGCCTCGGAACATGGTAAAGTCAGCGCTAAGCAGGGCAAGGTAGCCATTGTTCTGGCCAGTTTCGGTACCACTGAGCCGTCTGCCATAGGATCCATTACCAATATCCAGGATAAAATCAAAAAGGCTTTTCCTGGCATCCCTGTTAAAATAACTTTTACGTCCAATATTATCCGTTCGGTTTGGAAAGAACGTCAGGCTGATTCCAAAAAATGGCTTGGAAAAGGAATCCCCAAAGAGATCCTTTATGTAAAAAACATTATTGCCACTGTTGGAAATTTAAGGGAAGATGGTTACAGGAATATTATAGTGCAGCCCACGCATATGTTTTTTATGGAACAGGCACAGGATCTGAGTTCATATGTAAATGCTCTTGCTTCAATAAAAACCACCAAGGAAAAGTGGATGCCTTTTGACAAAATCGTCATGGGAAGACCTGCTCTTGGATGTCCAGGCGACAAATACGATTATCATGATGACATGGAAAAGGCTCTTAACACCCTTGCAGACGATGTTAAGCTGGCAAAAGAAAAGAATGCAAAGCTGGTATATATGGGTCATGGAAATGAACACTGGTCAACCGGTATTTATATGGAAGCTGCCAAAAAAATGGGTGAACTCTATCCCAAAGTAGTAACCTACATAGGTTCTGTGGAAGGTTTTCCAGGAATTGAAGATGTGGCGCGGTATCTGTCCCATCATAATTCCGGCAATATTGTGTTAAAACCTTTTATGATTGTTGCAGGTGATCATGCAATCAATGATATGGCAAGCGATGAAGAAGATTCCTGGAAAAGCATTCTGACCAAACAGGGATTTAAGGTAACAACCGTACTTAAAGGTCTTGGCTCCAATGACAAGTTCGCACAAATTTTTGTCGATCATATCAAAGACGCCGCCCATGATAACGGCATTGTCTTGAAATAATCCACAACCATGCCGCCATCCTTTTTCTTTAAAAAAGGATGGCATTCCTCTTTAAACCAGTACGGTCATCAGCTTGCCGTGTGTAGCGAAGCTTAGGGCTCGCTCAAAAACAACTTTACATTTTAAGCGCCGATGCATCCCGTCTAACTACGTCCCTAAAGTTCAGCAATATCTTGATTACTTAAACGTCCCAGAAGCCAAAATTTAATCGGCATATCAATTTATCAAGGGACGTCGTAGAACTTCCCCATTCGTAAAAAAGTGGTAATTTTTTGATGGGAGAGGTGTTTTTTTTACTTGACTTAGCCTTTAATGGGTGACCCATTTGACCTTTATTTAAGGAGAAAATAATGGAAAGAAAAATACTGATTGAGGTTGATCTTGGGAAAAAGGGTGTGGAAAAATGTGATGTAATTGTATATCTTGACGGAAAATTGATTGAAGATCATTGGGATATTGAGTATGCTTATCTTTCCGGGATTGCTGATAAACTCAGAGAGAAATATCCTGATGGAAATATTGAAACATGTTGCCTTGGTGAAGACTGTTGCGGTAGATCTCATACTTGGAGTATTGATATTTAAAAAGGAGATGAGATGAGAAAAGAGGTTGATTTTATTAGAGAAAATCATGTTATTCATGCCACTTTATATGGCAATTCAGATAAGGGTGTTGTTTTATGCCCTCCCCACCCATCCTTTGGAGGAAACAGACATGATCCAAGATTAGTGGCTGTTGCAAATGAATTGGCTGTAAATAACATCTCAAGCCTGTGTGTTGATTATAGCGAATATTCAGGAGGCAAAGAAGAAATAAATGACATCCTTTTTGTAACTTCATCATTTAGCAAGGATCTTGATTCTGTTGGGCTGCTTGGATATTCTTATGGGGCTGTTATAGCCTCACATGCAGCTTCACAAACACCTGTTCAACTGAATGGCCTTGTTCTGATCTCCGTTCTAAAAAGCATAGACGGCCTTGAGTCGGATTTAAAATCGGACTGTAAAAAGCTAATGATAAGCGGCTCTCAAGATTCTTTTATTGAAGGAGGTTTTGATGCCCTTTTCGATTCGGCAAAAGGAGAAAAGGAAAAGCTTGTTTTAGAGACTGATCATTTCTTTGAAGGATTTGAAGGGATAATGGCAAAGAGGATTAGAGATTTTTTTTGCTCATCTGGTATTATACAAAGGGATACGCAATAATAGCCTACCCCTTAAAGCTTGAACAGTTTCATACAGCTCCCTGGTTTATTCGGGAGATATAGACTTTTTTGGGATAAATATATGAAATTTAAATTTTGCCCTTTATGCGGTCAACCGCTCAGGGTAAAAATAATCGATGGACATAAACGGCAATACTGCATTCATTGCAAAAAAATTCACTACCGTAACCCCACTGTTGGTGTTGCTGTGATTGTTATGCAAAAAAACAGGCTCCTTTTAACAAAGAGGCTCGGTTCTTACGAAGGCATGTGGTGTATACCCTGCGGACATGTTGAATGGAATGAAGATATCAGAATTGCCGCAAAGCGTGAAATTGCTGAGGAAACAGGACTTGTCGTAAATATCGGCCCTGTTTTTACGGCTCATTCAAACTTTCATGATATAGAAAAACAGACTGTCGGAATATGGTTTTGGGGAGAATGTACAGAAGGAGAGTTAAAAGCAGGTTCCGATGCTTCAGATGCAAAATTTTTTCCCATTGACAACCTGCCTGAGTCAATGGCTTTTCCCACCGATCTTCTCGTTTGCAGGCAGTTGAAAAATTATATTGAATCCCGGCAGGTTAAATCTTAAGCGAATTTTTCCTGGAAGGGCAAAAGAGGCGGATACTGTTTTTTTGTGTTTGACATTCAAGCAAGTATATTTTATTTTTTGATGTAATTATTAAATTGGAAGCTTTGAAAATGAAGCGTTTTGAAAAGGTTTTAAATTGAATTAAAAGGACATATCATGCTCTTTGAACAAGATATTGTGATTATTTATGTTGAAGACAAACCCTTGACTTTCGCAAGGATAGAGGAAATCGGACCCGATTTCAAACCTGAATGGTTTCAGGTCAAACTGCTAATCCTTCAACTGCCTGTTAAAATAGTGACATGGATATTAAACGATATTTATCTATCTGGAGGTGATTTTACCATGGACGGCAAAAAAATAAGATTAGAAAAAATTGTTGCTCCAAAAGAGCTGAAACCGGACAAAAATAAAACAGATGATAAAAAAGAACAGAAAAAATCAAAGGGTGCAGAGATAATCTCTTTTGAAAATCTTAAAAAAAATGGTGGGTGATATTCTAAAAATAAGTTACTGCCCCAGGAATATCATACAGGCACCGAAGCCTTATAAAAAACCGCATCCCCTTTTATGTCATACCTGGCAACCGCCGAAGGTATAACTACAGATAAGCCTTTTGATACTTCAAGGCTGTATTCTCTTCCAGGCTCTGTAAACAGAGCTTTCCCGGAACAGCATATGAGTATTTCAATGCTTCTTTTTTCAGGGCTTATATACTCTTTACCGTCTGTAACACTAATGTATGAAAGAATAAATTCTTCTGCCTGACTTTTGTAAAAGCTTTCACACTCACTTATATATACAGGAGTTAAGATCTCAACTTCTCTTTCCTTAAAATTTAAAACTTTAAGAAGCTCCGGAACATCAACATGCTTAGGCGTCAGACCGCCTCTTAGCACATTATCCGAATTGGCCATTAGTTCTATCCCGACTCCCTTAAGATAAGCATGAAGCTCACCTGCAGGAAGAAACATGGCCTGTCCTGGTTCAAGGAGTATAAGGTTTAAAAAAACCGGAGAAAATACTCCCATATCTGCAGGATACTCTTTATTTAGTTTAACTATCCACTTAAATACAGGGTTATTGTCCGTATTCTTTTCAGCCCTCGCTGCAGCATCTGCCACAATTAATTCAGAACGCTTAAGGTTCATGGACATTATAGATTTAAAAAAATTTTTTAGCCCGTCAGAATCAGGAGATCTTTTCAGATGATTAAGTTCATCATCCATTCCTTTAACCCCGAGTTTATCCATTAAAGATATAATATCTGCAATTTTTCTAAATCCGTTTAATGCCCAAAATTGTGTCAAAGCGCATATGCATTCGGGTTTATGGTTTTCGTCCCTATAATTTCTGTCAGGAGCGTTTAAAGGAATGTTTTGCATATTTTCACTTTTAAAACCTTCTTTAGCCTGTTTTAAACTGGGATGAGCCTGAATAGAAAGAGGCTTTGCCGCTGCAAGTATCTTAAAAAGATAAGGCAGACTGTTATTGAATTTTTCAGCAACAGTTCTTCCCAGTAATTCTTCAGGGTTCTGTTTAATTATATCTGCAAGAGACCCGTATCCTTCTTCCAGTTTAACCATGGAAGGAGCCTTTGGATGTGCGCCCAGCCAAAGCTCAGCCGCTGGTTTGCCCTTATCAACCTCTTGTCCCAGAAGTTCTTGTATTGCGGTTGTTGAGCCCCAGGCATAATTTTGAACACTGTTTTTTAATATGCAAATTCTCTTCATTTTATCTCCCTTAAAATTTAAGTTTGATTTACAGGCATATATATGAATAAATTAACAAACTGATTTACTCAAGTAAAATTAAATGATACTAAATTATTCATATATAAAAAATAAAATTTTGCACATTCGTCATCAATTTTACAATTTTACTTTTTACGAGTCCATCAAAAATAATTGGCTGCAATAAACCAGGTCACAAGGAGTTAATATGAATTATAAAGACATTGATACAAAAATTCCGACACTTGGCAAAGCTAAAATAGACTCCCCTGTACAGCGAAAAAAAACAGGTGATAAAGCCCAGACCTTTGTAAGTGACGATGACAGAATACTTATTAATATAAGGCCAAACACTCTGGAAAAAATGGGCAAAAAAATAAAAGACCTGCCTTCTCTTGAGCTTGCAGGCCCAAGAGAAAAAATATATTTTGATCCCAGCAAGACAAAATGCGCACTGGTGACCTGCGGAGGATTATGCCCGGGTTTAAATGATATAATACGGTCAATAGTTCTTGAACTTCATCACAACTATGGCGTCAAAAATATATACGGCATAAAATATGGTTTACAGGGGTTTATCCCCAAATACGGCCATGACATGATGGACCTTAACCCCGAAGTTGTGGTAAACCTGCTTGAAAGAGGAGGTTCGATTATTGGCTCTTCAAGGGGTCCACAGGATATTGATGAAATTGTGGACTGTCTCGATAGACAGAATATAGGAATCCTTTTTATGATAGGAGGTGACGGCACTCTTATGGCGGCAACCAGGATTGCCGATGCAATCAAAGAAAAAAAATTAAAGATAAGCATTGTGGGCATTCCTAAAACCATAGATAATGATATTTATCTCGTTTCCAGATCCTTTGGCTTTCACACAGCGGTTGATGAAGCCACCAGGGCAATTAAAGCCGCACATAATGAAGCAGAAGGGTATCCAAACGGGATAGGGTTTATTAAACTCATGGGCAGACATTCAGGATTTATAGCAGCCACAGCAGTGCTGGCACAGCAGGATGTAAACTTTGTATTAATTCCTGAAGTTGATTTTGATCTTGATGGGCCTAATGGATTTCTAAATGCTCTTGAACAACGCCTGAAGCTTAGAAAACATGCGGTAATTGTGGCGGCTGAAGGAGCCGGTCAAAAATTCTTTGATAAAAAAGGAGATAACGGCAAGTTTGACGAATCAGGCAATATCAGGCTCAAAGATATCGGGCTGTTTTTAAAAGAAAAAATAGCTTCATATTTTCAAGCTAAAAATATGGAAATATCACTCAAGTATATAGACCCAAGTTACACCATCAGAAGTCTGCCGGCAAATGCCAACGATCATGTATTTTGTAATTTTTTGGGTCGTGATGCGGTTCACGCTGCAATGGCCGGAAAAACCAGACTATTGATAGGTCGCTGGAACGAACATTTTATCCATCTTCCCATGAGTGCGTCTGCAGGTAAAAGGAAAAAAATCCATCCTGAAGAAAAACTCTGGCTCAGTGTGCTTGAAGCAACAGGACAGGGTTCGCTAATAAACGAAGAATAAGTCGGCAACACTTAATGAGACCTTTTAAAAAAAACGTCCTTTTTCGCCTGATTTCAGCTTGCTTTGATTAAGAAAAACAAACATTTTATAAATTATATTAAAGGATTGTAATGCCATGGAAACAGTAGTTATCTATACAACCAATATTTGTCCCTATTGCTTGAAAGCAAAGAGTCTTCTTGATAAAAAGGGAGTTGCGTATGAAGAGCTGAGGGTGGATATAAACCCTGAGCTTGTTGCACAAGCTTTAGAAAGAAGTGGTGGGATTAAAACAGTACCTCAAATTTTTATTGGTGATTTTCATGTAGGTGGATGTGATGATCTTTATGCCCTTGAAAAAGAAGGCAAACTTGATTCCCATTTAAAGTAAAACAGTTTTTACGGTCTAAATTTAAAATCTTTGAACAAAGACTTTTTTAGACATAATTTTTCCACAAAAGATGTGTCGCCCAAAGACCGAGTGCTTAATTGCATTTTATAAATCAATAGAATCCATTAATTCATTATTTTCATATAAACGTCCTCATTTTTTTATAGCGCTCGTTGCAAGAAGGTCTGCTTTTTCATTTTCCTTGATTCCTGAGTGCCCCTTAACTTTAACAAGGGTTATATCTTTAAATTTCAGCATAATTTTTTTTATTGATTCAATCAGTTTTCTATTGGCTTTTGCTTTCCATCCAAGAGAAAGAACCCCCAGGGCATAACTGCTGTCTGTAAATATTTTTACTGGTATATCTCTTCTTTTTAACAGCATCAGGCCTGCTTTTATGGCTTCAAGCTCTGCAATATTATTTGTTGCAATGCCTATGTATTTTGATATCTCCTTTTCATGACCATTAAAGCTGAAGTAAACACCTATTCCTGAGGGTCCTGGATTTCCTGAAGATGCTCCGTCTGTATATATACATACTTCTCCCGCATTTTTCTTTAACCCTGCTCCTTTATCCTGATTATTACTGCTCTTTACATGAGTTTTAATACAGGGTGTTGTTTTTTTTAGCCGTGTATTAACAGGAACTTGTGTATTAACAGAAATCTGGGCAGGTTCAACAGGTTTCAGCCCTTTTTCATGCACCCAGTAATCATAACTGTCATCAAGACGATATTTAATCAGAACCTTTCCCTTGCAGACAGCCGGTTTTTCATTTTCCTGAACAGCCATCCATACTTTATTCTTTTTAAATACCATCCTCTTCCATATGTTTTCAGATTTGATCAAATTTATGTCCTGTCAGTAGAGATAAAAATTGCGGCTTATCTCTTTAAACTCATTAATTTCATTATTCCACGAATCTTCAACTTCATCTAAATTATAAAAATTTTCAAGGGATAGACGAATATTTTCATCCCCTGTAATAAGGTCAATGGGAAGTTTTTCAAATTCGTACTCATAGGGAGGCTGCATCCACTTAAAATCTTCTTTATGATGAAAAATTACAGCCTGAAGAAGCTTTAATGAGCTTAAATAGGGTTTATATTTTTCAGGCTCGGTTATATGAATCTGGAATCCTTTGCACATGCTCCCTGACCATTTATTTGACGTTGGTTCAAAAACAATTTTTCTTAATACTGCGCCAGGCAGAAATTTTTCATCTATGGATGAAACAGGGCAAAAAAGAATTTTTTCAGTTTCAATAAAAGGAGCGCCGAATATCTCAAAGGGCATGGCTGTACCTCGGCCTTCAGAAACATTTGTCCCCTCCCACAGCACCTGCCCGGGATAAACCATTGCAGATAAAGGCGTGGGAAGATTTGGAGAAGGAGCAACCCATGAAAGCCCTGTATTATTATAAAACATATTACGTGTCCACCCCCCCATGGGAACAACCTCAATATCGCATCCTATCTTAAAGTATGAGTTGAATAAGAGCGCAAGTTCAGCCACAGTCAGCCCGTGACGCATGGGTATGGGGTAACGCCCCACAAATGAAGAAAAATCACCGGACAGACAGTTTCCCTCAACCGTGATACCGTTCACAGGATTAGGTCTGTCCAGAACAACTATCCTTTTTCCGAATTCTTTTGCCGCCTCCATGCAATAGGAGATAGTATAAATAAAAGTATAAACACGGGTGCCCACATCCTGGATGTCTATGATGAGGGTATCAATATGATCAAACATCTTTTTATCAGGCTTGCGGATTTTTCCGTAAAGACTGAAAACAGGAATATTAAATACAGGCTCAATAATATCATTGGACTCTATCATATTATCCTGTTTGTCTCCAAAAAAACCGTGCTGGGGAGAAAACAGTGCCTTGAGCTTTCCCGGAAACATCCTGTCTATGATAAAAGCAGCATGGTTAAATTTTTCGTCCACAGAAGCCTGATTACATAGCAGACCAAGACGATCTGAACTTATTGATTTTAAAGGCTTTGCAGTAAGCATCTCAAGGCCTGTCCGGACGCAGCTCATAAATTTATTACAACCCCTTCATGTTGTGGTTAAAATTAATTAATTTTAACCACCACTTTTTTTATGCTTTTTTTACTTGCCCGATGAATATGAAATTCAAGGTTATTATAATTAAAACTTTCTCCCTGAAACGGTATTCTTCCCATGTTCTTCAGTAAAAAGCCTCCTATGGTTTCATAATCATATTTAGGAATGTTTAATTTAAACTTTTCATTAAAAAATTCTATCTCAATGTCGGCGTTAATTAGAAACCTGTTTTTATCCAGCCTTATTATTCCTCCTTCTTCGGCATCATACTCGTCCATTATTTCGCCCACAACCTCTTCCAGTATATCCTCTATTGTAATAATACCGACGCAACCGCCGTATTCATCAACAACAACAGCAATGGAGTTTCTGTTTTTCTGGAGTGAAATCAAAAGCTCTTCAGCCCTTTGAAGCTCAGAGACAAAGGGAACATTTCTGACTATTTTTTTGATTTTTAAATCTTTATTAATATCTATCAAATCAAAGGCATGCACTATCCCTATGAGATTGTCTACTCTGTCCTGGAAAACCAGCAGCCTTGAATACCCTGTGCGGTTGATCATCCTTACTGCATCCTTGACACTTGCATCCTGAGATATTGCAGAAACATTTACCAGGGGAACCATCACGTCCGCAACATCAGATTTAACAAGATGAAAAACCCTGAGTATAAACTCCTTTTCTTTTATTTTTAAATCACTTGCCTTCCCTGTAGAATCTAAAACCAGTTCAAGCTCTTTTTCTGTAACAAATGAAAGATTTTCCTTTCCAACGCTCCAATAAAAAAACCTGCTTATTACATAAACCATAAATGTAACAGGGTAAATTATTTTTGAGGCAATCCATAGCGGCCTTGCAATTACAGGCGCAAGTTCAGTGGCCTTTTTACGGGCTATTGTTCTTGGTATGATCTCTCCAAACATCAAAAGAAAAGGAGAAACAGTTATAATGGTTACAACCCCGGCATATGTCTTGAAAACAGAGTTGAAAAAAACTGCTGCCACAACAGAGGCAATAATTACGCACATATTTGTTCCGGTACTCGTAGTTGCAAGAAACCACCTGGGATTATTTATCATATCAAGTGCAATGCCGGAACCTTTGGAACCTTTTGAAATATTTTTTTGCAGCTTTATCCTGTTTGATGATAAAATAACCATCTCAGAACCAGAAAAAAAAGCCTGTAAAATAATAAAAACTAAAATTATTAAGATATTAACAGAAAGAAGCATTCTTTAGTTCCCGTCTATATTAACCTGGTCAAATTCATCGTAAATTTCACCAAAAAGTTCTTCCAGTAAATCTTCCATCGTAATAAGTCCTGCAACTTCGGCATGTTCATTAAGACATATTGCGATATGCCTTCTTTTTTTCTTCAAAATATTAAACAGCTCATCAACCTTTCTTGTTTCCTGAACAAAATAAGGCCTTCTTGTTATCCGGCTAACAGGCTGTTTTTTTCCCTTCATGCTTTGATAATCAATCTTCAGCAGGTCCTTGATATAGAGTATGCCGACGATATTATTAATATCCCCTTCATAAACAGGGACTCTTGAAAAATGATTTTTTTTCACTTTTTTTATTATTTCAGAAATATCCATATCACAGGGCAGGGCAAAAATATTTTTTACAGGGGTCATGACTTCAAACACATGGGAATCACTGAATTCAAATACATTATGGATTAAATCCTTTGCCATGCCGTGGAGTTTGCCCTCTTTATGACTATGATCAACCATCTGAAGAAAATCATCTTCCATTATGATTGAACCGGCAGCCCCACCTTTAAATCCTGAAATTTTTAATATAATGTCCGCAGCCTTATAAAAAATCCATCGTATGGGAGCAATCAGTCTGGAAAAAAAGTCAAGGGGCACAGCCACAAAAGGTGCAAGCCTCTCATTATGAAGCATAAAAAGAGTTTTGGGGATAACTTCAGCAAAAACAAGAGTTAAAGGTGTCATTACAGCTATGGTTAACCACTGGCTGTTTTGACCATAGATGGATAAAAATATATCTGCCGCAATTACCGAAGCCGCAATATTTACAAGATCGTTACCGAGCAGAACTGTAATAATAAGTCTTTTAGGATGTTTGAGAAGTGCAGAGACAGTTGCCGCCCTTTTTCCTCCGAGCTTTTTTATACGTTCAAGCTGAATAATGGAAAGAGAAAAAAGAGCGGTTTCAGAGCCTGAAAAAAAACCTGAAAAGAGTGTTAAAAAAATAATTATGCTTATTTCAACTATCAGTGCAGCTTCCAAGATCTAACGTTTCCTCGCTTAAGAGAAACCTTTACAGAATTTTCCCTTTCCCTCAATTTTTTACTTTAACAGCTCAAGTGCTTTATTAACAATAACGTCAGGAGTAAATCCAAATTTTTTCAAGACTTCAGCGCCTGGAGCTGAAGCGCCGAAACGGTTTATTCCTATAACTGCGCCCCTGTCACCCACAAAACGTTCCCATCCTGCGGTTATGCCGGCTTCAACCGCTATACGATTTTTTACATCAGCCGGCAGCACACTTTCTTTATATTTTCTGGTAGTTTTTTCATATAATTCCCAGCTTGGCATATTTACAACTCTCACCGAGTAACCTTTTTCAGTTAAAATCTTTTCGGCTTCAAGTGTAATATGCACCTCGGCACCTGTTGCAATCAGTATTAGGTCGGGCTTGCCTTTTGAATCTTTAAGTATATAAGCGCCATTAACAAGACCCTCGGCAGGTGCATACAGCTTTCTGTCTAACACATCAAGTTTTTGCCTGCTCAAAATAAGAGCCACAGGACCATCCATTGTTTTAACTGCCTTGAGCCATGCTTCTTTTGTATCAGAAGCATCTGCCGGTCTTATAACCGTGAGACCCGGAATTATTCTAAGTGAAGCTATCTGTTCAACGGGCTGATGTGTTGGACCGTCTTCCCCTACTGCAACACTGTCATGTGTGAACACATAGATAATGGGAAGGTTCATCAGGCTTGCAGCCCGGATGGAAGGCCTCATATAATCGGCAAAAACAAGAAAGGTGCCGCCATATGGTCTTATGCCGCTGTGTAGAAACATGCCTGACATTACTCCTCCCATTGCATGCTCCCTGACACCAAACCGTATATTTCTGCCGTCGTAACTCCCTTTTTGAAACTCATGGGAACAGTCGAGAAATGTTTTATTGGAAGGCGCAAGATCCGCAGAACCTCCCATGAGTGTAGGCACGCTTGAAGCAATTGCGTTTAACACCTTGCCTGAAGCCCCGCGTGTGGCAATGGGGCCGTCCGAAGGCAAAAAATCAGGGATATCCCTGTCCCAGTCTTCAGCAAGAAAGCCGCTTATTGCATCAATCCATTTATTCGCCAGTTTAGTATGTTCTTTTGTATATGATTTAAATTTTTCCTTCCATAATGCTTCACCTTCCTGTCCCTTTTCCAAACATTTTTTAAACTGATTTTTTGCTTCCTCAGGAACCAGAAATGAAACATCTTCAGGCCAGTTAAGATTTTTCTTTGTTAATTTTATCTCTTCTTCTCCGAGAGGCGCTCCGTGAGCATCAGGAGAATC
This sequence comes from uncultured Desulfobacteraceae bacterium, assembly GCA_964482535.1. Lineage (GTDB taxonomy): Bacteria > Desulfobacterota > Desulfobacteria > Desulfobacterales > BuS5 > CAYZXU01. The sequence continues at coordinate 7,580 of CAYZXU010000018.1, read as the reverse complement.
CTGTTTATGCGGGCTGCCAAAACCTATATGCGTTCTAAGCAAAATAATAGAAGGCTTTTTTGTCTCTGCTTTTGCTGCTTCAAGAGCCTGAAAAACAGCGTCGGTATCGTTGCCGTCTTCCACAATTAGCACCTGCCAGTTATAGGCTTTGAATCTAAGGGCGACATCTTCGGTGAAAGTAATATCTGTTTTCCCCTCTATTGAAATTTTGTTGTCATCATATATGCAAATCAGCCTGGAAAGTCCGAGGTGACCGGCAAATGAGGCTGCCTCGGAAGTAATTCCTTCCATCATATCACCGTCACCGCACATGACATATGTATAGTGATCGATAATATCATGTCCTGACCGGTTAAAACGGGCAGCAAGATGACGCTCTGCCATTGCCATGCCCACGGCATTTGAAAAGCCCTGCCCAAGGGGACCCGTGGTGGTTTCAACTCCCATAGTCACCCCGTATTCAGGATGCCCAGGGGTTTTACTCTTCCACTGTCTAAAATTTTTTAGATCATCCAGACTTAAATTATATCCCGTGAGATGAAGAAGGCTGTAAAGCAGAGCAGATGCATGACCGCCGGACATGACAAACCGATCTCTGTCAGGCCAGTCCGGGTTTTTCGGATTATGTTTCAGGATACGCGTCCATAGAGTATATGCTGCAGGTGCAAGCCCCATGGGTGCGCCGGGGTGTCCGGAATTTGCCTTTTGCACTGCATCCATGGAAAGTGTGCGGATTGTATTTATACAGATTTCATCAATTGCTGCCTGATTGTCAGGTGAACTTGCATTCATAATAATTTTTCCTTTAATAATGAGTTCCTCAAATTTACAAATTTACAAATATTTATCAGGAGACCACCGAAAATAGCAATTTTTTTTGAGCGAACCCTAAAGTCCTCTTAACCATTCAGGTCTCAGCGCCACTTTGCCTTCAAGGGCTTTATCAATAAGGCTCAAAGTTTTATCTCTGTCTTTGGGCAGCCTTGCTTTAATCGGCAGATAATTTGAAGCATGATTCGCATGAAAAAGGCCCCGTGTCAAATTTGTTTCAGAAATCATGGTTCTAAGTTCTTTCAGCATTTCATCAGGCTCTATAAGAGTAAATTTACCTGCCTTATAATCGTTATATAATGGAGTTCCAGGCACAAGCATGAGGCTAAGAGCGCCAACATATTCAGGGTCAATCTCTGAAAGTACCTGGCCTGTTTTTTTAGCATGAATTTTTGAACGCTCCCTGCCGGCAAGGCCCAAAAGAACAGTGATAGACAGTTTTACGCCGGCCTTCCTGATTTTTTTCCCCATCTCTATCATGGTTTGTGAATATACGCCCTTGGTTACATCTTTCAAGGTTATATCGTCACCTGACTCAAGCCCCATATATGCAATTGTAAGACCGTGTTTTTTAAGCTCTTTTAACTCATCAAGGGTTTTTAATTTAATACTCTTGGCATTTGCATAAAGCCCGATTCTGTTAACCCATGGAAGCTGTTTCTCTATAGCCTTTAAAAACTTTAAAAGTCTTTTCTGGGGAATAATAAGAGCATCTCCATCACAAATAAAAAGCCTGCGCTGTCGTTTGCAATAAGTTGCGGCAAAGGCGATATCCTCCATTATTATAGAATCGGGCTTAATTTTAAATCGTTCGCCCTTATATGCGCTGCAAAAAGTGCATTTGTTGTGTGAGCATCCCACAGTAGCCTGAAGCAGAATACTGTTTGCCTCACTTGGAGGTCTGATCATATTTCCTTCATAATGCATTAATACTTCTCCTTAACTTTGATAAATTTTTAACCTGTTATTCAATATCCGGAGGATTCAAAACAAAAATTGAAGATGAAACATGGCAATCAACCCATGATTTATCTATAACGAGCTGGAACACAGCATCATCATTTGAGATTTCAATCTTTTCAGGAATTAAATAATTGCCGATTTTTTTCATATTTTCCAGGTGAACTCTGTATAAAAAATTTCCTGTACCATTAAATAATTCGACCTTATAAACATCGGTTTTATTTGAATCCATGTATATTTTTTCAACAATGCCTCTCCATTTTTTTTTTAAAACAATAACAAAACCGGTATCTTTATTTTTATCCACCTTTATAATGCTGTGCTTGTAAATCGGCACGCGTCCTGACAAAAAGAATAACAGGTCATCTAATTTTACAGGTATTGAAATTATTTTTTTCAGTCCGGCATCTGAATTTTTTTTTTTGTAATAACGATTTTCTGCATGCAAAATCAAATATAACCATTTGCCGTCAGTTGCAATGCTTATTGCAGGCTGCCCCGTGATTGACAGCACTTCCATGCGAAGCTTCCCATGATTTGTGCCTGCCCATGCAACGCGCGCGCTCTGCATAGACCCATCTTTGTATAATTTTATTTTGCCTGTGCCCTTAAAAGTTTTCAGATCCGAGTTTTTTCCTTTCACGACCTTCATCAGGTTTTCCGACTCTTTTATATCAAAATTATCAGATTTTATGTAAGTTTTTTTTAATCCAGTGCAGGAGAAAAGGGAGAATGCCGGGATAAATATTATAAGCAGAAAAAAAACAGTGTTTTTTATCAAAATAGAAATTTTCATGAAAAATATGGATTGAAATTGCGTTGGAAGCTCCAGCTCCCATAACAGTTTAAAACAGATTGAACTTTACTCTTTAAGCCCATCTATTTTTTTTTGAAATTCATCTTTATCTTTTTTTCTCTTTTTTAAAGATCTGCGGTAAAACTCCATGGCCGTTTCTTTATCATTAATCTTCATATACAGGTCTCCCAAGTGTTCCAGTATTATTGGATCATCAGGAACCAGTTCAACTGCCCTTTGTAGAAAATTTAAAGATTCCACGTAGAGACCTTTTTTAAAATATACCCATCCAAGGCTGTCTATAATATAGCCGTCATCAGGTTTGATCTCCAAAGCTTTTTTAATAAGCTCTTCTGCCCTGTCAAGTTTTTTCCCCATATCAGCATAAGTATAGCCAAGATAATTTAATGCCCCGGAGTTTTCAGGGTCAAGGCTGAGCACCTTTTCCATCTGTGTTACTGATGCCTCTTTTTGCCCCATTTCATCATAAAAAATACCTAAACGAAAATGCATATCAAGGTTATCAGGATCTATCTCCAGACCTTTTTTAATAATTGCAACCGCTTTCTCATATTCTTCTGTTTCACTGTACAGTATTCCAAGACGAATCATGAACTCATTATTATCAGGGTCATTTTTTAAGGCCTCCTTTAACAAGGCAATTGCTTCTTTTACCCTGTTATCTTTATTATATAAAAAGCATATATGAATTATTGCGTTAGTATAAAGTTTGGTGCCAGGCTGCACCTTTTTTAAATGCTCAACTGCTTTTGCATTATTTTTTTCCCCGTCATATGCAATTCCGGCAAGATAATGAAGAAAAGAGCTGTCAGGCAGAGTCTTCAGCATCCCTGTAATAATAATAACTGCATCATCAAATTTTTTTTTGTCAATATAATGCGTTACTACTATTCTGGACACGCCTTCATTATAAGTGTTTTTTTCTCCAAGCTCCTTAAATATTTTCTCGGATTTTTCCTTTTCGCCTTTTTTATAATATAAAAGCCCAAGTTCCAGTGATGCCGGAAAATTATCCTTATCATTTTTTAAGATTTCATTATAAAGACCAATTATTTTTTTTTCCGTGCCCTTTTTAGTCCCTCTTTTTTTGTATAATTTTATGAGTTCAAACCTTGGTTCTTCAAGCTTGGGCTCTATATCCAAAGTTAACAGGAATTCCTTTTCAGCTTCTTTAAAGTTGCCTTGAAGAGCATGGATTTTTCCAAGAAAAAAATGGCCGATATATGAATCCGGAAAATTATGGACAAACTTTTCATATATTTTAAATGCACCGGCAAAGTCTTTTTCTTCCATATAAAGTCCGCCCAGAATCGTATAGATATTCTCCTGCCCGGGATCAATTTCAAGGACTTTTAAATAAGCCTTTTTTGCTTTATCAATATCTTTAAAGTGCTGTTTTATCCTTGCGTATATTTTAAGGGCTTCAAGATCATCAGGGTCCTTTTCAAGAATTTTTTCCACAACGCTTAATGCATTATACATGTCTCTCTGAATTGCATACAATATTGCAAGTTCTCTTTGCAGGTATAATGACAAAGGATCTTTGCCCACAGCCTTTTTAATAAAAAAAATAGCTTTGTCTATATCACCATTATTCATGCTTATATGGGCTTCTATAAAATCATAATATCTGCTGCTATCCTTCCAGGCACAAACATGGGCATAAACAACAGGTTTATCTTCTTTAAGAGCCTTATCTTTTTTTAACACAATACTTTTATTATAAATACATCCTGAAAAAGATAGTATTAAAACAAGAATCAATGATTTTATAAGATTATATTTCATGCTGATATCAGGTGTAATTTTCCTTTTTTAAGTAAAAAAGCAAAGCAGCGCTAAATGGATGAGTCTTTGTTGGAATAAGAAGAAAAATCAGAAATCTCATTTATAAAAAAAGTTCTCATTTTTTTTATAATACTATTTTCAACCTGTCGGACACGTTCTCTTGAAATACCGTGACGGGTTCCAATCTCCTGAAGTGTAACAGGGGTTTCAGAGTATATACGCTGATCGAATATCTCTTTTTCCCTTGGAGTCATTGATTTTCTAAATTTATCAACTTTATTACGAATAATGGCGCGGACCTCTTTTTTTGCCACAACCTCTTCAATAGATTCCTGATCAGTACCTAAAAAATCAATCCTTTCCGTATCCGAATCGTTTTTTACAGGAGCGTCAAGGGAGACATCCCATCCGTCAAGACGCTGATCCATATCGATTATTTCACGCTCAGATGCCCCTAATCTCTTTGAAAGAAGTTTAGGCTGGGGGTCAAACCCTTCCTCAATAAGTTTCTGTTTTTCTTTTTTCAGTTTAAAAAAAAGTTTTCGCTGAGCCTGGGTGGTGCCTATTTTCACAAGCCGCCAATTATCCATTATAAATTTAAGGATATAAGCCTTTATCCAGAATGAAGCGTAATATGAAAATTTTACATTCTTGTATGGATTAAACTTCTTAACAGCATGCATAAGCCCTACATTTCCTTCCTGTATTAAATCCAGAAGGTTTTGCATCCATATTTTTTGAAAATCCAGGGCTATCTTGACAACCAGCCTTAGATTGGCTGTAGCAAGCATGTAGGCTGCTTCAGGATCGTCTTTTTCCTGAATTTTAATCCCAAGCTCTATTTCCTGCTCCCTTGTTATAAGGTTATATCTGCCCACCTCAGATAAATATTTTTGAAGAGGATCAAATTTAACGACATCCCTGGAAGTGGATTTAACAAGAGCTTTATTTTTCTTTTCTTTTTTTTTGATAATTTTAGCCATATTAAAATTCCACAATTAAAATTTCTTTTATCATATAAAATTTATGGACAATAAGCCAGCAATATGTTATGTCTTCTTTTTTTGTGCGCCTGTAGCTCAGCTGGATAGAGCAACGGACTTCTAATCCGTAGGTCGCAGGTTCGAATCCTGCCAGGCGTACCAATAACCCCTTTTGTCGTTATGCTGCTGCTTTGCCTCCTGATTTGAAAAAATTAACTCAAGTTTGTTATAAAGGCAACCTGTTTTCCATGTTTTTAATTCATCCATCATAGATGGACAAAGATCAATTCTGAAGATTACTGCATCACCTTATCTTTTAAATCCTGATAGGTGGTAATAACATCATATTTTATGTTGGCATGCCCCAAAGCCTCAAAATGTTTTTTGGCATAATTTATCTTTCTCTTTTCAATCTCTCTTAGTTGTAAGCTTTCCATGCTGCCTTTTGTTTCAGCAATAAAATAAATATACTTAAATTTATCGGTATCAAATACAATTGCCCAGTCGGGGTTATAATTTCCAACAGGTGTCGGTATTTTAAAACCATTGGGTAATTTAGCATAAAGCAGGACTTCCCCGCTCTCTAAATCTTTAGCAAAAGCACGCTCTATTTTAGAATCTGTTTTCAAATAGTCATAAATATGTTTTTTGACTTTTAAAATATTCTCACTTAAAGAGCCTTTAAAATTATTAACCGTAAAAATTTCATCACTATATGTTTTATCTGTTTTGGAATAGATAATATTATTGATTAAGGTCGCTGCTTTTTCATTGTTTATTATTCTGGAAACTTCTTTTATAAAACTTTCCGGGTTTGCCCTGAAACTATAAAACGTATTCGGGCGTAATCTCTGCAAAATATTTACAATGGTTTTTCTGGTAAGCCTGGTCTCTTTTGCAATTTCAGCGATTAGATCATATTTTAATGCACCCAATAAAGAATCGGCTTTTTCTGTTACATTTTTCAGCTTTTTCATACTGGTGCCGGCTTTCAAACTCGCTTCATCTGTGGTGTCTTTCTGCTCTCCTTCTGTAATATTAACGATCACTTTCTTAACAGACAAATTGCTGTCTATGGCTGAAACACTTTTTTTGATTAATTCATCGCTATCAAAATTAACTTCATAAACGGTTTTGACTTCTATTTTATTCCATAAGTCCTGGAACTCTTTTTTGGCAAAATTATCGTTGGGTTTTAGAATAGCTTCGTGGATATTATCAACCTTTTCATTATTGCTGGCTGTAAAGTTGGCAGTGGAATGAATTTTTTGCATGAGTTCACAAACACTCGCTTTGAAAGGGGCAAGCCCTTTGGGCACTTCGACTTTATCGTTTTTGATATCCTCAATCAGCTTATCCGTAATTTTATAATCACCATCAACATAAGCTTTTTCCCTAAACTTAAAAATTAGATCCATTGCCGATTGATTATTAAAAGTAAATTCCTCTCCCTTATTATTTGTAAGAACCATGCCTGTTAAAATATCCGTTGTTAATATGGTCGGCCGGTCGGAAAGTGATTCTACAATTTCCTTTTGCAGCTCTTTTGCAAAACTATCATAAGATTCACTTGCCACAACGGTTAAGGTGTTTAGATTAAAGAATTCATTATCCAGAACAGAGGCATCCATTCGCTCACCAGCGCTGTTTACACAAATCCTTAAACCTCTACCAATCTCTTGTCTTTTGCTCATGGTGGACTGGCTGTGTTTTAATGTGCATATCTGAAAAACATTGGGATTATCCCAGCCTTCACGCAGGGCGGAATGTGAGAAGATAAAACGAGTGGGCTCATGGAAACTTAATAACTGCTCCTTATTTTTCATAATCAGATCATAAGCACTGACATCTGTACTATCCTGCTTTTCTGATTTTGTTTTTTTAATAGAATCAACTAATTTGCCTTTTTTGTCTATTGAGAAATACCCTTTATGAAGCTCTTTGGCTGGATGACTGTTGAGATATTTATTATACTCTGCATTAAAAAGGCTTTGTTGTGCAGTTGCTTTTTGATATTCCTCTTCAAAAATTTCAGCATATTCACCGTTTATCTGATTATTGTTTTCATCATAAACCCGGTATTTTGCAACTTCATCAATAAAAAAAAGTGATAAAACCTTTATTCCTTTTTTAAACATTAACCGCTCTTTTTCCAGATGGGACATTATAGTTTCTCTGATCTGTATGCGTCTGACATG
>CAYZXU010000017.1:0-30187 GCA_964482535.1 uncultured Desulfobacteraceae bacterium | reverse complement strand
ATTGCAACCAAATATATCAAAAAGGCATAATCGGGACGAACCCCGTCCCTTAACTACCCCCTTTCTGGATTACCATCTTCATGGGAATGACAGCGCTATAGCCAAGATTCAACTTTTTATGAGACCATCAAAAACCGAAAACTCAAGTATTTACTTTTTATTCATAACAAATACCCCGTTCCAGTCTTTGCCAGGAGGTTTTCTTTTAAATTCATGGCAACGTTTTAACATTACTCTGCCTGGAGCATCACCGGGCATACTTTCAAAACTGCCTACGGCTTTATCCCAATTTCTGTTCCTGTATGCATTTAAACCTTTATTATAACAGTCTGCCGTTTTTTTAATCAGGTCATCAGCTTTATCTATATAGCCAAGCAGTTCGTAAATTATTACAGGTTCTTTTTTTCCGGCAACATTTATTGTGTCTATTTCACGTGTCATTAACCCGCTTCCGGCCTTTTTATAAGTCGTTTCACTTATAAGGCTATAAGTTCCATAAACCTTGTTAACACCTTCCAGCCTTGCAGCAGTATTAACAGTATCCCCCATCATTGTATAATCCATACGGTTCTTTGAGCCCATGTTGCCAACCACAGCCTGCCCTGTGCAAAGACCTGTTCTCATAAAAAGCTCGGATTTTCCCTGATCTTTCCATATGCCCCTAAGGACGGAAAGTCTTTTTTGCATATCAATACATGCCTTGCACGCGGCAGCAGCATGATTTTCAAGAATATTCGGAGCTCCAAAAAAGGCTATAATTGCATCACCTTCAAATTTATCCACGGTACCATGGTGTTTAAGTATTATATCCGTCATTTCAGTTAAAAATTCATTTAACAGCTCCACAAGACTTTGAGGAGAAAGTTTTTCTGAGATGCTTGTAAACCCCTGAATATCTGAAAAAAAAGCAGTAATTTCCCTTTCCTCGCCGCCAAGCATAAGGGTTTCAGGGGACTCAATTAACTGTCTGACAACTGCGGGTGCAAGATAGGTTGAAAAAGCGTTTTTAATAAAATTCTTCTGTTTTGTCTCTGCACAATATTTATATATAATGATACTCAGGTAGGCGGCAATAAGGGTAAATAAAGGATAAACCATATTAATTACAAACCCTTTTATAGAAAAAAGGTACTGGGAGAAGATGATATAAGAGACAAAAACAGATAAAAAAAATGCAGCGCTGTAAAGCGCATGCACCCTGGGAACTACAAATCCAAGTATAAGCCCTGCCATAATAATGGCAGCTATATCAAACAGAGCAGCCCATGCAGGCCTGCGCAAAAACCCCCCTGCCAAAATAGAATCTACAACATTTGCATGTATCTCAACCCCGGGAAACACGTTTGAAAAAGGCGTAACCCTGAGGTCATAAATACCTGTAGCAGTTGCGCCGACTATTACTATTTTGTCTTTTAAATCACTTTTTGGAGTTTTTTTATTCAAAATATCGGTTATAGAGATATGCTTAAATGTTTTTTCTCCACCCCTGTAATTTATAAAGATCCTGCCATGCTCATCCGTGGGAATCTCGATACTGCCGATTTTAATTTTTTCAACACCATAATCAGCCACAGATACAAAGGGTGGGCTTCTCAAATAAGCGCTGGCAGCCATAATCGACAAAGGTGCATAAAGCATCTCTTTATACTCAAGCACCCCGGGCATCCACCTGACAACCCCGTCACGATCGGAAAACATGTTGAAATATCCTGATCTTTCTGCTGCCCTTGAAATAATCGAAATATTGGGGTGCACATGCTCTGTTTTGATAAATTTTACATGTTTTGCTTTATCAGATTTAAAATGTACATATTTATATCCGGAGCCGGAAATATTTTCCTGCATGGCAAGCATTTCTTGCGCATCCGGCTGATTAAAAGGTTCGGAGTCTGTTTGGAAAAAATATCCTGCCACCACATCTGCCTTTGAATTTTTGACAGCATCTGCCAATAGTTTGTCATTATCTGCCCAAGCTATAATTTTCTTTAGATATTGCCTGCTCTGCAAATCAAGATTTTCAAGGTCCTTTTCTATTTTTTCGACTGTCTCTATCAAAATCTTATTATCAGGTTCAATAAAACCGATATCAAAAGCTATTACCTTAGCCCCAGCTTCTGAAAGATTTGTAACAAGATCAGCCATTTTTGACCTTGGCCATATCCATTTCCCTTCCGCGCCAAGACTCTTTTCATCTATAACAGCCAGGACTACCTTTGATTCTGTTTTTATGCTTCCCCTGGATAAAAACCTTAAATCTATTGTTTTTAATTCCATGAGTTCAAAAAACGGTATCTTTATAAAATAGAAAAGAATCAGGATAAAAACGATAATAAGCGCTATATTAAAAGAATGATTTTTTGTTGTCTGTTTTTGAAATATGGACATATTATGCCCTAATGTGAATTCTTTTTTAAAAGGACGGCCACAGCACCTGGTGCGTTTTCAGGTACTTTAAGCCCTGTTGTATCATTAACAAACTGCTTAACCACATTATCCGGAATATCAAAATATTGAAAATCCCCACTGACCCGGGTTTTTTGCATAAATTCTATCCATATGGGAAGAGCTGCCCTGGCACCTGTTTCCGAATTTCCCATTGTAACATGCCTGTCCATGCCCACCCATACGCCCGCTGCTATTGACGGTGAAAAGCCTATAAACAAAGCATCTTTGCAACTGTTTGTTGTTCCGGTCTTACCGGCAACCGGTCTTCCAAGCACACGCGCTTTCCTTCCGGTGCCCTCTTTTATAACGCCCTGGAGCATATCAGTGACAATGGCAGCTCCTGCTCTTGACATTACAAATTTTCTATGGGGTCTTGCCAGCCATATTACACTCCCTCTGTGATCAAGGACTTGGGTTACGCAGAAAGGTTTAGTCCATAACCCCTTGTCAGGAAAAACCGCATATGCAGAAGTTAAATCCATCAAGGTTACTTCGGATGTGCCAAGGGATAAGGAAAAATCCCGGGTGAGTCTGGAATTAATGCCCATGGAATGAGCAAAATCTGCCACAGAAGATGGTCCGAGCATTTCGATCAGTCTCACAGCAGGTATATTCTTTGACAGAGTCAATGCCTTTCTTAAAGTTATTTCTCCAAGATAGCTCCTGGAAAAATTTTCAGGTTCCCAGTCTATCCCCTTAACCGCCCCCTTGAAAACCACAGGAGAGTCCAGAATTATATCATTCTGACTGAAACCATTTTCAATTGCATAGGCGTAAAGAATCGGCTTAAAAGCCGAGCCGGGCTGTCTTTTTGCAGACACTGCCCTGTTAAAAGGGGTTTTGTTAAAATCCCTTCCGCCAACCATGGCAAGTATCCCCCCGGATTCCACATCAAGCGCAATTAAAGCAGATTGGGGTTTTGGATCTTTTACCCCGTTTCTTTTCATCCTTTTATCAAGTGCACCAAGACCGTTTCCAACTGCATTCTCAGCCGCCTTTTGCATCTCCCAGGAAAGAGTAGTATAAATTACAAGACCGCCTTTATAAAGAACGGCGTCCCCCAAAGTCTCTTCCAATACTCTTTTTACATATTCCACAAAGTATGGAGCCTGAATACGGCTCTTGTCACGTGAGGACAGATCAAGCTGCTGATCTACAGCCTTTTTATAATCGAAATCTGTAATCACGCCTGTTTTCAACATCTGCTTTAAAATAATATTTCTTCTTTTTACAGCAAGATCTTTATTAACTAAGGGTGAATAACGGGAAGGAGCCTTGGGCATTGCAGCAATAAGCGCACATTCGGAAAGATCAAGCCTAATTACGGATTTACCGAAAAAAGTCCTTGCTGCCGATTCCACGCCGTATGCGCTGCTTCCAAAGTACACCTCGTTAAGATATAACTCCAGTATCTCATCTTTTGTATATCTGCGTTCAATCTGGAAAGCCAGAACAGCCTCTTTCAGCTTGCGGACAAGTGTTTTTTCCGATGTTAAAAAAAGAGTTTTGGCAAGCTGCTGGGTTATGGTGCTGGCGCCCTCAACAAATCCTCCGGCCTTGATATCCTTTATGACAGCCCTTGCTATACCTTTAAAATCAAGTCCCGAATGTTTGTAAAAGTTTCTGTCTTCCGTTGTTATCAGCGCCAACTTCAGATAGTCAGGAATCTCTTTTAGCAGCACAGGGTCTCTTTTTTCCATGAATAGCTCAGACAAAATTACTCCGTCTGATGAATAGATGCGGGTTGTTGCGGAAGGTCTGTAAGTTTCAAGGGATCTTATCTCGGGAAGATCATGGGTTAATGCCATAAATGCTCCGGCAACAACTCCTGACAGCGCTGCAACTATTAAAAACAGTATTAAGCCCGCTTTTTTTCCCGGGATGTATTTTTTCGTCATTTTAACATGCTGAAATTAATATTGTGGAATTAAAGCTGCTTTACTGTATCAATCGTCCTGAAACCAGGCATACTGAACACGAGATTTTTAAGCTGGCCTTTAAGCACACCGTAAGAAAACCATGTTCTGGCAACCTTATAATTATGTTCAGCCATATTATCTCTAAGTTCCTTGTCTTGCAAAACTTCTTTTGTCTGCAGGACGGTTTCGTTTGAAACGTATCCATCCATTTCAACAACCGAAAATCCTTTAGGCTTTATATCCGTTGAATAAATAGAGTAGTTATTCACCACTATCGGTTTTTTATAATATACTGCTTCAAGAAAAGCATTTCCGAAGCCTTCAAAGTTGGAAGGATATGTAACAAGGTCTGCGTGGGGATAAATATCTTCCAGAGTATAAATTTTTCTGCCGTCTTCTGTGTAGCCTCTTTCCTCCTTGATTATGTCAGAAACAAAAATCGTATCAACCTTCATCAGGTTTGAATATTCCCTTACCCTGTTTTCATAGTCAAACCCCTCATCGCCTGAAGCATGTGAAATCACAAGTTTGGCCTTCATATCAAGCCTGTGCACCAGTTCTATTGCATGCTCAATCCCCTTGCGTTTAACAACCCTGGTGGGCTGAAGGATTAGAAGTTCATCTTCATCGATTCCCAGGGCTTCTCTAACATCCGATGCATATTCATCAACAGGGTCAGGAGGATTCTCAAAATCCATTACATTAGGTATAATTACTCCTGAGATGCCTGTCCTAAGGCTCAACTGATTATCGCCTGATGAGTTGATTACAACGTGACGGATCTGGGGAATATGAGGAGGGAAAGCCATATTGAGGTAATCCCACACAGCATTTATCAAAAAGACCTGACGTTCCCAGAAAAAATCATGGTGGTGAGCTATTGTGGGTATTCCTATTTCCGAAATAACTTCTGTAATGGCAAGACCCAAGGGTATATTCAAAGGTATTGTCAAACAATTTTCAGGTATCAGCATTTTGATTTCAAATTGTTCTATAAATTTATAAAGATGATTTTTTATCCTGTTTTTAATCTCATGAATCTTTTGTGTAATAAAACGGCCCCTGACCAAGGCTCCAAAACAGTTTTTATGGATATCAACTATATCATGATGATGAAAATGAGCCTCTTCCACAAGGTATGAGCGCTCCTTTGGGGTATCAAGCTCACCTGCAAAATAGAAACACTTAAACCCTTCTTTTTCAAAAACGGCAGCCCATTTTGCAGCTTCAAGAGAAACGCCGTCAGTGCCTGCAAGACGCGTAGAAATAAAACCCACATTATTGCTGTTTCCTGCTTTCATCATCTTTATCCTCCACTGAATTAATAGAAAAGAAGCTTAAATATTTTTGTTTCAATTAAGTACACAGGAAACTATAACCTGTTAATTTCCTTATACCGAAAACAATCAACGGTATGATCATTCACCATGCCTACGGCCTGCATAAATGCATAACATATTTTCGGGCCTGTAAATTTAAACCCCAATTTTTTTAATTCACGACTCATTACAACAGATTTTTTTGTTGATGAAGGAATCTGTGTTTCATTTTTCCATTTGTTTATTATCTGTCTTCCGTTAACAAACTGCCATATATATCTGTCAAAGCTCCCATACTTCTCCCTTATGGATAGAAAAATCTTTGCATTATTTACAGCAGATTCTATCTTGAGCCTGTTTCTTATGATCCTTGAATCAGATAAAAGGGCATCTATTTTATTCTGATCATATTCAGCTACTTTCCTATAATCAAAATCATCAAAAAGTTTTCTATAGTTTTGACGTTTTTTTAAAATTGTTATCCAGCTCAATCCGGCCTGAGCACCCTCTAACACAAAAAATTCAAAAAGTTTTCTGTCATGATGGACGGGAACTCCCCACTCTGTGTCATGATATTTCACATAAACCGGATCATCACCTGGCCAGATGCATCTTTGTTTTTTCATAATTAGACGCACATTAGAATGCAGCAAATTTCATACCAAAAAATACTTAACGCTAACATCTTACAGATAAAACAATTTGATCTTTTCCACAACCAGCTCTATCTGTGTATCAGACAGCCCCGGATAAATCGGAAGAGCAAGTGTATGGGCTGCTGCATATTCTGCCTCGGGAAAATCATTTTCCCTGTAACCGAGATATGAAAAACATTCCTGAAGGTGCATGGGAACAGGATAATATATTTCAGTTCCTATGCCGGAATCAGCAAGAAATGTTCGAAGTTCATCTCTCTTTGAGTTCAGGCTGATAACAAACTGATTATAAATATGACGGTTTTCAACCTCCACAGGAAGCCTGACAAAATCATCTAAAGCTGCATCCGCAAAGAGCTCTCTATATTTTCGTGCATTCTCCTGGCGTATTTTTGTCCAGGAATCAAGATATTTAAGTTTTACAGATACGATTGCAGCCTGGAGCGCATCAAGCCTGAAGTTACCCCCGACAATGCTGTGATAGTACTTTGTCTGTGAGCCGTGCATCCTTAAAGCCTGCAATTTATCCTGAAAGGATTTTGAATTTGTTGTGACTATTCCTCCATCGCCAAATGCCCCTAAATTTTTGGAAGGAAAAAAAGAAAAACATCCAAAATCGCCCATGGAACCTGCTCGCTTTGACTTATACTCGGCTCCTATGGCCTGGGCAGCATCCTCTATGACAACAAGATTATACTCTTTTGCCAAATTAATAACAGGATCCATATCAGCGCACTGTCCATACAGATGAACTGGAAGTATCCCCTTAATGCCTGCAAGCTCTTCTTTGCCCATTGAAAGAACAAGCTTCTTAAGAGCTTCAGGGGAGATATTATAGGTTTCAGGATCTATATCCACAAAAACCGGTTTTGCGCCCAGCCGGGTTATGGAACCTATTGTTGCAAAAAAAGTATATGGAGTAGTAATAACCCTGTCTCCTGCTCCAATGCCGGCAGCCATCATGGAGATAATAAGGGCGTCAGTCCCGGACGATACGCCTGTTGCATAGTCAACATGACAGTATCTCGCTATTTCCTCTTCAAGCCTAACCACATGAGGGCCAAGTATAAAATACTGGCTCTCAAAGATCTCCTCTGTTACCTTTAAAATTTCATCTTTTATATCTTTGTACTGTATTTTTAAATCTAAAAGCGGTACTTTCATTTTACTTTCCTGAATATTTTTTATTTTTTAACAACTACCTTGATAAAGCACAGATGCCCGTCACCACTGTTTTTAAATTCAGCAGCGCTGCCTTCAGTAATAACAAAGAAGTCTCCTTTTTTTATTGCATCTGTTTTGCCATCTTTTATCAAGCTTCCTTTTCCATCAATTACCGAAATATGAACAGACTCATTTTCCCTGGCCTGAATCGAAAAACCGAAATTGCAAGACACAATAATTCTGTCTATATCAAAACCATCCTGATGTTCCAGAAGGGTAATACTCCCCCACTCATAAAGAACAGTCTTGTGTTTCCGGTACTCTTTTCTTCCCTTTTCCTTAAGCTTTTCAACAATCGATTTAACATCTCTGCTGTCTTCGATATTAGATACAAAAACTGAGTCCGGCGTCTCCACAACAACCATGTTGCTTATCCTGTTTGTTGCGATAAAACGCTCCCTGCCCATTATAAAACAGTTTTTAGTATCCTTTGCAATAACATCGCCGTCTATAACATTATTGTTTTCATCTTTTGGCAAAAAATCATAAAGGGATTTCCACGAACCTATATCGCTCCATCCAAAATCCGATGGGAGCACAACCACCTTGCCGGATCTCTCCATTATGGCATAATCTATGGATATATCGGGAAGCTGCTCATAGTTTGTTTTTATGGGAGGATCATTTTTTAATAAAATTTCATCCATTTTCATGGTCATCTCAGGTTCATGAATTTTAAATTCTTCAAGCATTACTGATCCCTTAAATGCAAACATTCCGCTGTTCCAAAAAAAATTGCCTGCCTTAAAATACTCCCCGGCTTTCTTTAAATCAGGTTTTTCAACAAATCTTTTAACATGCAGGGCACCTTCGGCCGCATTACTGCCGCCCTCAATATACCCGTAACCTGTTTCAGGATAGCCGGGTTTGATGCCAAAGGTAACTATGTGTCCCATTTCAGCAAGCTTTGCAGCGGATATCACCCTGGCATGGAAACCTTTAATATCCCTGATCACATGATCTGCCGGGAAGACAAATATAACCGCATCTTTGTCTTTTTTTAATATATTCATCACTGCAAGTAAAATTGCAGGCGCAGTATTTCTGCCGCAGGGCTCTTTTATTATCCTTCCCGATGGATCAACCCCTATATCTTCCATGTGTCTTGCAATTTCATGATAATGCTCAGCTCCGCAGACTATCCTGATATTATCCGTGTCAAGCACTGGCCCAAGCCTTTTTACAGTACTCTGAACAAGGGAGTCTTTTCCTATGAAACTTACGAGCTGCTTTGGATATAGTTTTCTTGATACAGGCCAAAGACGCGTGCCTGTTCCTCCAGCCAGTAAAACAGAGTATGCATTTGCAACTTTTACTATTCTTGTCTGGTCAGACATTTTTTGGTCAGACATTTTTTGGTCAGACATTTCTTGGTCAGACAATGTTAAAATTTCCTTTTATTATTATATTTTGATTTATATTTATTATCCTTGGGTATTTCAACTACAGGTTTGCACAATGTTTCAACAGCCTCATATCCTAAAATCTTTTTAGCATTCTGATTTAACGAAGCGCCTGCTCTCAGATGCATTGAATCAGAAAGGGCAATTATCGTCTCTGTTTTCCCTTTATCCCGGAGATGCAGATAAGTCTTGCATGTGCCTGGATGCCCGTCAAGCATATCCCGAAGTTGCGCCAGTATCTTTTTATCAATCCTGTCTGCTTCAAGATTAATATGAATGCTGGCAGTCCATGCCTCCTCTGCCTTGTCAACCGATATAATCTCATCAGCCAGAATTTTTACGGATCGTTCATCCTTTTGCAGATGCCCCTGTATAATAACAGGTTTATCATCTGCAAGAAGATCATACACCTTTTCATATAATGAAGAAAAAACAATCACTTCAACAGTTCCATGCATATCCTCAAGTGTGATAAACGCCATCATATCACCCTTTTTTGTCTTGAATGGCTTTGCCTTTATTACAATCCCGCCAATCCTGAGAGAAACGCCATCTTTTTTATCTTTAAGAGTAATAGTGTCTGCATCAGTAAACTTGCAAAAAATATCTTCATATCTGCCTAAGGGGTGGCCTGTAATATAAAATCCCAAAGCCTCTTTTTCAAAGGCTAAAAGCTGTTTTTCAGGCCATTCCTCTTTTTCATGCATTTTAGGGCAGTTAATCTCCTTTATCTCCTCCTGCATATCGAACAGCCCCATCTGTGGATCTGTTTTTTCCCTCTGCACCCTCTGCCCATAGTCGATGGCCTCCTCTAAACTTTCCATCATTTCACTGCGGTTATTACCCGTGAAATCAAAAGCGCCACATTTTATCAGGCTTTCAATGACCCTTTTGTTCACCTTTCTAAGGCTTACGCGTTCACAGAAATCATACAGGGAAGTGAATCTGCCCTCCTTTATGACTTCAGATATGGACTCTATTGCCGCTTCACCAACGTTTTTTACAGCCACAAGCCCGAATCTTATCTCAGAGCCCTTAACCGTAAACTCCATATCACTATCATTAATATCAGGAGGCAACACTGAAATTCCGCTGCTTTTACATTCGGCAATATACTTTACGACACCGTCAATGGAGTGCATTTCGCTTGAAAGAAGCGCAGCCACAAATTCAACAGGGAAATGAGCTTTTAAAAAAGCTGTCTGGAATGCTATCAAGGCATATGCAGCGCTATGGGACTTATTAAATCCATAACCGCCAAATTTTTCTATAAGATCAAAAAGATTTGCAGCGGTTTCTTTTGTAAGATTATTGGAAACTCCTCCCTTAACAAAACGATCTCTGTGGGCATCCATGATTTTTGTCATTTTCTTGCCCATGGCCTTGCGAAGATCATCGGCTTCGGACATGGAATAGCTGGCGAGAGTTCCGGCAATCTTCATGACCTGTTCCTGATAAACTATAACTCCGTAAGTCTCCTTTAAAACAGGTTCGAGTCCGGGCGCCATATACTCTATGGGTTCTAATCCGTGTTTTCTCTTGACAAAATCATCAATCATTCCGCTTTCCATGGGGCCAGGTCTGTAAAGGGCAACAAGAGCAATAATTTCATCAAAGGATTCAGGCCTTAACCTCATGATAAGATCTCTCATCCCTGAACTTTCCAGTTGAAAAACGCCGGTTGTCTCCCCTGATGCAAGCAGCTTATATGTTTCAGGATCACTTAAATCAAGATTCCCCAAATCCGGGGGTTCTTTCCCCTGACCGGATATAAGTGAAAGAGTATTTGCTATAACCGTAAGATTTCGAAGACCCAGAAAATCAAATTTAACAAGTCCTATTTTTTCAACATATTTCATGTCGAACTGGGTTACTATTTCATCCTTTTTCCCCTTGTACAGGGGGAGATACTCCACAAGCGGTTTGTCGGAAATTACAACGCCTGCGGCGTGTACGGACGCATGCCTGGGCAGACCTTCCAAAACACGGCATACACTTAAAAGATCAGCAACTTCGGGTTTTGTTTCAGCAAGCTCATTAAATCTCGGTTCCTGTTTAATGGCTTCATCAAGAGTGATGTTCAGTACATCAGGAACCATCTTGGCTATTGCATCCACCTCGCGCAGGGGTATATCAAGAGCTCTGCCCACATCACGAATCACAGCTCTTGTTTTCAACTTTCCGTAAGTTATAATCTGGGCTACATGGGAATCAACGCCTTTGACTGCGCCACCATATTTATCCACAACATAGTTAAAAACTTTTTCTCTTCCGTTAATACAGAAATCCACATCTATATCAGGCATGCTTTTACGCGCAGGATTTAAAAACCGTTCAAAAATAAGACCATGTTCTATTGGATCTATATCTGTAATTTTAAGACAAAACGCCACGAGGCTTCCTGCAACAGACCCCCTGCCAGGCCCCACAGGAACTCCGTTTTCCTTTGCAAAAAGAATAAAATCAGCAACTATAAGAAAATATCCTGAAAACCCCATATTCCTTATTACTGATATCTCATATTCCAGACGATCCTTATATACCTTTTCGTCAACCTCGCCCTTTCTTTTCTTTATGTGCCCGATTACCCTGTCAAACCCCACTCGCACATTCTGTTCAAAGAGTTCATCAGCAGTCTGCCTGGGACCTGTGTCAAATTCAGGAAAATGATAGGTGGAAAAATCGAATTCGATATTGCATCTTTTTGCGATATCAACTGTGTTGTCAATTGCTCCGGGATAATCCTTGAAAGATTCGTACATCTCCTGTTTTGACTTAAAGTAGAGCTGATCTGTACTGAACTTTAACCGGTCACTATCCTGAACTGTTTTCCCTGTCTGAATACATAAAAGCACGTCATGGGCACGCACGTCCTCTTTGGCAAGATAGTGGCAGTCATTGCTTGCGACAAGGGGTATGGACAGCCTTGTGCTCATATCCAGCAAGGCTTTATTTACCTTTTCCTGTTTATCAATACCGTTATTTTGAACCTCAAGAAAGAAGCTGCCTTCACCAAAAATCTGCTGATACATCAACGCTGCCTGGTCTGCTGCATCTATTCTGTTTTCAAGTATAAGCCCTGGAATCTCGCCGTGAAGGCATGCTGACAGGCAGATAAGCCCTTTACTGCATTCTTTTAGAATATCCTTGTCTATCCGGGGTTTATAGTAAAAGCCCTCGATCTGGGCTGCGCTGGCGAGTCTGCAAAGATTTTTATAGCCTTCCATGTTACTGGCAAGCAATACAAGGTGGGTAAGCCCCTTGCTGTCCATGGGGGTTTTATCAAAACGTGTGCGTGGCGCCACATAACATTCACATCCTATGACGGGCTTGATTCCGAATTCTTTTGCCTTCTGGTAAAATTCAAGAACGCCGAACATGGTGCCGTGATCTGTGATTGCCACGGAATCCATTCCAAAATCCAAAGCCCTTTGAAAAAGCGACTCTATTCTTATTGCGCCGTCAAGCAGGCTGTACTGTGTATGTACGTGAAGATGAACAAAATCGGGTGTCGTCGTCATATTTTCTTTAAACCTGATACACAAATTACAAAATGAAAATTGTTTATAAAAAAAATTTAAAGTTCAACTAATCCAGACGATAATTAGGAGCCTCCTTGGTGATAATCACATCGTGGACATGGCTCTCGCGCATTCCGGCCGCAGTGATTTTAATAAACCTTGCCTTTTCTCTCAGGTCTTCAATTGTACGGCACCCAACATACCCCATACCGGCTTTAAGCCCCCCAGTTAACTGGTGAATATTTGCAGATAAAGGCCCTCTATAGGGTACTCGGCCGACAATTCCCTCGGGAACCAGTTTATCATTCTTCTCTTCTTCGGTCTGGTAATACCTGTCCTTGCTTCCCTTTTTCATGGCCTCAATGGAGCCCATCCCCCTATAAGTTTTATAACTTCTGCCCTGAAAGATAACAAGCTCGCCCGGGCTCTCCTCTGTTCCTGCAAAGAGCCCCCCAATCATTACCACGTGTGTGCCTGCGCCTATGGCTTTTGTTATATCACCTGAAAATTTAATGCCTCCGTCCGCAATCAGGGGCACGTCCATTCTCGCTGAGACAGCCCTGCAATTCATTATTGCCGTTATCTGGGGTACGCCTATACCGGCAACTATCCGGGTGGTACAGATAGAACCTGGACCAATACCGATTTTCACACCGTCTACACCTGCTTTTATAAGATCTTCCGCCCCTTTTGCCGTACCGACATTACCTGCTATCACTTCGATATTTTTAAAATTGCTTTTTAACAGCTTCACAGCTTCGATAACATTTTTTGAATGGCCATGTGAAGTATCAATCAATATAACATCAGCTCCTGCCCGCAAAAGGGCTTCAGCTCTTTCCTCCATATCAGGACCAACGCCAATTGCCGCCCCTGCCCTCAGCCTGCCAAGCTCATCCTTGCAGGCATTGGGATATTTCCTTACCTTTTCAATATCCTTTATCGTTATCATACCCTTCAGCTTCCTGTTTTCATCTACCACAAGAAGTTTTTCAATTCTGTGTTCATGAAGCTTTTTCTTTGACTCTTCAAGGGTTATACCCTCCGGAACAGTTATTAAATTCTTGCTTGTCATCACTTCTGAGACTTTTTTATCAAGATCCGTTTCAAATCTTAGATCCCTGTTTGTAACTATACCAACAAGATGATCACCATTAACAACCGGCACCCCTGATATGTGATAATTCTTCATAAGCTTAAGAACTTCATGAACAGCCTGCTCAGGATTAATAGTCACAGGATCGATAATCATACCGCTTTCAGATTTTTTTACCTTATCCACTTCCATAACCTGACTGTTTATACTCATATTCCGGTGAATAAAACCCATACCGCCCTCACGAGCCATAGATATAGAAACTGCGGCTTCCGTCACTGTATCCATTGCAGCGCTGATAATGGGAATATTGAGCACAATATTTTTTGTAAGATTAGTGCTTAAGTTAACTTCTCTCGGCAAAACATCAGAATAACCAGGAAGCAGTAAAACATCATCAAACGAAAAGGCTTCTTCAGGTGATATCTTTACCATTAGGATTCCTCCAACTAAAAATCATATCAACAAAATAATCAAAACATCCATGCCATCTTAATAAAGCTTTAAAAGATAACAGATTGATATACCATTGGCAAACTATTATTTTCCGTCTTGCATGAGACATTTGAACTCAAAATGTCTGTTTTCTTGACAAAGCAGCAAGAATTATAATAAAAAAATTAAACATTTTTATAACATCAATTCAAAAAATAATCCGGTGAACCAATGTTGATTAAAATTAACCCGATAAATCCGCAGCAACGACTGATTAAAAAGGTTGCAGATACTCTCAGGGCAGGTGGGACAATAGCCTATCCAACCGATACCTATTATGGAATTGGCTGTGATATAATGAATAAAAAGGCCATAGAAAAAATATATCGTTTAAAACAACGCCACAAAAGCAAGCCTTTTAGTTTTATATGTTCGGATTTAAAAAATATCAGCAAGTATGCAAAAGTCTCAAATTATGCTTATAAGAACATGAAAAGGCTCTTGCCTGGTCCCTATACCTTTGTTTTAGAAGGTTCAAGGCTTGTGCCCAAGATAATGCTTAACAAAAGGAAATCTGCTGGAATCCGCGTTCCTGACAATCTTATATGCATTGAAATAATCAAAGAGCTGGGCAACCCTGTAATTTCAACCAGTGCCACAACCCCTGAAGGTTCAATACTATATGAGCCGTCTTTTATACATGATCGCTTTGGCCATGAACTGGATATTATAATTGACGGGGGGGAAGTGCCTGGGAAGCCGTCCAGCGTTGTTTCGCTTGTTAATGATACTCCTGAAATTATACGGGAAGGGGTGGCCGATGTCAGTATATTTCAATAAGAGACATCTACAAAAATATTATTCTGATGGGCTATAGATATAAGACGGATAGGGATACGAAAAAATTCCGTATTTTGCGAGTATTTCAGCGCATGATTCTTCAACATATTTAAGCAGGGAAAACTTGCGTTCTCTTGCAGTTACCGTTGTAATTCTACCCTTTATGCCTGCAAGTTCACCTGCCCAGTTAACTGCATCTTCCAGATTTCCAAGACGGTCAACAAAGCCTGCCTTCAAAGCATCTTCTCCTGAAAAAATTCTTCCATCAGCAATCTTTTTTACTTTGGCGGAATCCATATTTCTGCCTTCAGAAATTGCCATGATAAATTGAGAGTGAATTCTCCTTACAAAATTATTAAGAAAGTTTCTTTCACTATCTGTCATATTTCTTGTTGGCGATCCAATATCTTTGTACCTGCAGCTTTTAATAACAACCGGAACAAGACCAATTTTATCCATCAGTTTTTTATAATTGGTAAATTCCATGACAACTCCGATACTTCCGGTTATTGTCCCTGGATTGGCAACGATTCCGTCTGCACCTGCTGCAACGTAATAGCCCCCTGAAGCTGCCACAGCTCCCATGGAAGCTATTACTTTTTTCACCTTTACTGTGCGCCTTATCTCAGTGAATATCTCCTGGGAAGGTCCGACTCCGCCTCCAGGTGAATTAATCCTTATAACTATAGCTTTAATGGATTTATCTTCCCTGAATTTTTTGATCCTTGCAACAATGATATCAGAGTTAACAATAATACCGTTGATTTCAATAATACCGACTTTTTCTCCACCTTTTTTAAATTCAACAAAGTCAGAACCGGTTGTCAGAGTTATAATCGTCAAAAAGATGGTTATAAGAACAGCGCCCGAAATGGCTGAAAAAATCAGCATAAAAAAAAGATATGGATGTCTGCGTCTAAACATTATTCCCCAACCGGATAAATTGAAAAAATTACGGGTGAATTACTCAAAGAGACCTTTGGAAAAAGGCTCCCTTCGGAGCCTGATCTCATATGCAAAAAAAATTATTCTTCGTTAAGCTTTTCCTGAATATTCTCTCGCAGCATTTCTCCAAAAGTTGATGTGGGTGCTTTTGCATTTTCGATATAATCGTTTAAAATTGATTGTTCATCTTCCAAGCCCAGCTTTTTTATTGAAAGACCGATTCTTCTCTCATTGCTGTTAATGTTCATCACCTTGGCGGTAATGACATCACCAACATTAAATTGTCCCACAGGTGTCTTTATTTTTTCATTACTGATTTCAGATATATGAACCAGCCCTTCTATCCCCTCTTCCAGCTCCACAAAAACACCAAAATCGGTAATATTGGTAATAGTGCCCGTTATCTCCTTGCCGACTTTGTATCTTTGCTCCAGGGTTGTCCAGGGATCTGTCTCAAGCTGCTTTATCCCAAGGGAGAACCTTCCATTATCTTTCTCTATATCAAGAACAACAGCCTGAACAACATCACCTTTTTTATACAACTCCGAAGGATGCTTAATACGTTTTATCCAGGAAATATCAGAAATATGAATAAGACCGTCAATGCCTTCATCAATACCTATAAATATACCAAAATCGGTAATATTTTTTATTTTGCCCTCAATTGTTGTGCCCACAGGATATTTCTCACTGATTACGTCCCATGGATTTGGCACAACCTGTTTCATGCCCAGTGATATTCTTCTGCTTTCAGGTTTGATATCAAGAACAACCGCTTCAACCTCATCACCGGCAGAAACAACTTTTGAAGGATGTCTTATTTTTTTAATCCATGACATTTCAGACACATGTATCAGCCCTTCTATCCCTTCTTCCAGCTCTATAAATGCTCCATAATCCGTTAGGCTTACAACTTTTCCGGAAATACGTGCACCAACAGGATATTTATCCTTTGCCGCAAGCCACGGATCCTCAACAAGCTGCTTTACGCCGAGAGAAACCCTCTCTTTTTCAAGGTCAATACTGAGAATTTTAACTTCAATTTCATCACTGATACTAAAGAATTCCGAAGGATGTTTAACCCGTCCCCATGAAATATCAGTAATATGAAGCAGACCGTCCACTCCGCCAAGGTCCACAAAAACACCATATTCTGTAATATTTTTAACAATTCCCTGAACAACCTTGCCTTCACCAATGGAAGATAGTGTAGCGGCTCTTTTTGACTCACGCTCATGTTCCAGTATAACTCTTCTTGACAGTACAATATTATTGCGTTTCTGATTATATTTTAAAATTTTGAATGTATATGTCTGGCCCACCATTTCATCTAGATTACGTATGGGACGTATATCTGCCTGGGATCCTGGCAAAAACGCCTGAACTCCTATATCAACAGAAAAACCGCCTTTTACACGATTTAAAATAACTCCATCTACGGTTTCGTCAGCCTCATGGGTTTCTTTTATATGCTCCCAAACCTTTACCTTTGCTGCTTTTTCTTTTGAGAGTATAACCCGTTCTTCATCATCGTCCCACAATTCAACCATGACTTCAACGGAATCACCCTGCTCAACAGCTAAATTTCCATTTTCATCTTTGAACTCATGTATACGTATCTGACCTTCAGATTTATAACCGATATCAACAAGAACATAATCTTTATCAACTGCAATGACCTTACCCTTTACGACCTCACCCTCAGCGAACCTTTTGAGGCTTTCATCGTACATCTCCATCAGGCTTGCCATATCCACGTCTTCAGAATCGTCAGGATTATCATCATTCTCCTGACCGGAATCTTCCTGAAGTTTTGCGGTATTATCCGGCTGATCTGCTACATCATCAGCCAAAGGCTCCTGCCTTGCTGTCTCATCCACATCCTGGTCAACTGCATCCTGACCATCCTGTTCGGTTAAATCTTTTTTTTCAATGTTATCCATTAAACAATATACCCCTTTCCAAAATTTATTTATATAATCCCATTTACGAGATTTAAGAGGATAAATCAAATAAATACTCAATATATTTGTTTAACTCTCTTTAATATTCGTGAAACCTATATCATATATGCTTAAAAAAACAATGCTTATTTAATACCTGCTTTTTTCACTTCAGCCAGCATCAGCCTGATCACATCATCAACTCCAAAATCTGTGGAATTAATTTTTATTGCATCCAAAGCAGGTTTAAGGGGAGCCAAAGCCCTGGTACTGTCATTTCTGTCTCTATCTGTCATATCTTTTTCCACATCTTCCAGGCTCTGGGAACTATTAGATTTTATTTCTTCATAACGCCTTAATGCCCTTGTTTTTATTGAAGCATCAAGAAAAAATTTTACATCTGCATTGGGAAAAACCACAGTACCCATGTCCCGGCCCTCAAAAACTGCTCCGCCCTTATTCCCCATATCCCTTTGCACATCGAGAAGAAACTTTCTCACAACAGGCCTTGCTGAAACAGCCGATGCCATCATCGATATTTCAGGAGACCGAAGCCGGTCAGTTATATCCGATTCATTTAAAAAAAGAAGCTGGCCTTTTTGCCCATTAACAAACTTTAAGTTTATACCTTTGCAAAGCCTCTCAAGTCCTGCATCATCATCCATGCTCAGTCCTGCAAGACTTGCTTCAAGGGCAACTCCCCTGTACAAAGCGCCTGTATCAACATATTTATAATCAAGAAGCTGGGCTAAAGTTTTACTGACGGTTGTTTTGCCAGCACCGGCAGGCCCGTCTATTGTAATAACAAGCTGTTTCATTTTTTATTAATCATTTTTTAAAGGTTTTATTTGATAAACTCTTAAAAAGTAAAAGCGATGACAACGCCATCATATTTAAAAGGCGGCAAATGGACGAATCTCTAACATGGCTTCGATAAAACGTATGTTCTCTTCGTGAAGTCCAACATTAATTCTTATGAAATCAGGATATCCATATGACGACATGGATCTGACGATAACTCCCTGTCTGAGCATCATTTCAAAAACTTTGTCAGCATCTTTTTTTACGTTTATCAAAAAAAAATTAGTCTCGGTGGGAAGATAAGTCACCCCCATACGATCGAGGGCATCATACATATAATCGAGTTCTTCGTGAACCAGAGTTATAATTTTCCTTAAAAAACCTCTGTCATTTAAAGCTGCCGCAGCCCCTGCCTGTGCCAGTGAATTTGCATTAAAGGGCTGCCTCACTCTGTTTAAAATATCTGCAATGCTTTCAGGCATGACCCCATAACCTATTCTGAGTCCTGCAAGGCCGTATGCTTTGGAAAAAGTTCGAAGAATAACAAGAGATCTGTTTTCGTCAAGGTAGTCCAAACTCTTTGCACAATTTTTTTGCCTTACAAACTCGATATACGCCTCATCAACAACCACAAGTGTCTCGGAAGGAACCGTTTCAAGAAATTTCTCAAAATCATTTTTCAAGATAATTGTCCCTGTGGGATTGTTGGGGTTACACAAAAAAACCATGCGTGTTTTTGAAGTAATCTTCTCTTTTATTGCTTCAATGTCAATTGAGTATGATTTCAAAGGAACTTCAACAGCCACAGCGCCGGCTGACTTTGTCATAATCTCATACATAAGGAATGATGGTTTGGGCAGAATAACTTCATCGCCGGGCTGAAGAAATGCGCGTGCCAGCATTCCGATTATTTCATCAGAGCCGTTACCCAGGACAATATTTTTACAGGAAACCCGAAGATTTGCAGAAATAATATTTATCAGATCATGACCGCTTCCATCAGGATAACGGTTAAGAGCCTCAACAGCTCCCTTAACAGCTTCAACCGCCATGGGCGAAGCCCCCCAAGGGTTTTCGTTTGAGGCAAGTTTAACAGGATTTTTAATACCGTATTCTCTTTCCAGCTCTTCTATGGGTTTGCCTGGAGAATAGGGCTTTAATGATAAAATATAATCGGGGACTTTTAGTATCATATCCATGCCATATAAAAAATTTTTAAAACTTGAAACAGTTTTGCTTCTATTTGCAATTAAAATATTTGTCAAGTCTTACAAAAAATTTTTTTTAAATTTGCAAAACTATAACCCATGCCAATCCACAAATATTTTATGAAGGCTTGATGGCGCCATCGGTTTTACTTTTCACGAGTTCATCAGGCTTAACTCATATTATAAAATGCTTAATATCCGCAGGAGGTATACCGATTACCTTTATTATCTCCAGGCCATCGGGCATCTGAACAATTGCCTCAACAGGTGTGAATTCCGGCGCTTTTGTGTATCCGGCGCATATTGACGCAGCCAGGGCAGCCGTATCTTTTCCACATCCCTGGGGCACCAGAACACAAGGGCTGGAAAAATCTTTAATTCTAATCATAAAATCAACATCCTGCTTATAATACTTCAAAATAATTTCGTTTTCTTTTTGATTGCGCCCAATAATAATTTTCTTGTTTTCATTCAACCGCAGGTGCCGTCCATATTTCAGGAGATGTAATTCATCCTCATCGCAGGTTTCAGAACAATCATCCATAGAACCAGGATGCTGAAAAAAATCTTTTAGACGGGCTGAAAACCCCTTGTCAGTGAGAAGGCATCCTCCTCCAGGGGTCGGATATTTTTTGATCCCATATTGTTTTGCAAGTTCAATCTGCCTTTTGCGCGATCTGCCTGATATATCAAGGAGCATACTCCTATTAACACGCCCGTCCTTTTCCATTATGCTCTCATCAAGCAAAGCCGCGCTTAAGGGTCTTAGGATATAACCATCAAAGCCCGAATGCTTTTCCACGTATCTTAATGCAGGTTTCATCTGGGACATGGGGCGCTGCCCCACAACCTCTCCGCTGAAAAGAAAATCAAACCCTTTTTTAAGCATAACCCTGCCTGCAAGTTTAAACATCAAAGCATGGCAGTCCATGCACGGATTCATATTTTTCCCGTATCCGCATGGTGGATTTTTCAACATTTTCATATACTCTTTTGTTATATTCTCAATCGTTAAAGGTATGCCTGTTATCTTTGAAGCTTGCCTTGCTTTTTCAGATGAAAAAAACGGGGTCTCAAAAGCAATATTTTCCACCTCTATCCCCTGCTGTTGCAGCAAAACAGAAGCCAGAATGCTGTCAAGGCCGCCTGAACTAAGTCCCAAAGCTTTTATTTTTCCTGATTTTAAATTCATGATAGTTAGTGTTTTACCTGTTTGTAATTTTAAAAAAATTTGATATTAATGGTTCAATGTCATTAAAGCATTAACTTAAGAATATTTTATTTAAATCTATTTTTTAATCGTCATTCCCGCGTATCAGGGAATCCAGGGCGAACACAAGGTTCGCCCCTGCTTAAAAATGTTCAATCTATTATAATCATGAATAAAATAAAAAAAAGGTCCTGTTTTTTAAAAAAAGAATTAATAAAAAAAACGCTGCCAAGGCTCATATATAATAAAGAGCTCCCGATAATCGCAAAAAAAGACGAGATAATAGAATCAATATCAAAAAATCGTGTTTTGATAATTTCAGGTGAAACAGGCTCAGGGAAAACCACCCAGATCCCCAAATTCTGCCTTGAAGCTGGACGCGGCATTGACGGTATAATTGGCTGCACACAGCCCCGTAGAATAGCTGCCGTTTCTGTGGCAAACCGTATTGCCGAGGAGCTTGGCCAGGAAGTGGGGAATGCGGTTGGTTATAAAATAAGATTTGCCAAAAAAACAAGCAAAACCCCGTTAATTAAAATAATGACAGACGGAATTCTCCTTGCTGAAACACGATCAGACATAACTTTAAGCGCATACGATACAATAATAGTTGATGAAGCACATGAAAGAAGCCTTAATATCGATTTTTTGCTCGGTTTACTAAAATCTCTCTTGGACAGAAGAAAAAATTTAAAACTGATTATAACCTCTGCAACCATTGATACTGAAAAATTTTCAAAGGCATTTGATAATGCTCCGGTGATAGAGGTCTCCGGCCGTATGTATCCTGTTGATATCCGTTATGAGCCCGGGCCGGCCATTTTGGAAGATGAAACAAAAACCAACCTGAAGGATAACAAAAAAAATGATCAGGATAGATTCAGCCATGTGGACAGGGCTGTTGAAGCGGTGGATATGCTGCTTAAAAAAACTCCTTCAGGGGATATACTTGTCTTTATGCCTACGCAGCAGGATATACTGGAAACATGTAATCTTGTGGAAGAAAAAAAAGATGGTAATTTTATTGTACTGCCTGTTTTTGCAAGGCTCCCGGGATCACAACAGGCAAAAATTTTTACAAAAATATCTAAAAGAAAAATAATAGTGGCAACAAATATTGCCGAAACATCAATCACAATACCGGGAATCAAATATGTAATCGACACCGGTCTTGCCAGAATACCAGCCTACAAACCAGGATCAAGAATCACTTCTCTTGCTGTAGGGACCATTGCCAAAAGCAGCGCAGACCAAAGGATGGGAAGGTGTGGAAGGGTGGAAAACGGTGTATGCATCCGCCTTTATTCAGAAGATGATTATAATATGAGGCCTGTTTTTACACCACCTGAAATATTAAGGGCAAACCTTGCTGAAGTAATCTTAAAGATGATTGACTTAAAGCTGGGCGATATTGACAAATTTCCGTTTATAGACAGTCCGACGCCAAAGAGTATCAAAGACGGCTTTAATCTTTTAACTGAATTGGGCGCAATAGCCAAAAAGCAAAGCCTCAAAAAAGGCTTTTCCCTTACAAAAACCGGAAAGCTTATGGCAAAAATGCCTGTTGATCCAAGGTTGTCCAGAATGCTCATAGAAGCCGAAAGCAGCGGGTGCATAATGGAAGTTGCAGTCATAGCATCAGCCTTAAGCATACAGGATGTCAGGGAACATCCTGCTGAAAAAAAACAGCAGGCAGACATGATGCACAGGGTTTTTCTTGACCCTTCATCTGATTTTATTACTCTTTTGAATATCTGGAACAGATATCATGATACATGGAAGAAGGTAAAAACAAGAAACAGTATGAGAAGGTTCTGCAAAGAGCATTATATTTCATATAAAAGAATAAAAGAATGGCGGGATATACATTCCCAGATTTTATCCGTTTTAAAAGAATATAATCAAAAAAAATATACTGCCCAGCCAAATGATAAAAAGCCAGGTGATAAAAAAGCGGGTGATAAAAAATCAGGCTCTTTAAAACAGGCTGATTCCAAAAAAGATTTAAAATTTCACCCGCTATATATATCAATCCACAAATCTATTTTAAGCGGTTTCTTGTCAAATATCGCATGCAAAAAAGAAAAAAATATCTTCCGGGCTGCAAGACAAAAAGAGGTTATGCTTTTTCCTGGTTCCGGGCTTTTCAACAAGTCCGGCAAGTGGATTGTCGTGGCTGAACTGGTGGAAACATCAAGACTATTTGCGCGAATCGCCGCAAATATTGAGCCGTCATGGATTGAAGAAAAAGGCAGGCATCTTTGCAGGTACACATATTTACATCCTGTATGGAAACGGAATACAGGCATGGTTACAGCCTTTGAGCAGGTAAGCATTTTCGGTCTGATTCTCGCAGAGCAGCGACCTGTATCATATGGGAGAATCAACCCGAAAGAAGCATCTGAGATTTTTATAAGAAACGCTCTTGTTGAAAATGACGTAAAAAAGCCCCTTGAATTTATGCTGCATAATCAAAAATTTGTAGAGCAAATAATGGACGTGGAAAGCAGGATAAGAAAAAGAGATATATTAATCAGCCATGAGGAAATGTTTCAATTTTATCAAAAAAGAATACCCGGAGTATTTGATTTTAACACACTCTTAAAACAGATAAAAAAAAAGGGGGGTGATAATTTTCTGAGAATGGACAAAGAGTATCTTGCAAGATATCTGCCTGATAGAAATGAAATGCAGGCATTTCCGGATACGGTTTTGCTTGGAAAAAAAAATTATAAATGCAAATACGAATTTAACCCCGGCAAATATAACGACGGTTTGACAATAAAAATCCCCGCAGCTTTTGCTTCAACAGTGCCGCCTACGTCTACTGAATGGCTTGTGCCGGGTTTTTTAAAGGAAAAAATTGCCGCAATAATCAAGGGGCTTCCCAAAAAATACAGAAAACAGCTCGTACCTGTTGCGCGCAGTGTGGATATTATAATCAGGCAGATGCCCATGGGCGAAACTTCCATATACACGGCCCTTGCAAAATTTGTTTTAGACTATTTCAAAGTCGATATACCTGCATCAGTACTGGCATCTGTTTTACTTCCCGACCATCTCAACCCCCGGATATCCTTAACCGACCACAAAGGCAGGGAGATAGACTCAGGCAGGGGCAAAGAGGTATTACAAAGGATTGACTCAACAGATAACAAGGCATTGCCGGAGCCCAGAGCAGTTAGAGCTATAAAAGATAAATGGGAAAGACAGGATCTGAAAGAATGGGACTTCCCTGACCTGCCTGACTCTCTAAATATAAACGAAAAAAACGCAGCAGGATGGGCTCTTTACCCCGCCCTGGAAACAGGCTCGAAAAAAACTGTTATTAACCTGAAACTTTTCCACCAAAACAAAGCAGCACAAAATTCCCACAAAAAAGGTGTAGCCGCTCTTTTTGAAAATTATTTTGCAAAGGACTTGAAATTTTTAAAAAAGAGTCTGGTATTGCCTGAAAATACAAAAAAAATGGCAGGGCACTTCGGAAGCGTAAAGGCTGTTGAAAAAATGATCTACAACAGGGTTATCAAAATTTTATTCTCAAAAAACATAAGAACAAAAGATGCATTTTACGCATATACAGAATCCGTAGACAAAGATATTTTAAAAACCGGAAAAGAAATCTTAAACAGAATCATTCCTGTTATTGAATCGTTTCACGAAACAGTGTCGGAAATTAATTTCTTTAAAAACAAAAATATAAACAACAAAACCGCAACGCTTATATTAGACGGACTACACGAAGATCTTAAAATGCTTGTTCCTGAAAATTTTATAGATCTTTATGAAACAGAAAAAATCATACATTTAACAAGATATATTAAAGCCTGCGGCATAAGGGTAAAACGAGCTGTTGTTGATTTAAAAAAAGATCAGCAGCGCGCTTTAAAAATAGAAATTTATAAAAACAGCCTTAAAGAACAGCTCAACGAACTAATTTCACCTGAAGGAAAAATTTCCGACGAAAAAAAAGATATGATTGAAGAGTTTTTCTGGATGATAGAAGAGTACAAGGTGTCTGTTTTTGCACAGGAGCTTAAAACAGCCTTTCGTGTTTCGGGAAAAAAGCTTGATGTGAAACTAAAAGAGATTAAAAAGATGGTCTGATATTTTCATATACAAGGCAAGCATCAATAATGATAACGCCCTTGCACAAAATCGATTCTTTCATGCCCTACGACATAAACCAGGCGATGTTCCTGGGTAATTCGGCGAGACCAGACCCCTGAACCAAGAAACTTCAAAGATTCCGGTTTGCCGAGACCCTGAAACGGATCTCGTATTATCGCTTCGATTAATTTAAAAATCCGAATAGCTGTCCTGCGGTCTGTCTCTACCCACCAACGCAAATCTTCCCTGAACTCTGGTTGAAACACAGCTTCTCGCTGCATAGTAGTGAGGGACTTACGCCTACTCAAAACCGACCTCGTTACGAAGCTCATCAATTGTTTGTGCTGTGCCGGATTCTTTCCGAACTCTATCTATTGAGGTAAGCAAGCGCTCTGCATTAGCAGGCGAATGAAGCAAATGTGCCGTTTCGAGTATGCCTGTCAACTCGTCCGCTGCTATCATAGCGACATCTTCACTTCCACGTCGCTTAATGATAACCACTTCCCTGTTTTTGGTTACCTCATCTATTAAAAAAGCAAGGCGTGCTCGTGCATCGGTATAGGTTGTTTGAATTGCCATATTCTCCTCCCTGTTTATGTACAGCTATACTGTACATGTTAAAGAAAGGAATGTCAACATAGATATTTATTATACTCAGGGCTCGCTCAAAAATAAATTCGGACCAGCCGCCAAACTTAAATAATAATCTGCCTCCTCCCTTCGCCCCCTTTTAAGACATCCATTGCCATAAATTTCACATTTTTTCTTAAGGACTCTCTTTACAACAGACTTCTGATCACTGGAAAGAATATTTTCCTTAATTATCTTAATTAGAGACTGAATTCTATACTTATCAAGACCAGGCGCTCTTGAAAGCTGGTCATCATGCCCTCCGCGCTTTATAATAAGTTCCCTGTTTAAAAGGAATACAGGGTGTCTGCAGCCAATCCTGAGCCACAAGTCATAGTCTTCACATGCAGGAAGGGCTTCATCAAACCCTCCCATACTTTCAAAAAGGCTTCGCTTCAGCATTACTGCGGATGGGCTTACAAGACACATGGAAACAGAAGGCTTAAATATCATGCCGGACAGCTTTGTATGCCTGTTTTTTGGGTTAACTCTTATTCCGTTTCTTATCCACTTCTCCTGAGTCTGGCAAATCAGGGCATCCTTGTTTGAATTAAAAAATTTAACCTGCTCTGAAAGTTTTTCAGGCAGCCAGATATCATCAGAATCGAGAAAAGCCAGAAAATCTCCATTGGAACAGGCAGCCCCTGCATTTCTTGCAGCGCTCACGCCTCTGTTTGGCTGGGTTAACAGTCTTATATCTTTTTTATATGCACCTAAAACTTCAAGAGTATCGTCTGTTGAGCCGTCATCAATCAATATAATTTCAAAACCCCTGTAATCCTGTGCAAGGACAGACTCTACAGCTTCTTTAACCATAATGCTTCTGTTGAATGTAGGGATAATTACACTGACCAAATTTTCTTTCATATTTTTTACCAACAAAAAAAGGGGTCATGGCATAACCCACAACCCCTTTTCTTCCAGCTTTAAAGCCTCAAAACTAAATTAAATATTTTTCAAAGTCCCTAACAATCGACCTTATCTTTTAATTCCTTTCCCACTTTAAAAAAAGGTAATTTTTTATCCGGAACCTCTGTTTGCCGACCTGTCTTAGGATTTCGCCCTGTATAACCCTTATAACGCTTTACAGTAAAGCTCCCAAAGCCCCTTATTTCAACCCTCTGATTCTGTTCAAGAGCATCCTTAATTGAACCGAAGAATATATTAACCACTTTTTTTGCATCAATACTATTTAAGTCAGTCTTTTTTATTAAAGCATCAATCAAATCTGATCTGTTCATGGAAACTCCTTAAAATGGCAGAAAAGCATACGTGCCTCAACAACCTTTTCAAATTTAATCCAAACAAAACGCAATTAAACATTGTTTAAAACTTTTCATATAATAACCTGAACTTTTTTTAGTCAAGAATTATTTTCTTTTTCAAGCCTTTGACTTTCCCTCTTTATTTAAAGATGTGCAGCTTTGTTGTGGCATATTGGGAAACTTTGTAAACGTCTCTATCTCTTTTAGTGTGGGCAGATCTTTTAAATCTTTTAGATCAAAGACTTCAAGGAACTGTTTTGTTGTTGCATATACAAGGGGTCTTCCTGGGATCTCCTTTCTGCCTAAAATACGTATCAGTTTGCGTTGAAGAAGCATACGAAGAATACCGCCACAGTCAACCCCTCTTAGATGTTCAATATCACTTCGTATTAAAGGCTGTTTATATGCTATAATAGATAAAGTTTCCAAAGCAGCCATGCTTAAACGGCTTTGCCCGGGTTTAAGAAATCGTTTAATCCATTCTGTATATTCGCCCCTTGTGCGGAATTGATAACCTCCGGCAACCTCATGCAAAAAAAAACCACGTTTTTGCGCCATGTAGTCTTCTTCAAGCTCTTTCAAAACAGCACGTATATCCTTTATATCTGCGTATTGCACAACACTCTTTATTTTTTCCGCAGAAACAGGCTCTTTTGAAACAAATAGAATACTCTCAATGATATTTTTTAAATCATCAATCATATGTAAAAAAGACGTATTATACCGGTTTGAACGTGCTGAACAATATTAATCAAAGAAAGTTTAACCATCTCTAAAATTGCAAGGAATGTAATAATAATATCGCTCTTAACGTAGCTCCCATCAAACATCTCATTAAATGTCAAAGACTTATGTTTTTCCAAAAGCGCTATAATTTCATTGATCTTTTCTTTTACTGATATACTGTCAGCAGAAAATTCAACACTATTATCAATCTTTATATCGCCAATAATTTTTTTAAATGCATCAATAAGTTCAAAAAGACCGACCTTGATAATCTCATTATTTTTATCATCTATAAAATTTTTATTATCCGGATCCCTTATAAAAGTATCCCTGCCCAAAAGGTTCCTTCCCTCAAGTTCCTGAGCCGCTGACTTCATGGTGAGAAATTCTGCAAGTGGCCTTGCTATATCCATTCGCGGATCTTCTTCATCTGTTTCATGGAAAGGTAGAAGCATCTTTGACTTGATATGAATCAGAGTGGAAGCCATAACAAGAAAGTCGCCCACAAGATCTATATTCATGGACTTCATCCATTCTATATATTCAATATACTGATCAGTAATAACAGCAACAGGAATATCATGGATATCCACCTCATTTTTCCTGACAAGATGGACGAGGAGATCCATGGGGCCTTCAAAAATTTCTTCAATTTTTACCTTATAAATTTCATCCAGCATAATATATTATTTATATTTTCATTGCAGCTCTAACCTCTTCCATAGTATGCTTTGCAATTCTTCTTGCTTTTTCGCTTCCTGAAGAGATTATTTCATCCACAATTTCCGGTCTGGTTACATAATAATCTCTTTTGTCGCGAACAGGCTCCAGAGCTTTGGCAAGGTTTTTTGCCATGATTTTTTTACACTGAACACAGCCTATATCGGCAGAACGGCATTCTTGCCTAATATTATCCACTGTTTGTGCATCAGAATATATTTTATGAAATTCAAACAGGTTGCATATATCAGGATTGCCTGGGTCACTCTTTCTCGCCCTTTGGGGATCAGTTATCATCTTTGAAACCTTGGCGCTTATATCATCAGGTTTGTCGCACAAATAAATTGCATTATTATAGCTTTTACTCATTTTGCGCCTGTCAAGACCAAGAATTTTAGGTGTCTTTGTCAGCATGGATTCAGGCTCCGGGAAAACCTTTCCATAAAAATAATTAAATCTTCTGGCAATCTCCCTTGTTATTTCAACATGCGGAACCTGATCAACTCCCACTGGAACAAGATCAGCCTTGTACATGATTATATCAGCAGCCTGAAGCACAGGATATCCTAAAAAACCGAAGGTGGACAGGTCTCTGTTTCCTCCCAACTGCGCTATCTGATCTTTATACGTTGGGTTACGTTCCAGCCATGGCACAGGAGTTATCATGGAAAGCAAAAGAAAAAGTTCTGAATGCTCCTTTACAAGTGATTGAACAAAAAATGTACTTTTTTCAGGTGAAAGACCAACACTAAGCCAGTCTATTACCAATTCCCGTCCATATTCCAGAATAGAGCCTGTATTTTCATAGTCGCTGGTTAAAGCATGCCAGTCTGCAACAAAAAAAAAGCATTCGTATTTTTCCTGTATATCAATCCAGTTATTTAAAGCGCCGTGCAGATTCCCTAAATGCAGCGGCCCTGTTGGCCGCATTCCGCTAAGCACACGTTTTTTTTCAGTCATACGTATTTTCATCTCCTTATACACCAAGCAACAGTTTCAACATGGGATTTAAAAAAAAAGTTAAAATTTTATCCAAAACATTGGACACCAGCAAGAGAATTATTATTAACATTCCAAAACGCTCAACCTGCATGTATTTTATTCTCAAATTGCGGGGTAAAAAAATTGCAAGCACTCTGCT
Organism: uncultured Desulfobacteraceae bacterium; assembly: GCA_964482535.1. Lineage (GTDB taxonomy): Bacteria > Desulfobacterota > Desulfobacteria > Desulfobacterales > BuS5 > CAYZXU01. The sequence goes on along the minus strand of CAYZXU010000017.1, from coordinate 630 downwards.
TCCGTCAAGGGGCGGAACCGGTATTGTATTAAAAACAGCAAGCACACAATTTATAACTGTGCTGTAAAACAGCATGACCGAAAACAGACTGAATAAAGAGCTGAAAATGCTTGCCTGGCATAATGGTTCAATCAAATTAAGCCCCCTGAACATAAGGGCTGACAAAAGCGCGAGAATCAGATTCACCGCAACTCCGGCAGAGGCAACAAAAATCACAGCTCTTTTGTGATCATGCAGATTATTAAAATTTACAGGCACCGGTTTTGCATATCCAAATAAAAAAGGCGCTCCGGAAATTTTAAGAATAAGAGGAAGCAAAAATGAACCTGTAAAATCAAGATGTTTGATTGGGTTCAGTGTCAACCTGCCAGCCAGCATGGCAGTGTTATCACCCATTTTATATGCCACATATCCATGGGCCACCTCATGGAGAGTCACTGAAAAAAGCAAAGGTATTAACATTAACAAAAGTTGTATTATATCAAAATTATCAGCCATATAAATCCTGTAAAAAATAAAAAAAGTAATTATAGTAAAAAAATATATTGAAATAAACATGTTTTTTATTTATTTATAAAGATTGATGTACTCGTAAAAAGTCACAAACACATATCCAATTGAAATAATTAT
>CAYZXU010000016.1:0-31475 GCA_964482535.1 uncultured Desulfobacteraceae bacterium | reverse complement strand
GTCAGAAGAGATTGCAGACATATTATCTTTAAAAAATAAAACCAGCTAAAAGGATAAGAATGGACAAAAAATTTTTCGCAATCGGGTTATTATTTTTTATAAGCATAGTTTACATGGCAGCCATCCCTGCTTCACATGGCTCCTTATTATATAAAAACTATGTTATTCGACAGGATAAAGGGCGGGATATTCTCTGTGCACCCTACACTGTTAAAAAAAATGACTGGATACTTAAGATTTTCAAGTTAAGGGGTGAAATTTCAAAACAGGATTTTCCCGAATTTCTGAAAATTTTTAAAAGGATTAATCCCAAAATACGTAATATTGACCTCATACGCCCTGGTGAGAGCATCTTGATTCCCCTAAAAAGAATAAGCACGGGCGCTCTTCCTGGCCAGTCATCAGGTGTAGTCACCATACCCTTTGTAAGTATCAGTAAAGCACCTGAAAGAGTTATGGCAAGCTCAAGAAAATACATGGTCCAAAGAGGTGACTGTATCTCAAAACTTATAGCCCCAGCATTTGGATCATATGGAACAGAATCGTACCAGGAGGGTGTTAAACTTCTACGGATAGTCAACCCCAGAATAAAGAATATTAACCTTATTTATGCCGGCCAGACAATATACCTTCCTGATTCTTCAATAAAAAATGAATCCTGGTGCCGGTCGATTCTAAAAGATTCTGAAAATATTATTAAGGCGGATTATTCCAAAACGGCAAGAACAGTTCAAGACACAGTTAAAACAACCGCCTTTAATTCTTTAAAAAAAGTGGCTTCAATTCTTAACGCAAATCTTTTAGACAATGGCATTTATAATATCCCCATAAAAGACAGCGAGGAAGATTTTGGCATTGATCTTTCCACTTATCCCATAATTGAACTTGGTGACGGCACAAAGGTATTATTATCAAAGGGAGATAACCTTAGTGAAGATGACAGGCAGGCGATAAAATCACTACAGGAAAATTTGTTAATTGCTTCAATACCTGAAGATGCTTCTGAAAAAGAAATACTTGATTCGATTTTAACAGCCACAGGAATTGATAATAAAAAGAGTCTTATATTTACGGATAACGAAATTGAAATTAAAATAAAATGCAAATGGATTGTAGATAGATTTTCCATAGAAAACAGCAGACCTTGCAGGGTATGTATAATAATTATTGAAAATCCATCCGACCAGACTCCGGATTCAATCACACGTTATCTTGCACAACATGACATTATTATTGAAGAAATTTTCAATAAATCAGAAACAGCTCTGCCAAAAAAAGAAAATATATATGTGGAAAACAGGACTCCTCCTGAGATTATACATATTGATGCCTTTAATCATAGAAAACTTGTTGCAGGCATAGCTTCTGTAATGGAGTATAATTTTACGCAGAATGTGGGAATAACATTTCCATATGCAGGGATACAGGTGGAAGCTGTCTCCAATCTTCTGCTGACAGAAGAAGAGATCCCCCTGTTTATTGACTTTGGAGATTTTTTCGGCAATGCAATCCCTGCAATAAAAAACGAAGGAATGAATATCATTCAGATAAATAAAAAAGACGGATTTAATCTGATAATCAACAAGCTCTTTAAAGCAGTGGATGTTACTTATAGGGAAAATCCCGTATTTTATATTGCAAAAAAAAATAACAATTTTAATATATCTATATTACTGCCCGGCTTTTTTGTTTCAGCAACTGAAACAAAAAACATTTTTATAACATCAGCTCCTTTGAATAACGAATTAATACGGTTTTTAAAAAATAGAAATATTCATATTCTGACTAACAGTAAAACGGAGAACCCATGAGAACAGTGCCGCTGACCCTTAGATATTTATTTATAATTGCAATTCTTTGCCTAATTTCATGTGCCGGAAACCTGGAAATTAGAAAAAAACAGGAAAGAGCCATAAAGAACCTGGCTGAAGAATATCTGAGACAGGGGAATTATATTACAGCGCTTAAGGAGCTGTTGAATGCAGAAAAAATATATGCAAAAGATCCTGAGCTTCAAAATCTTATCGGCACGACATATCTTATTCAAAACAATCCTGAACTTGCCATTATACACCTTAAAAAAGCATTAAGGCTTAATTCTGAATTTGCTCCTGCCAAAAACAACCTTGGAACAGCATATATGGCAAAAAAAGACTGGGATGCCGCTATAAAATGTTATAAGGAACTGACCAGCAATATGATATATGTGACACCTCATTATGCATTATTGAACATGGGTTTTGCATATTATAATAAAAAAGATTATAAACTCTCGGAAAAATATTATCGTGAAGCCCTTAGAAAAAAGCCTGATTATATTAAAGCGCTTATCGGAGCAGGGCGCACCGAGGTAAAGCTGAACAGGCTTTCAGAGGCCGAATCATTTCTTTTAAAAGCAGATAAAACCATAGAAAAAAGTTTAAAAAAAGAACCAAAAGCTGCTGTTTTATATCTGGAACTGGCAAGGGCTTATAAATTATCAGGAAATAATGAATTTTCACGTGAAGCTTATAAAAAATTCATTATTTTACTGCCGGATAATCCGCTGATATATGATGCAAAAAAAGAATTAAATGAGTTGGAGGATAATCTGATAAATATAAAATAAAGTTTTTCAGCAAAAAGGACGCAGATATTTTTTTCTCTGTGTCCTCCATGTTTCGTTATAACTGCACAGGTCAGGAGGGATGTTATTGAGGAGGAATCTCTTCTTCAGCTACCGCTCCTATATTATAGCTCCGCTGCTCAAACCGGATTATTCTTGGAGATATAAAGATCAGAAGCTCTTCCTTGTCGTCGGTTATGGCGTTATTTTTAAAAAGATAGCCTATAATCGGAATCCTGGAAAACAATGGTATTGCTTCTCTGCTATCCCTATTACTTGATTTAATTATTCCACCGATCACAACAGTCTCTCCGTCATTAACAAGAAGTTCGGTCTCAACCTCTTTTGTATAAGAGGCACCGTTGCTGGAATCCTTAATGTCATCTTTTTTTATACTGATTGTCATGGCGATTCTGTTGTCAGGAGTCACATGGGGTGTTACCTCCAATACAAGCTCAATTTCCTTAAATTCAGTAGTAGTATTGCCTGATTCGTCAAGTTTATTATAGGGATAACTCTCACCCTGTTTTATTGTTGCAGTTTTATTGTCAAGGGTAACAATCTTGGGAGAAGAGATTACCTTTAATTTATTCTGGGTCTCCATTGCCATCAGTCTGGCATCCAGCGCAAATGGAGTCCCGATCAGTCTGGAAAAATCGATCCCCACGCTCCCTGTATTGGCCACTCCAAGATTTACAGCCATGTTATAATTCAAATCTCCCCCAAGATGACCAAGCTGGTTGGTCAAGGGACCGCCTGCTGCCCCCCACTCAACGCCTATTGACCTGGCAAAACTTGAGGATGCTTCAACGATTCTGGCCTCAATTATTACCTGGGGAGTGACTTTATCTATCCGTTTAACGATCTGTCTTGCCTCTTTTATAACATTATAAACATCTCTTATAATAATCTGGTTGTTATGATCATCTACTATCACGCTTCCAACTTTTTTTGTTAATATTTTTTCAATTGAAGGTACAATATCCTCTTGCGCATCTGAATAGCTGATGGGAATATACTCTGTAAAAACAGGCGCAAGCTCGACCTCCTGCTGGTTTGCCTTTTGTTCGGCAATTGTTTTAGCTCTTCTCTCCTTCTCTTCCTTAATAAGAGTTTTAAGTGTCGCAATTCGTACTATATCCCCATCCTCCACCTTGCCGAGATGGTTCATTCTTAAAACCAGATCAAAGATCTGATCCCAGGGCACAGGTTTTTCGAATGACAATGTAACTTTGCCCTTAACATTCTTGTCTATGGCAAAATTTTTCCCGCTGATTTCCCTGATAATACGAAATACATTTTTAATATCTGTTTCAAAAAAATCTAATGCTATCTTTTCTCCCGTATACTTAGGCCCGGGTTCAAAAAAACCTGCTTCTTTATCCATTGGTTTGTCTGCCAAATATTTATCTTCTTCTTCCAATTGTAATACAGCCTCGGAAACAACCTCCTTCCAGTAAGGCAGCTTAACCTCTTCGGAAGGTTTGGGAGGAATTGATGATGCTTCAAAGTGTAATAATATAAAATTATCCACTTCCTCCACAGTATATGGCACTTCTTCCCGAAGTTCAATTGCAGCCATGGATATATTTGCTGATTTCATGGAAGCTGTCTGGAAAGGTATGATCCTGTTAACTGCGCTATCAAAACGCGTGGTAATCAGCGGACGTTTGCGGTAGTCCGGTAGCCTTGTATTAAAAAGCTTAATCTGAATTTTCTTTTCTGAAATTTTCTTTACAACATATTTAACAGGTCTGTTTGTTCCTATAACAAAGGATGACTTGCCGGCGTCTTCACTGGAAAAATCTATTCTGTTAATCCATGCAGGTTTTCCACCTGTTTTTTTCTCAAGTTTCTTTTTAACCGATATTTTTTCTTCTGTTATTTTTTTCTCAGGTAATATTTTATCTGATTTTGCATCTTTTTTTGTTTCAGCAAACCCGTCTTTACCTGCCTGCAGATTATCATCCACCTTTGCTGCACTCATTTGCGCTTTATTAAAAATTATTTTAATACCGCTGCCTTCTCTCGTTACATCATATGGAATATTTTTCTTTAGGGAAATTACAACTCTTGTTGTCTTTCCTTTGCCGTTTAATTCCGAAGCATTTATCGATTCTATTATATCATTATCAGTTTTTTTAACGGCACCTGTATTATCAAGCGCAGTGGAAGGAAAATAGAGTATAACGCCTGCTGGGAAAGGTTGTTTAACTGAAGTATAGGTAAGGGGCCTGTCTCCTTTTATTGATACATAAACGGAGTTTTCATCTTCAGTCGAAGTAATACCGGTAATCAGCTTAACTGAAACCTCTGCATCAATGTCTGATTTTTTCATATTCCTGGTTGTTGAGGCACATCCGTTAAAAAAAAGAATATATACCAAAAACAAAATAAATATAAATGGCGCATTTGTTGATTTTACTGTTTCAAGTTTCATGTTATTCTCCAGGCGGTTTCTGAAGTTTCAATTCTTTTCTTTTAACGACAATTTTATCCAAAACATTTCTGACTTTTTCTTCTATTATTATTCTATCTTTTAATATTTCAGCTATTATACCTGAACTCTTCCCAATATATGTTCCCACAGTAACAATATATCCTTTCCTGGAAGCCTCTTCAACAACAGCCTTGCTGCCGCTGGAGGTTCTGATAACCGCCACAAGCTTTAACTGAGTCAACGCTATTTTCTCCAGTGGTGTTTTCGGAATACGTTTTATCAATTGCTCCTTTTTGTTAAAAATATTTTTAGGCTCTTCCTTAACTTTAAAGAGAAGTTCAAATGGATCTATTTTACCCGCAGGGTTATATTTTTTTACAGGCTTAAATTTACCAGGTTTAAGTTCATACTTCATGTCGGAATAAATAGCTGCTGCATCTGTTTTCTGCCCCAATAAAGCCTTTTTCTCCGGTACTGCCGGTTTTAAAAGCTCCTGGGTTTTTATATAATCATCCTTTTTGTTGTCTGCTTTTCCCATGCCCTGCTTTATCTGCTTTTCAGTTGCTATACTTTTACTGACAACTTTCCGGTCTTCCTGTTTATCCTCTTTTTTCTTGCATCCCGTGGAAAACAAAAAAGAAAATAGTAAAAAGATCGAGCTGAATATAATTATATATTTTTTATACATGATTTATCGTTTCTTTTTCCGCTTATTTGCAGGTTTTTTCTTTTTTGGTTTTTCATCAATAAACTTATATGTAACTGCCGTACATGTGGTGGTAAGTTTACCCCCACCGCCACCGGATTTCATATTAATATTTTCTATATTTACTACCCTGGGCAATCTTGAAACAGAGTCAAAAAAAGTTGCAACGTTATGGTAGGTTCCAACAACTTTAATTGACATGGGTATTTGGGCATAAAAGCCCTTCTTAACTGCTTTTTTGGGATTAAAGGTTAAAAAAACAAGACCGGCTTCTTTCCCTACCCTGGTAATTCCTGATAAAAGGGAGGGGATTTCATCTTTGTCCGGAAGGGCCTGCATGGCAATTAGATACTCAGCTTTTACGGTCTTTATTTTTTTTTCATATTTTTTTAAATCCTTAGCATTCTGTCTGGCCTTAACAAGCTTTTTTGCGAGTCCATCATATTCGCCATTTAAGGATGATATTTTTTTAAAATTAGGATAATATGAAAAAAATGAAAAAGCTCCAATTATAATAATAGACACCCCAAGACAGATTAATATCCTTTGAAGCCTGGAAGTTTGTCCAATCTTTTCTATAGCAGGATTAATGAATTCTAAAGAGATCTTTGGCTTTTTCATTATTTTTTCGCCTTACCCTTGACTGGTTTTTTCTTTGCTTTAGCTTTTACTTTTTTTTTGCAGGTTATTGAAAATTGTTTCATATTTAAACCCCTTATCTTTACCTGCTTAAGTGATATAAGGGTTACTCCTGAAAAAAACTTTGAATCCTCAATTCTGGTCATGAAATCTGCAACGGTCTGCTCATCTAATGCATTCCCGTTTATCTTAACATTTCTTCCTTTTGATGTTAAATTCTTAAGCCACATGCGATTGGGAACAACCATCCTTGTCATTGTTTCAAGAAGCTTTATGGGTTCTTTTCTGTTAGCATCAAGTCCCTTTATGATCTTAGTCTTCTTTTTAAGAAGATTAAGCTTTTTTTTGATAGCTTTTATTCTTTTATTAATTTTTTGATATTTCTTTAGTTCTTTTTTTGTTAACTCAACTTTCTTATCAAGAGCGCTCACCTTATTATTCAAGAAGAAATGATACCCGATCGTTCCTCCTGTAACCAGCGCTATTATAAAAATAAAAATAACAACCTGCTGGAGTACGTTATCCTTTTTTTGTATTGTGCGATAAGGGAGTAAATTAATATGTATCATTTATCATTAACTCTTCTCATTGACAGCCCCATGCATATTGCAGCCTGTGGAGCTATCCGTTCAAGGTAGGAGGAATCGATAATCTCATCATCTATATCCAGATTGGCAAAAGGATTGATGGTTTCCACATCCACAGATATTTCTCTTGCAAGAAGATCCCTGAACTCTTCAATATTTGCGCCTCCTCCGCTGAGCACAATTTTGCCTATCCGGTCATTCTGCTCAGAGTATGTTGAGTAAAAAAAGTCCAAAGCCCTTTTTATTTCATCACACCAATCCGTGACGACCCTGTTTATTATCATTGCAAGATCATTAGGAGATATTCTGCCCTCCTGCTCACCATGTTTTATCTGTTCGGACTCCTCAAGAGAGCAATCAGCTTTTGATACTATTTCATTATTTATCTGACTGCATCCCAGTGAAACGTCCCTCATAAAAACAGATGAACCGTTTTTTAAAATATTAAGCGAAGTTTTACTTGCGCCTATGTCAATAAGAGCTATATTCTCCTGATTCACTCCATAAACTTTTTCAAAGGTGTTCTGCAAAGCAAAAGCATCAATATCCACAACACACGGATTTAATCCAGCCAGCTCAACCATATATATATAATCGTTGAGCATATCTTTTTTTGCGGCAACAAGAAGCACACTCATCCGGCCTTTTTTATTTTCATCTTCACCAAGTATCTGAAAATCAAGATTAACATCACTTATATCAAAAGGAATATACTGCTCAGCCTCAACACTTATTCTTTCCTGGAGGTTTTCTTCGCTCATGGACTGAACAAAAATTTTTTTGACTATTACGGAATAACCGCCAACTGAAATTGCAACATTATTTTCTCTGATGTTATATGCCTCAAAAAGCTGCTTAATTGCATCGGCACCCTTTCGAGAATCATTGACACCCCCTTCAACTATTATACCTGGAGCGATATCAATGGAACCCAGTTTTTTCAAACTGCTGCCCGTTTTTGTATCAATAACTTCACAAGCCTTTATTGTCCTTGATCCTATGTCAAGACCAACAAGATGATGTTTTTTTCCAAAAATCATACTATGCCTTTAATCTTTAAAAACCTTGTTTTTTTCAGAAAGTTCAAAGTCCAAAGCCAATATTATTTTTCTTTTTGTTTCCATGCGGCAGTTCATACCTTTTTCTATACGAGTTACTGTGATGGGAGAAATATTTGCCTTTCTGGCTAATTCTGCCTTGCTCATCAGTCTTGACTCCCTGATTTTTTCTACAAAATTTTTACTCATTATATACAAAACCGATTAATGACTTATTATAAATAAAAAATTAATTTTAAATTAATAATTGAAGTATTGCAAGTCAAGCAAAATTATATTTAATTACAGCATATTGTATTGATTTATATTTAATTACAACATATTGTACAACAAAGTTTAAAAAAAATTAACAATTACATTGTTTAGTTATTATATCGGTCAATGTTTCAAAAGCTTTAATTAAAAATGAATATTAAAAATTCAACTGAAAAGATAAAACCTTTCAGGCTGGTAAAATATTTTGCCTTCATAAGCCTGATTTTAATTTTTATCGGTCTTCTGATTCTTTCGGTTTTAAATGCACACTGGGCAAAAAAACTGGAGGTCAAAAAAAGTGAAGAGTATGCACTGCTTTTGGCGGAAAACCTTAATCACCAGATCTTTCTAAAATTTCTAATTCCTGTTACACTTAAATACGGAAAAATTCAGCTCAGGATTCCTGAACAGTTTGAACGGATGGATATGGTGGTTAGAAGCACTCTGCACAGTTTTAATGTTGAGATGGTAAACATCTATGATATGACAAACACCATATCATATAGTTTTGACAAAAAAATCATAGGTAAAAATAATGCTGGCGGGACCGGCTATTATAATGCTGTTTCAGGCGAATCGAACTCCAGGCTTGTTCAAAACGGAAACTTTCTGGAAATTCTGCTGGGATTTCCAAAAAAACGCATGCTTGTCACACTTGTACCCCTGAGAGCGGAAAAGCCCCTTTCGGGCATCTCTGGACCAGTGCTCGGAGTTGTCGAAATATTTCAGGATGTTACAGAAGACTACAAACAAATTTTTAAATTTCAATTACTTATAATTATTGCATATTTTGTTGTAATGAGTGTTCTTTTTTCCGTTCTTGTTCTTGTTGTAAAAAGGGGCGAGGGTATTATTCAAAAACGTGCTCTTCATGAGCTTAAACTAAAGGAAAAACTTAACAGGGCTGAACGGCTCTCCTCCCTTGGCAGTATGGTTGCAGGAATTTCCCATGAAATACGAAACCCCCTTGGTGTAATCAGGAGTTCGGCTGAGCTCCTTAAAAAAAAAATGGCTGTATTTGAACCTTCAAGTTCTATTCCTGATATAATTATTGAAGAATCCAGCAGGTTAAACAGTATAGTTACCGATTTTTTAAATTATGCAAAACCAAGGGAACCTGATCTGACTTTATGCGATCTCAATGAAATTATTACAAAAAACATTAAATATCTGTCAACGCAAATAAAAGACTTTAAATATATGTTCGAAGTTGACTGCCCTGAAAAATCTTCTGAAATAATGGCCGATTCATCCATGCTTTATCAGGCATTTTTAAATATATTCCTCAATGCAATGCAGGCAATGCCGGATGGAGGAAAAATTAAAATAAAGATAGAGTTTAAAGAAGGTGTTGTAAAAGTTTTTATTGATGATCAGGGAGCCGGTATACCTGAAAATATGTTAAAAAAAATATGGAACCCTTTTTTTACAACAAAAGATACTGGAACCGGTCTGGGGCTGGGAATAATTAAAAACATAATAGAAGCACACGGGGGAAGTGTAACAATTGCGAACATGCATAAATACGGGGCGAGGGTTTCAGTTGAACTTCCCGTCAAAATGGAGGCTTAGGCATGGCAACTGTTCTTATTGTAGATGATGAAAAAAATTATCCTCTTATTTTAAGCGCAGTTCTTGAGGATGAGGGGTTTAAAACCCTTATAAGCCACAGTGCATATGAGGCCATTGAAATACTGAAAGATAATGATACTGATCTTGTTCTGACTGATATGAAGATGCCCGGGATGGATGGGATTGAGCTGCTTGAAAGGATAAAGGCAAATAATGCTGACCAGCAGGTCATAATGATGACCGCCCATGGCACGGTGGATAAGGCTGTTGAGGCTATGCAAAAAGGCGCTTTTAATTATATTCTTAAACCTTTTGAAAATACAAGATTGATTCTTTATATAAACAAGGCTCTTGCCATGCACAGGGTGGTCACAGAGAACAAGAGGCTTCGTGATGCTGTTGAAACAACGTACAGTTTCAACAACATTATCGGCAAGAGCAAGGAAATGAAAAATGTTTTTGATTTGATAAGTAAAGTTGCGCCGACTAATGCCACTGTGTTGATAGAAGGAGAGAGCGGAACAGGTAAGGAACTTGTGGCAAAATCCATTCATTTTAACAGCCAAAGGAGCGACAATCCTTTTGTTGCAGTTAACTGCAATGCTTTTGCTGAAACTATTCTTGAAAGCGAACTTTTTGGACATGAGAAAGGAGCTTTCACAGGCGCTGTTTCCTTAAAAAAAGGACGGTTTGAAATAGCAGACAGCGGCACTCTTTTTTTTGATGAAATAGGCGAACTTTCTCAAGGTCTTCAGGTAAAATTGCTTCGGGTATTACAGGAAAGAACCTTTGAAAGAGTTGGTGGAACAAAGCCTGTTTCAACAGACATAAGAGTTATTGCAGCAACAAATAAAAAATTAAAAGAAGAGGTTGAAAAAGGAAATTTCAGGGAAGACCTTTACTACAGGCTTAATGTTATGCGCATTACCCTTCCTGTTTTAAAAAACAGGAAGGAGGATATACCTTTGCTGGTCAATCATTTTATAAAAAAATTTGAAAATGAGCTTAAATCTGAAATACCCATAAAAGGCATGGACAAGGAAATGGAGCGCATACTTTTAGCCTACTCATGGCCTGGAAACGTACGTGAACTGGAAAATGTAATTGAAAGGGCAATGATAATGTGCCCAAGTGAATTAATAAGGTCATACGATTTGCCAAATGATTTTAAAAATAATATTTACGATGAATTCGATCTTCAAGGCATACCGAATAATGCAAAATTATATGACACCCTTGCTGCCATAGAAAAAAAAATGCTTAAAAGAGCATTGAAATTAACAAATAATGTCCAGTCAAATGCCGCAAACCTGCTGGGAATAGGGAAAAGCGGGTTTAACAAGAAGTTAAATAAATATAAGTTACATTGAGTATTGAAGGAAGCAATATGCCTCTTTTTGAATTTGACGGAAAACAGCCTGTTATCGGCAAAGGCACATGGATTGCGCCCAGCGCTGAAATTATCGGGGATGTCAGAATAGGTAAAAACTGTTATATAGGGTTTAATGCAGTTATAAGGGGAGATTTCGGGCCAATAATAATAGGTGATGAAACTGCAGTGGAAGAAGGTGTTATAATACACGCAGCAGAAAAAATGAGCATAGGCAACGGGGTTATCATCGGCCACATGGTTATGATTCATGATTCAACAATCGAAGATTCCACGCTCATAGGTATGCAGTCCATTTTGTGTGATCATTCCATTATAAAAAAATGGTCTATAACAGGAGAACGTTCCTTTATTAAAAAAAATCAGGTAATACCCTCCAATAAAATTTATGCAGGTTCTCCTGCAAGGCAGATAGGAGATCTTGAAACGAGGCACAGGGATTTTTTAATAAATGGCCGAAAAATCTATGTGGATCTGGCAAAACGATACATAAAAAGTTTCAAGTTGATAAAATAGAGGTGATGAAACCGGAGGCTATGAAAGAAGAAGAAAAAACAGATATAAAAAAAATGTCTTGGGCAGCATTAAGCGGACTGCTTCTTACCTGTTCATTTCCCAAGATCGGGCTTGCATGGTTTGCATGGTTTGCACTTGTTCCGTTATTTGTTTCCCTTAGAAATACAAGTATAAAAAAAAGTTTTTTTGCGGGTATGACAGCAGGATTTGTGCATTATCTTACACTCTTGTACTGGCTTATAAACACAATGCAAACCTACGGCAATATTGCCTTTTACATAAGCGTCAGCATACTTGTTATTTTTGCCGCATACCTGGCACTGTATTTTGCCATATTTTCGGCATGCTTCACATGGCTTAATTTAAAACCGGCTGCATCTTTTTTTATTGCGCCCATACTCTGGGTCTGTCTTGAATATACCCGTTCTTTTATGTTGTCAGGCTTTCCCTGGGAGCTTGCAGGATACTCTCAGTTTAAGTGGCTGCCTATTATACAGATTGCAGATTTTACAGGGGTTTACGGGGTGTCATTCCTGATTATTCTTGGCAATATAACCATCTGTTTTTTATTTCTCCATATAACAAAAAAAAAGCTGCACTGTTTTAAGGTGACAGGTCATATTCTTGCAGCAGCATGTCTGATTTTTTTATTATTATTTTCCTTTCTGTTTTTTTATGGAAAATGGCGCATAAACTGTATGGACAGACTCATTTCAACTTCACCTTCATTAAAGGTTGCCCTTGTACAGGGAAATATTGATCAGCTTGTAAAGTGGGATAGAGAGTTCCAGGAAAGCACAACCAAAAAATATATTAGAATGTCCCGACCGGATAACTGCCAAATGTCAACAAACCAAAAACCTGATTTAATTGTATGGCCTGAAACAGCAGCACCTTTTTATTTTCTGATAAATAAAAGGCTTACCCAAATAGTTGAAAAGGGAATCAGGGATACAGGTTCATACTTCTTAATAGGGAGCCCGTCATTTAAGCTGAATAATAAACAGAATGAATTTTACAACAGCGCTTATCTTGTAAATCCTGACGGCAGGTCTGTGGCACAGTATGACAAGACACACCTTGTCCCATTTGGTGAGTATATCCCTTTTAGCAGGTTCTTTCCCTTTCTCGGAAAAATAGTTGAAGGTGTGGGTGATTTCAAATCAGGCCAAAAAGGAAAAACAGTTGCACTCGGTAAAAACAGAATTGGAATACAGATATGTTACGAAATAATTTTTCCCGGTCTGTCAAGGGCAATGGTCAAGAATAATGCAACCTTACTTGTCAATATCACCAATGATGCATGGTTCGGCAAAACCAGCGCTCCATACCAGCATTTTTCCATGGCTGTATTCAGGGCAGTTGAAAACAGACGATCCCTGGCAAGATCCGCAAATACCGGCATCAGCGGTTTTATCGACCCTGTGGGCAGAATAAAAGGCAAAACAGATCTTTTTACAGAAAAAGTTCTTGCTCAATCAATTCCTCTGCTTAATAATCATAGCTTTTACACTCGCTTTGGTGATATATTTGTATATATTTGTATTATAGTGCTGCTGAGTGTTTTATTTATAAAAAGGCTAACTTTAAAGGGAGAAAATAATGTCAATCGAGCTTAAACAAAACATAAAGGATCTTTTCTTAAAATTATCACAGATCGGGAGCTATCTTTGACCTTGCCGGCAAAGAAAAAAGATTAAAAGAGATTGAAGTCCTGATTTCAAAAGAACATTTCTGGGATGAACCTGAAAAAACAAAAACCGTACTTCAGGAACGAACTCTTTTGACTTGCGCAATAAATAATTTCAACAAAATCAAAAATGAGCTGGAAGAAAGTGAAATCCTGACCGATCTTGCCATGGAGGAATCAGATTCCGAAATAATAGATGAAGTTTTTCAACAGATCAGCGGCATAGAAAAAAAAATAAAAGCTCTGTCTGTTGAAGTTATGTTAGACAGCCCTGAAGACAAAAACAACGCAATTGTATCCATAAATGCAGGAGCCGGTGGAACCGAAGCCCAGGACTGGGTTGAAATGCTCCTCAGGATGTACCTGCGCTGGGCTGAACACAAAGGTTTTAAAAATAATATCATTGATTTGCAGCCTGGAGACGAGGCAGGAATCAAGTCTGTTACTTTTACAGTCAGCGGTGAATATGCTTACGGATATATAAAAACCGAAAATGGCGTACACCGCCTTGTGAGGATTTCTCCATTTAATGCAAACAGCAAACGCCACACCTCCTTTGCTTCTGTATTTGTATATCCTGAGTTAAACAAAGAGATATCTGTGGAAGTCGAAGACAAAGACCTGCGCACAGATGTTTACCGGGCCAGCGGAGCAGGCGGGCAGCATGTGAACAAGACAAACAGCGCAGTGCGCATCACTCATCTGCCCACAGGAATTGTTGTTCAGTGCCAGCAGGAAAAATCCCAGCACAGAAACAGGGAAATGGCTATGAAGGTGCTTAAAGCCAGGCTTTATCAGCATGAAAAACAGAAACAGAATGAAGCTCTGCAGGAAATCCATGATTCAAAAGATGACATAGCCTGGGGAAGTCAAATAAGGTCATACATCCTTCATCCATATCAGATGGTCAAGGATCACCGCACCAAACTTGAAACAGGAAACGTAAACAGTGTTCTTGACGGAAATCTTTCACCTTTTATGGAGGAAGCTCTCCTGTCAAAAAAATTTTAATCAAATGAATCCAACAGACATTATTGAAGAATTTTATACCCCCAAATCTTTTGCATTTGATCTGCTTATGATGCATAGCAGCAGGGTAGCAGAAAAAGCCGGAAGCATCGCATTAAATGTGCCGCACCTTAATCCTGATCTAAAATTCATACATGAAGCTTCCATGCTCCACGACATAGGTATTTTTCTCACTGATGCCCCTGATCTTGGCTGCCATGGCAAATATCCTTATATCTGTCATGGCTGGCTTGGTCGCAGCATTCTTGAAAAAAAAGGGCTGTTTAAACATGCGCTTGTATGCGAACGCCATGTTGGAACAGGGATTTCAGCCCGGGAAATTAAGGATAATAATCTGCCCTTACCGGAAAGGGATATGCTCCCTGTTTCAATTGAAGAGCAGATAATATGCTTTGCAGACAAGTTTTTTTCAAAAGGGTCTCATCCCCCTGATCAGGAGATACCTGTTGAGAAGATAATAGCAGGGCTTGAAAAGTACGGTCATGACAAGGTCTTGAAATTTGAATCCTGGATGGATATGTTTTCTGGGGGTTATTAAGTCTCAGTTGTAAAATAATCGGAGATTACTCCCATAAAAGGATTATATTTTATTGCATAGTGGGTTAAACCCTCTTTTACAAATTTTTCAGAGATCCTTTTATCCTCCTCATAAATATTTATTTCTCTTTCCTCCCAGGATACGGCATCAAGCCCGACAATCTCTTCAACCTTTTTTTTATAAAAATCAGCAACGAGAAGATCAGAATTTGCATTTACAAACCAGGGCATTACCTTGCCAACCTTTTTAAGAAACAAATTATGCTCTTCTCCGAAATCAAGGCATGACCCTTCAGTAAAATTTTCCATATTTTTCATCTTGTCCTGATTTATATACTTTCCTTCCACGCTCAAATCATAAGCTTTGGTATCCGGAAAAGGGAAAAAGAACGACCACCTGTAACGGCCCGGCATTGCTCGACTCATCAGCTTTACTGTTTCCATTAACTCTTCATGGGATTCATAAGGCAGCCCTATCATCAAAAAAACAGAGGTGTGCAATCCATACTCACGGGCAGACTCTATTGATTTCACAATCTTTTTATTTGTCATTCTACGCCTTAAAACAATCTCCCGCACACGCTCACTGCCGCTCTCCACTCCGAATTTAACAATCCTGCAATTTGCCCGGGCAAGCAGCCTTGCCCGTTCTTTGTCAAAAAAACCAACATGGGCATTAACAACAAAAGGTATGGAGCAAATTTTTTTATACTCCGTGCAAAACTCTTTTACATAATCTTTGTAAAAAGTAAAAAGATCATCATCAAAAATAAACATTTTGATGTTTTTATAATGCTCAAGAAGATATTTGATTTCATCCATTATCTGTTTTATATCAAAATGTCTGATATAGTTTAGTTTTTTAAAGCTGCAATGCAAATCTTTTCTATAGTGCGCAACCATCTGATGGTTAAAGCAGTATGTACAGGAAAAAGGACATCCCCGGGAGCCCATTAAACCTACCCAGCCGTTTTTAGCATCGATAATTTTTTGAAAATCAAAAATATCATAATCTTTAAATGGAAGTTTTTTTAAATCAGGAAGGGCTCTTAAAAGATTTATCCTTATTTGGCCGTTCTTAATAAAACCAAGGTTCTTTATATTATCAATGCTCTCATTCTTTGACATTTTTTCAACAAATTCAAGAAAAGCATCTTCGGACTCTCCCTGCATAATATAATCGAACAAACCCGATTCAAGGATATTTTTTCCTGCGGCCATGGCATGAATACCGCCGCATATAAGGGGAACAGATAAAGAGCTGCGTATCCATCCTGCAAGCTTTTTTGCAAATAGCCATTGATTTGTTACAACAGAAAAACCGATGAGGTCAGGAGATATTTTTTTTATGCGGCTTATGAATTCTTCTCTCAAAGGAAGCGGTTCTATATGGTCGCAAAGCTGCCACAGTTCAACATCATGACCTTTTTTTTTAAGCACTGCGGAGATATGAGCTATTCCGTAGTTAAATCCCAATTGTGAATTTTCGTTAGGGTATATAAATAGTATCTTCATTTAGTCTGTATTCTTACTTTGTTATATATTATGTAGTTTCCTTGTATACATTATACGGTCAACAATATCATCTTCATCGACAGCCCCGGGGTCTGACAGGGTATCCACATGCACAATACGGCTTGCCTTCCGTCCGAATGCACTCCAGCGCCTGATAAAACGCATATTATTTGATCCTGCAAAAATTGTTACACAGGGAATGCATAGAGCCGCAGCAATATGCTGGCATGCAGAGTCGTATCCTAAAAACTCATCGCTTTTAGATATAAGGGCTGATATCTCACCTATCTTTGTACGGATCCCCACAACACCATGGGAAATCTTCAAATCCGCATTAGATGCAAATTCAGCGTGTGCAACCTGATACCCCCTGTTTTCAATAATATCAAGCAATAAATTAATTAAAGCAGACTCCTCTTCACCAAAGCCCTTGTCAAGCAAAATTACAGTGCCTTTCTCCTCAAGAAGTTTCAGGAGAAGTTTTTCCTCCAGATGTTCCCCTACCCTCTTGCGATAATTTCCGCCAACCCCAAAATTCACAACTATAATTTTTTTGGCCCCGCAACCCCGAATTTTTTCCAACAAAGATGCTGAAACAGCCTTTACATCTTCAGTAAGCCATACACAGGGATAACAAAAATCCTTTCTTGGTGTTAAGGTGTCAACCCATACATTTGCCAGCTCAGGCATGGACAGGGTTTTGCTGAATGATATATCTGAACGGCTGTCAAAGAAAAAGTACCGGTCAGAGGAAATAAGAGGCAAAATCCCCAGTTGTGAAAGCCTGGAATCAGGATCAACAAGGATTACTTCTTCGGGCGGCAACCCTTGGGTCTCTTCATGAATAAGCTTCAACACATTATGCCAGCTTGAAAGGCGTTCAAGAAGCCCACCCTTTCTTAAGTATTTAATATCCCTTATTTTGATATCCGGGTTTCCCCCATAAACCTCTTTTAATTTATCCTGTCCCATAAGCACAATTTTGGCTTCAGGAAAAATCTTTGCAAACCGCTGTATAATTACACTGGTAACTGCAACATCAGCGCCTATGGTTATTCTGGACAACAGGAGTATTTTTTTAATCTTTTTTTCTTTTGATAAAATAAGACCATTACTCCTGATTTTACTGATACGCTCAATCAAATATTTTGAGTTGAAAACTCCAAATTCATTTAAGGTTTTATCAAGTTCTTTTCCTGCGGGTATTTTGCGGCAAAAGGAGATAACCTGGGTCATAACCCTGTTATAGGTTTCTGTTTGAAGCTCTTCAAAATCATCGCACAGGCTTTCTATTATAATACCAAACAGGGCAACTGCAGCAGGTTTGTTTAATGCAGGATCGTCTGAAAACGTGGACATCCGGCAAAGCAGATCAATAAAACCTTCTTCATACCGGCAGTCCTTTAGATAATAATCTAAAAAAGAGTATGCAACCTGTCTCGAGAGGCGTATCAGCTCAGGCATTCCGGGAGATTTTTCAGATAATTTGGACCAGGTTTTTCTATAAAAAGAAGACTTCATTTTTTAAAAAACTCCTCAAGCAGTTTTGAACTTTCCTGAAATACTGCCTCAGGCTTTATCATTAACATGCATTCATGGCCGTAAGGACATTTTTTCCTGTGGCATGGAGAGCAGTCAAGCTCCTCGCGAAGTATACAGGTTTTATCAAGATTGGAATTTGTATACCTGGTATCGGTGGAACCCATAATCACCGCAACCGGAACATCAAAAGCCACGGCATAATGTCTCGGACCTGTATCGTTTGTAACAAGAAGGCTGCATCTTTTAATTAGGGGTTTTAAAAGCCTTAGATCAACCCTGTCAGGACATGTATCAATAATTTTTGCTCTGCTTAAACTAATAATAGATTCAGCTATTTCATCTTCGCCGGGCCCTGTAAACAGCAGTATTTTGCAATCATATTTATCAACAAAGAGTTCTGCAAGCCTGGCAAAATATTCAGGAGGCCAGCATTTTGATGACCCGAATTTAGCTCCAGGATTCATTCCTATGACCATATCACCAGGAATAATCCCATATCTATCCAAAAGCTCATTCCCCTTTTTTTTTACTGAATCTGAAAAATACAATTCGGGTTTTGTTTTATCTGGAATTTCAAGATCAAGATATCTGCATATTTCAAGATAATATTCAACCATGGGCACAGGCATAATATCTTTTCCCTCGTAGAGAGGCTCAGGGCCGCCGCTTAAAAGCGCCGACCTGCCTGCCCTGCGGTATCCAAAAATCTTTTTAACACCGCCTAACCATAATATCAAAGAGGATCTCATTGAATTGGACAATAAAATCCCCATATCCGGTTTGAGCTTTCGCAACAGCTTAACTATATCAAAGAATCCTGAAGCGGTCTTATCTTCACATGCAATTACGCTGTCAAAACATAGGAAATCATCGACTACCCCCTTTGCATATTTCCTTATGATGCCGACAATCTTTGCATCGGGAAAGTTTTCTTCAAAACAACGAACAGCAGGGGTTGCCATTACAACATCACCCACCCAGTTCGGACAAAATATTACTATGGTTTTAGGTTTAAATTTCATAAAAATATTGTTCTATGATGCAAAAGGCTTTGACGTTAATTTTGATGCTCTATATGATATAAAAATTGACTCTTTTGATAAGATAATCAAAATTTTTAAAAATGGGCAATAAAAATAAAAATGATAAAGGAGTTTTTAAATGACTGGCGGAACAAAAAGAGCCGATATTTTGGCTGGCATGAAAGTTTCCATTGTATTAAAGCATGACCAGAGAACCGGAAAGCTTACCAAAGGCATTGTTGGGGATATTCTGACAAAATCCGCTACACATACCCATGGAATAAAGGTTCGCCTGGAAAATGGCCTTGTGGGGAGGGTTAAAACCATTCACGAAGATTGATCCGTATCTTTTAAGACCTCTTTTGCCTGGCAAGAGCAAGGGTCTGCTTTTGTTTTCAAATCACAGGATTCGCATCCGCATCCTGTATCTTTTCCTTTAAAAACGAGATAAAATTTGCGTAATAGATATATTGCCGCCAGCAGCACAATAAATACAGCAAAAACTTTGTCCACAAGAAAACTCCTTTTTTTATACTATTAAATGGTACATATCCTGACTCGACGCAGAGTATATTTAGTTATCATCTTTGCTTAAAATGTAAAGTTGTTTTTGTGCGAGTCCCAAGCAGGGTGTCCCCAAAATCACACAAAGGTCTCATTTCCTGGCACAAAAATTGCTTTAAATTATTAAAAAATAAAGAGGGCTTTTTATATGCAAAAAAATATATTTTTGACATTTATGGCCATTTTAATTGCAATTCCGGCTCTGGCTCAGGAAGAGTTTACCGAAGAGTTTCTCTTTGAAGAGATTCCCATAGTTTCCATTGCCACCCAGAGTCCCCATAAGATTTATGATGCCCCTGCCATCGTAACGGTGGTTACAGGCGAAGAATTAAAAAAGATGGGGGTTAGAAATTTGGGGGAATATTTCCACCGGATTCCTGGCGTTGGAACATCAATTAATTATATGGGTCAGATGGAACTGGAGGTACGGGGAGTAAAAACCTTCAACTCTGAAAAGATCAAGTTCATGGTGGATGGTCATAGTATGAATGAGCCCCAGACTGCGGCTGTGCCATGGAATTTTTCCCAGTTTGATCTTATGCCGGTGGAATATATCAAACAGGTGGAGATAATCAGGGGCCCTGGATCTGCCCTTTACGGCACCAGCGCTTTTTTAGGAGTTGTAAATATTATTACCAGAGACCCTGAGGACATAGACGGGTTTGAGGTTTGCGCAAGCGCCGGTAGCTTTGACTTTCATAAAGAGACCGTTGTCTTTGGGAAGAGGTGGGGTGAATTTGGAATTTCAGGTTCCTTTGAATACTATGACACCAACGGCGACGAATTGAAAATAAGATCCGATGGGCTTGGTAATTCCGGAGAAACCCTGTTCCCGAGAGAGGTTTCCGATATCAATCTAAAAGCAAAATATCATGATTTTACCCTGTTGTTTAAGCGCCATGAAAAAGAGGAAGGTCCATATCTTGGAATTGCTTATATCCTTAATGACGATACTAAACAGAAATATACCCAGTATTTCGTCGAGCTCGACTACGAAAGGAAGCTAAGCGACAAGCTCAACCTTTTCACCAGGGTTTACTACGACTACTACGATTTTGACACCTTCTTTGAGACTATGCCGGAGGGCTATTATCCTGACGGCATGAAGATGGCAGCCTTTTATAAAGATGATAATATCGGCAGTGAGATAAGATTGGGTTACCAGCTATTATCCAAAAATTATCTCACCTGGGGTTTTCTCTTTGAACGGTTTAAACGGCATAAACTCGGGATGGAAAGCAATTTCAGCATGGAAACCTATGAGCCTGTTCCCTGGTATCGGAGAACGGGCAACCATCCCTTAAACTGGAATAAATATAATGTTACACAGGAAATATGGGCAGTATATTTTCAGGACGAATGGGAAGATATTATCAAAGATGTAAATCTTACCATGGGTGTCAGGCATGATAATTACAGCATTTCCGGAAGCACAACCAATCCCAGGGTCGGCATTAACTGGAGTATCAGTGACAAAGCAAACCTGAAACTTCTTTACGGCATGGCATTTCGGGCTCCCAGTGTGGAAGAGCTTTATAATAAAAACAACGGTGCAATTGAAGGAAATCCTGATTTGGACCCTGAAATCATTCAGACCTATGAAGCCGGTCTTTTCTATAAGTTGAACCCGGCTTTTAAAGGAAGTATCACCTGTTTTCACAGCAAGATTGAAGATCTTATAAAAAATACGGCCACAACCTATGAAAATATTGGGGATATAACCGTAAGTGGAGTTGAACTGGAATTTGACGCCAGGCTGAATGATAAATCTACATTTTACTTAAACTATACCTTTCAAGATGCTGAAGATGATGAAACCCATAGAGACCTGCCGGATGTGGCCAGGCATAAGGGAAATATAGGCGGCAATCTTGAATTGAACCGGTGCCTTACCCTGAATGCAAATTTTCAGGTCTGTGGAAAAAAGAAGCGGGCTCAAGGAGATCCAAGGAGTGATATTTCTTCCCATGAACGGTTGGACACAAGTCTTTTCCTTCACAATTTCTTTAAAAATTTCGAACTATCTGTTTCGATTTTTAATCTTTTAGATGAGGATTATAAAGACCCCTCGCCGGATATGAACCTGACTGGAATGGAAAGCGACTTTCCCCGTGAGGGAATAAGCGGATGGATTACTGCAAGGTACAGGTTTTAAGGAATAGGCAGCATGCTTAAATTCATTCAATTAATAATATGCATTTTTTTATTGATGTTTCCAGCCGCTTCTTATGCAAAAGATTTAAAAGTCGTTGTCATTGTAACATCCGGTAATCGCTCTCCTTATAATCAGGCTGCCGAGGCTTTCGAAAACAGGCTGCAAAAAAAAGCAACATTTTCAAAATATATTCTTGATGAAACAGGAGGAAAAAAAGAGCTTGTCAGAAAGATAGATAATGATAAGCCTGATCTTATTTTTGCGGCAGGCACATCTGCTACAAGGGTACTTTTACCGGAATTTTGTGAAATCCCCATTGTATTTTCCATGGTCCTTAATCCTGTGCGTCTCAAATTTGCAGCCGACTGGAGCGGCTCCGGCAATAATCTTGCCGGCACGGCTTTAGATATTCCTTTGGAGGAACAGCTTAAGTGGATAAAAAGGGTTATGCCCGATATCAGGCAGATTGGCGTAATCTGGCAGATGGAATATTCCGAAGATATAATCAAAGCCGCTGCCTCTATTGCCCAAAAAGAGGGGATAGAATTAATCGCCAGGAAGATTGACGGAATAGAGGGTATTATCCCTGCCCTTGAAACCTTATGTCAAAAAGTTGACCTTTTATGGGCAATACCGGACCCAGGAGTATACAACCGCAAAACCATAAGACAGATATTGCTCTTCACCCTTCGCCATAAATTTCCGTTTATGGGGGCATCCGAGCAGTATGTCAAAGCCGGCGCCCTTTTTTGTCTTAGCGCAAGTTATAAGGAACAGGGGAATGAGGCCGCCGCCATTGCCATAAGCATTTTCAATGGCGCAGATCCATCCAGAATACCGGTGAGCCTGCCCCATGATATAAAATTAGAAATTAATATGAACACTTCAAAGCTGTTGGGAATAAACATCCCGCCCAGGCTTTTAAAAAATGCGGTTAAATATTAGGAACTAAGGACAAAATCAAAGCAAATGGTCAATTTAAAGTTAAGCGCCAAATTGAATATAGTAGCCTGGTTTGTAATTACGACGATGGGGATGACTTTCGGTCTGTTTTTAATCCGGCATAACGAATTCAGGGTAAAATCTCTTTTTGAAAAGCGGGGAACGACTTTGACTGTGAATCTTGCCTATAACAGCGAGTTCGGCCTTTTGAGCAGAAACAAAGAGGACCTTGTAAAATTGATGACAGGTCTGCTTCATGAAGATGATGTGGTGGCGGCCTTACTCCTGGATCAGGCAGGAAAAGTGGTGGCAGCACTGCCTGCCGATGCTAAAGAGGATTTTATCTTGTTTCAACCGAAAAACTCATTTCCCCCTAAGGAGACCGATTCCAGGATAAGAGCAAAAGAGAACCATTATCAAGGGAAGCCCTGCCTTTTTATCACAGCTCCTGTTTTTACCACCGGCGGTGAAATATCCATGGAGGAAGATATCTTTTCCCAGGACGGGGAAAATTTACCCAGGAAAACAATAGGCAGGGCAGTTGTCTGTTTAACCATGACCCCTTTAATGAATGAGTTATCAAACAATCGTAATTTAGTGGTTATCTTTTTTGTTTTTTTTCTCCTTCTGCTCTCGGGAATGATTGTTCTAACATCCAGAGTGATTATCACAACTCCTCTTAATAAAGTGATTGCCGGTGCTGAAATAATAGGCAGGGGAAATTTTGATTTTCGTCTTAAGTCAAAAAAAAAAGACGAGATCGGGGTGCTTGCTTCAGGATTTAATAAAATGGCAGTGAACCTTAAGAGATACACCAAAGATCTTACCGCTGAAAAAGAATTTTCTGCAAGAGTCATCGAAAGCCAGACGGATATGATTTTCGTAATTGATAACCAGGGGATAATTACCAGGATAAATAAGGCAGTCATTGATATTTTAGGATATTTTGCAGATGAATTAAAAGGAGAGCATCTGGGCATAGTGTTTGGAGATAATAAAGATGATAATGACATAAAAAAAACATCAGCCAAAGCACTGCAAGGAAAGAATTTCCGGGGAGTGGAGGCAACAATTTTCAGCAAAAAAAAAGAAAGCATTAAGGTTTCATTCAATACAGGTCCCTTAAAAAATGAAACAGGTATGATCATCGGTGCAATAGGGGTGGCAAGAGACATCAGAGAAAAAGTGAAGCTGGAAAAACAGATCCTGAAATATACTGAAAACCTGGAAAAAATGGTGGAAGAAAGGACATTGGAACTAAAGGAAAAAGAAGGACAGCTGGTTCAATCGAGCAAACTGGCATCCCTTGGTGAAATGGCAACAGGCATTGCCCATGAGATTAACCAGCCTTTGAATGTGATCAAAATAACCACAACAGGCATGCTTCATTTTTCAAAAAAAGGCAAAAACATATCCCCTGAAATGCTTCAGGAAGAGCTTGCCATCACCGACTCCCAGATAGAAAGGATCAGGAAGATTATCGATCACATGCGCACATTTTCCCGAAAGTCAAAAGAGATTGAGACAGAAGCGATTGACATGAATATCCCCCTTCAGGATTCCCTCAATTTTGTAGGCGAGCAGTTAAGATTGCATCAGATTGAGATTAAGTTTGAACTTGATGAATCATTGCCAAAGGTAATGGCCGATGCCAATAAACTTGAGCAGGTCTTTTTAAATATAATAACCAATGCCAGGGATGCCATGGATGAAAGGGAAACAAAAATTATGGGTGATGATACAGATTATGAAAAACTGCTTAATATAAGATCTTTTGCCGAGAACGGACAGGCAGTGGTGACTATTTCCGATATCGGAGGGGGAATACCCGATAGTGTGAGGGAAAAGATATTTGAGCCCTTTTTTACAACAAAAGAGGTCGGCAAGGGCACCGGTCTTGGCATGAGTATAAGCTATAGTATAATCAAGAATTTTAAAGGAAGCATCAGCTTTGAGGTGGAAAAGGATGTGGGGACGACTTTCCGTGTCGGGCTGCCCGTTGAAGCTTAAACCACTTTCTGCCTTGAAAGAGATAATGGAGACAAAAATGGGAAAAATACTGGTAATCGACGATGAAGAGATGATCAGAAAAAGCATAAAGAAATACCTGGAGATGGACGATTACCAGGTAATAACAGCTGCCGACGGCCAAAAGGGCATAGAGACCTTTCTTGAGGAAAGACCGGACGTTGTCCTCACGGATCTGAAGATGCCAGGCATGGACGGGCTGTCTGTACTAAAGGCCATAAAAAAAATAGATGAAGATGCCGAGGTAATTGTAGTCACCGGCCACGGCGATCTTGATGCCGCTGTGGAGTCTCTAAAGCTGAAGGCAAGCGATTTCCTGTTAAAGCCTGTGGACATAGAGGAGCTGGAGATGTTAGTGGAGCGTTCTCTGGAAAAACGGGATCTAAAACACAGGATTAAAAAGACCGACATGTTCAACCGCTCTATAATGGATGCTGCCACGGATTTTTGCATTATCACATGCGATTATGACGGAAATATTATTTCCTGGAACAGGGGCGCCGGTCTGGTTTTAGGTTACACAGAAGAAGATGCCGCAGGCAGGATGCATATCTCGGATATTTTTCCGAGGGACGCCGTAGAATCAGGGATTCTGGAAAAAATAGCGGATACGATATTAATCAATAAGAAATATGAGGAAGAAATATATCTAAAAAGAAAAAATGGCGAGATCTTTCCAGCAGCCTTTAATACATCCCCTCTCAATGATGAAAATGACACCTTCATAGGCATGCTGACTATTGCTCAGGATATCACCCAGCGAAAGCGTGCGGAAAAAGAACTCAAAGCAGCAAGGGATGCATCCGAGACCGCAAGCAGGGTCAAGAGTGAGTTTTTAGCCAACATGAGCCACGAGATACGTACGCCCATGAACGGAGTCATCGGTATGACGGCGTTGACCCTCAGTACCAGGCTTACCGACGAGCAGCGGCAAAACCTTGAGATTGTAAAATCCTCGGCCGATAACCTGCTGAATATCATAAATGATATCCTCGATTTCTCCAAGGTGGAGGCAGGCCGGTTGGAGATAGAAAAAATCGATTTTGGTCTGCGTGCCACAATCGATTCCATTATCAAACAAATGGTTTTTAAAACCGAACCCAAAGGCATTGAACTGATTTCTTATATTGATCATTTGGTTCCTGATGCGGTCACAGGCGACCCCGGCCGCCTGCGTCAGATTATCATTAATCTTTTGGGAAATTCAGTCAAGTTTACCCATGAAGGGGAAATACTCTTCCAGATGGAAGTGGCAGAACAACTTCCCGATTCCGTTAAGCTCCTTTTTTCTGTCTCGGATACCGGCATCGGTATACCGGAAGAGCGAAGGGAAGCGATATTTAAGAGTTTTACCCAGGCAGACGGCTCAACCACCAGAAAATACGGCGGCACAGGCCTCGGCACAACCATATCAAAACAACTCGTTGAGTTGATGGGAGGAAAAATCTGGATTGAAGATTCCAGATTATCCATTGGCAATCATCAAACAGCAGCAAACACACAACAATCCAAACGCGGTTCAGGGACAACCTTTTCATTTACCGTTGTCCTGGATCTTCAGAAAAACAGGGATGCGACCATCCCATCTGACGATGTGCAGATCAACCTTGAAGGATTAAAGGTACTTGTGGTGGATGATAACGAGTTCAACAGCCGCATCCTCAGCACAATTCTTAAGAACTGGGGGCTTGTGCCTGATACTGCCCATAGAGGCGAAGATGCGTTGGAGACCATAAAGATCTCCCTTGAAAATAACAGCCCCTATGCCCTTATCTTTCTTGATTATAATATGCCGGGTATTGACGGCTTTTCCCTTGCAAGACAGATACAGAAAAACGGCTGGCTGAAACATACACGAATAATCATGCTCACATCCATTGCAAAAAGAGGTCACGCCGCAATGTGCAAAGAGCTCGGAATCTCCTCTTATATACCCAAACCGGTCAATCAGTCTCTCCTTTTTGACATGATAGTACAAACACTGGGACAAAAAAAAGAAGCCCCTGATAATCATAAAAAGCAAAATCTTATTACCCGTCATACCATAAAAGAGGAAAGGAAAAAACTTAACATCCTCCTGGCAGAGGACAACAAGGTCAACCAGATGGTGGCAAAAAAAATCCTTGAAAAACATGGTCATTCGGTTACTGTGGTTGATAATGGCAGACTCGCTGTTGAAGCTCTTGAAAAGAGATGTTATGATTTAGTGTTGATGGATATACAGATGCCTGTAATGGGCGGGATCGAAGCCACAAAGACAATCCGGAGCGCTAAATGCGGTACTTGTAACACAGAGAAACAATCATCAAACCCATGCATCCCTATCATTGCCCTGACCGCTCACTCCATGAAAGGCGACAGAGAAAAATTCATTGAAGCAGGTATGGATGACTATGTGTCCAAGCCTATAAAACCTGTGGAATTATTTGATGCAATAGACAGGATGGTCAACAGGTAAATGCTCATTTTTAGTTACTGGTCCTCCATCCAGCGGATACCTGCCGGAAGCAAGTTAATCTTTCAAAAAGTATTGACAATTATTCACATTCAGACCAGTCTGGCGCTGGATCCTTTTGCATAAAAATACCAGGATCATATTTATTTCATAGTGAGGCAATATTTGTGGCAAGGCTCATAATTATCCTGTTTTTGATGATGAATTCGACGGCTTATGGAGAAGACTTCCACCGTTATAACAACGTCACCCGTTATGACAAATACTTCTCAAAATACACTAAACGTAATTTTGGCCCGGCTTTTAACTGGCATCATTTTAAGGCCCAGGCAATAGCGGAATCGAGACTTAAAAAAAATGCTAAATCCCATGTGGGCGCTATTGGGCTTATGCAGATTATGCCGACAACTTATGAAGAAATTATTAAACGTCATCGGTATATTAAAGGCAGTGGCAACAGCCCACAGTGGAATATTGCAGCGGGTATTTCCTATAACCGTTCTATCTGGAATTTATTTAAAGCAGACAGGCCATTTCAAGACCGCCTGGATTTCACATTCGGCGCTTATAACGCAGGCAAAGGGAATATTATTAAAGCACAAAGACATGCAAAACGAACAGGTATAAATCCTGATTTATGGAGTTCCATAGAACAAACATTGCCTAAGGTTACAGGTAAACACAGTAAGGAAACCCTGAACTATGTGACGAAAATTAAATCCATTAAACAGATATTAAAATAGGTGTGAATCATGGAAATAGCTATTGTTGTATCAAATTTTATATATGCGATTTTAGGCGCTTTATTGACCATTTTATTTATGATGCTGGGTTATAAAATACTGGACGGGATTACACCTTTTGATACGTCAAAGCAGTTAGGCAATGGTAATATCGCTATTGGTATAGTTATAGGATCTATGTTTGTTGGTTTAGGTATTGCTGTGGGTTTAGTGGTTGGTTTAGGGTTGAATTAATCTAAAATATGGCCTTAATTAATCTTCAGAACATATCACTTTCATTCGGGGGGCCCACACTTCTGGATGATATCAGCTTCCAGATACATGAAGGGGAAAAGATCTGCCTCCTGGGACGTAATGGCGCCGGTAAATCATCCCTCATGAAAATCATTCACAACTCCATTGAGCAGGACAGCGGTCGGCGCATTATAAAATCACATATCAGGACATCTCTTCTGTCCCAGGATATTCCGGACATACTTTCAGGTCCAATTTATGACTGTATTGCCGCTGGATTCGGCAATACGCAAAGCAGGCATCCCGGCAGTTATGAAGGGCAGAAAAAGCATACTCAAATCAAAAAAACCCTTTCATTATTAAAGTTGGACGGCAGCCTGGAGGCAGGGTCTCTTTCTGCGGGAATGAAACGCCGTGTATTATTAGGAAGGGCTTTGGCCAATGACCCTGATATTTTGCTCCTTGATGAGCCCACCAACCACCTTGATGTTGAAACCATTGAATGGCTGGAAAACTTCCTTGTTCGTTATGAAAAAACCGTATTCTTTGTTACCCATGATCGCATGTTTTTGCAGCGTATTGCCAACCGCATTATTGAACTGGATCGTGGACGCCTTTTTGACTGGAGCTGCGATTACCGTACCTTTCTAAAGCGCAAAGATGCCTGGCTTGAATCCGAAGAACAGCAGAATGTCAACTTTGATAAAAAGCTTGCCAAAGAGGAACAATGGATCCGTAGAGGCATTAAGGCGCGTAGAACCCGCAACGAAGGAAGGGTCAGGGCTCTAAAAAAGATGCGGAATGAGCATGCAGCCCGTAGAAACCGGCAGGGCACCGCCCGAATGGAAATACAGGGAAGCAACCCCTCCGGCAAAATAGTTATAAAAGCAAAAGACATCAGCTTTAGCTACGGCAACAATATTATTCTTAAAAATTTCAGCGCCACCATACTCAGGGGTGACAGAATAGGAATCATAGGCCCCAATGGCTGCGGAAAAAGCACCCTTATTAAACTGCTGCTAACGCAGGAACTTGAGCCGCAAAAAGGAAAGGTACAAACCGGTACTCGTCTAAAGATTGCCTACTTTGACCAGATGCGCAATAAGCTGGATGAAGATAAAACCGTTAAAGAAAATATAACCAACGGCAATGATCTAATAGATTTCAATGGAAGGCAGAAACACGTTATAGGCTACCTTCAAGATTTTCTTTTCACACCTGACCGGGCTGCACAGCCGGTAAGGGTACTCTCCGGCGGAGAAAAGAATCGCCTTTTGCTTGCCAGGCTGTTCACCAGACCTGCAAATCTTCTTGTATTTGATGAGCCCACCAATGATCTTGATTTGGAGACCATGGAACTTCTTGAGGAGCTCCTGCTGGCTTATAAGGGCACCTTGCTTCTGGTGAGTCATGACCGGGAATTTCTTAACAATGTAGTAACCAGCACCCTGGGCTTCAGGAAAGATGGGGTTGTGGAAGAAAATGCAGGGGGATATGATGAATGGAAAGAGCGTTCTTTGAGCGCCATCCCTTTAGAGAAAGAAAAAAAAATTGAGAAAAAAAGTCCCAGGCTGAAACCCAGGTTGAAAACCAAGCTGAGTTTCAAGGAAAACCTGGAGCTAAATGAGCTGCCCATGGTCATTGAGGAAAAAGAAGAGCAAAAGGACAAGTTCTTTGCGAAATTGGGAACCCCGGAGCTATACAAAGAACAGGGAAACAAAATAGCTGCGCTAAAAAAGCAGTTTGATGAAATTGAAACAGAACTTGAAAAACTCTATTTGCGCTGGGAGGAACTTGAGGAAACAAAACAAAAATTTTCAAAACAATAGCTTCCCATAAAAAATTCGAGCCCCATTCAGATCTTGACAATATAAACTAAAGATCATCTTTGATGCACTCGTAAAAAGTCGTCATTCCCGCGAAGGCGGGAATCCATGAATTGTGTAACTGTTTGGAAATACTGGATTCCCATTTTCATGGGAATGACAGCGCAGAGGTAAAATTCAACTTTTTACGAAACCATCATCTTTAGTTCACTCTGACTTTTATCAATAATTAAGGGATATATTAAAAATAACTTTACATTTTAAGCGAACCCTAAGATACCTCAGGAATTCATTTCACCTTTTTCAAAGGTACTATCGTCCAAGTTTTTTCAGATATGCTGTGGAATAGTTATTAGGATCAGGATTATAATTTACAATTTGTCCACTTCCGCCTTTTGGATCCTTAAAACTCATAAGAGTTGAACACCTTGCCTGCATATCGTAAACATCATACGAAAGTGTGTCAAGACATTTATCCAAAATATTCTGAGTATAATTGATAGACTTCCAGAGCTGACCCTTTACATCATACACATCGGTTGTAACCGGAAAATATGTCTGCTTGTCATAATATACTATGCGTTTTCCATAAATATAATTTGGATCATGGTGTTTAACCTCATTTATATAGCAAGGCCGTTTTTCCATAATAGGATTAGTTCTCTGTGGATATGGAGCCCCCTTACTATATTTCAGATCTTCAACCTGATTCATCACTAACCACATATTCTTTTCTCCAAGAAATTTGTGATACGCTGTCTCAACCTTCCATGAACAGCCCCTGAAGTCGTCAAATATAAAGTCAGAACCTATATATGTATCACACCTCTGGGCAGTTGACATACGTCTGATCCTTCTGAGACTTGCAATATAAATCCACATATCGTCCGTCTTTTCAGCGTCAAGATACCTCACAGTGCATATGGAAGTGCCTTTAAGCTCAAAGGGATATGTCTGATAGATAAGCTCCTTATGCTCAACACCTTTTGGATTGGGTTCAAATGACCCTATTGGATCAAGGTCGGTTCTTCCCACCCATTTAATAACATCCCATGCGCCTCCTATGGCTCTTTCATCACCCCTTGGGCCCATGAAATGACCAAAATATGGATAGACAAAATCGTCTCCCTTATAGCTCTTTTCGCAGTTCCAGTGAATCTTCATTCCTGTTATTAAATTTTCTTCCGCAGTACCAAGTGTTTTAGGACCAGGGAATGGCGATCCGCCGTGATCGTTATAGTTCAAAAGTCCCTTTTTGGGGTCTATAATAACCTTAACCTTTTTATTCTGCTCGGTTGCAGCTGTATATGCAGCCGAAGGCTTGTAATTATTCGGTTTAGGTTCGGTTATTCTTATCTTCAATCCCCACTCTGCAACTCTGACATAGTAGCATACAGGGAGAGCATCCTTTATTTCATCAACATT